>JBBSOT010000185.1:0-9631 GCA_038259455.1 Hyphomicrobiales bacterium | reverse complement strand
GTCATCGGCGACTATGTCGGCGGCTCCAATCATGTGCTGCCGACTGCACGTTCGGCGCGGTTCTCGTCCGGCCTCTCGGTGCTCGACTTCATGAAGCGCACGTCGCTTCTCAAGCTCGGGCCGGAACAACTGCGTCTGTTGGCGCCGGCGGCCATTGCGCTTGCGAAAGCCGAAGGCCTCGACGCCCACGGGCGCTCGGTCGCCATCCGGCTGAATATGTGACATGCCCGAAAACGGTCGCGAAAACTGCAAGCTGATCGATGTCGTCCTCGACGAATCGATCGGTCGCGCGACCCCGGATGTCGAGCATGAACGCGCCGTGGCGATCTTCGACCTGCTCGAGGAAAACAGCTTTGCACCGACCAATGATCCGGAGGGCGGGCCCTACCGGCTTGCTCTGTCTCTTGTCGAGGCGCGCCTGGTGTTTTCCGTGTCTCGCGAAAATGGCGATCCGGTCGTCACCCACATCCTGTCGCTGACGCCCTTCCGGCGCATCGTCAAGGACTACTACATGATCTGCGAAAGCTACTATGAAGCGATCCGCATATCGACGCCCAGCCAGATCGAGGCGATCGACATGGGACGGCGCGGCCTTCACGACGAAGGTTCCCAGACGCTCATGGATCGGCTTTCCGGCAAGGTCGACATCGATTTCGGAACGGCGCGCAGACTGTTCACCCTGGTCTGCGTCCTGCACTGGCGAGGCTAGAACCTGTCCGTCGGCCCGCTTCCGCGCTCTGTGCTGTTCATGTGCCGCATGAACGCGGTCCGATCGCCGATGGCCGAGCGCCTGGCGCGCGAGGTATTGCCTGCATCGACCTTTGTCACATCCGCCGGAATCCATGCCGGAGAACCGGATCCGTTCGTTGAAGCCGCTCTTGCGCAGGCCGGCCTTTCATTGGGCGAGCGACACGCGCGTACCCTTGACGATCTTGAAGATCTCTATTTCGACCTGATTGTTACCCTGGCGCCGGAGGCGCATCACGCAGCGCTGGAACTCACCCGAACCATTGCCGTGGATGTCGAATACTGGCCGACCGCCGATCCCACATCGGCGCGCGGATCGCGCGAACAGATCCTGGCTGCCTATACCGACGTTCGCGACCGGCTGAAGGCGCGAATAGAGTCGCGTTTCGGCCAGAAACAGCCTTGATTATGCGTGTTCACAAAGCGGCGACAATAATATAGGTTCCGCGCAATTCCGGGCAGGCCGCCGGAATATGATCCAGAACAAAGGTAAAGAATGCCGAAGGAAGAAGTCCTCGAATTTCCGGGCACCGTGACCGAGCTGTTGCCGAACGCGATGTTTCGGGTGAAGCTCGAAAACGAACACGAAATCATTGCCCACACCGCCGGACGCATGCGCAAGAATCGCATTCGCGTGCTCACCGGCGACAAGGTCCTTGTCGAGATGACGCCATATGACCTTACCAAGGGCCGCATCACCTATCGCTTCAAATAGGACGGCCACTGGCCGCTTGTCCCGATGAGCGTTTTTCAAAAGCTTGTGCTTGCGTCGGGTTCAGCCCGTCGTATCGAGCTGTTGCAGCAGGCCGGCATTGAGCCGGACCGTTTGCTGCCGGCCGATATTGACGAAACGCCGATTCGCTCGGAGCATCCACGTTCGCTGGCCAAGCGCCTGGCCAAGGAGAAGGCGCAAAAGGCACTTGCCTCGCTGAAGAGCGAAGCGGACTTCGTGCCGTGTTTTGTGCTGGCTGCCGATACCGTGGTGGCGCTTGGCCGTCGCATCCTGCCCAAGGCGGAAATGCTCGACGAGGCCTCCAATTGCCTGCAGATGCTTTCGGGCCGCACGCACCGGGTCTATTCGGCGGTCTGCCTGATTGCGCCGTCCGGCAGGGTTCGCCAGCGTCTCGTCGAGAGCCGGGTGCGCTTCAAGCGCATCAGCCGCGAGGAACTCGAGAGTTATCTGGCCTCCGGTGAATGGCGCGGCAAGGCGGGCGGCTATGCCGTGCAGGGTCTGGCCGGTACCTTCGTGGTCAAGCTGACAGGGTCCTACACCAACATTGTCGGGCTGCCGCTTTATGAAACGGTCGGCTTGCTCAATGCCGACGGCTATCAGGTCCACTTCAACTGGCTGTCGGGAGCGAAGGCGTGAGTGGCGGCGGTGCCACCGTGACGCCGCTGCGCCCCAAGCGGCCTTGCCCGGAATGCGGGCAGCCTTCAGCGCGCGCCACCTTCCCGTTCTGCTCGACCCGGTGCAAGGATGTCGATCTCAACCGCTGGCTTTCTGGCGCCTACGCCATTCCAGTGCGCGATGACGAGGAAGACGAAGCCCCTGAAAACGCTGCGGTTCCAACCCGAACCAACGATGGTTGAAACGGTGGCTCCAGTGCGCCGCGGACCAAGGCTCGAATCTGCGTTCGATTTGCGCTGCGGGCGCTGGACAGCCGGATTTCCCGTGCTATAACCCACCCGCTTTCAAGGGCTGCCCAGTGCTCCCTTGAAATCCGCAATGCAGCATATGACCCGGCATGACGGACAGTGGCCCAAGTAGCTCAGGGGTAGAGCAGCGGACTGAAAATCCGCGTGTCGGTGGTTCAAATCCGCCCTTGGGCACCATTCTTTCCAGTTGATCGACTTCGATCGAGGGGTTGTCGCCCGCCAGACCTCTGGCTCAGGCTTGAGCCCTTCCGTCCAGCGAATTTGGGTCGATTGGTGACTTCATCGGCCACAATGTGAAGAAAACTCAAGCGCCCTGGCGAATGCGCCTGAAAGCTTCAATGAAGCTTTCGTTTGTGCGACCGGTCAACAATTATCCGTTCGTATCGCTCTTCCCGTTCGGTGAGCCATCGCCGGCCCCGTTTCCCTTGCCGTTGTTGCCTCGCTTGCCTCCTGTCTCTTGGCCGGGGCTTTGCGGTCCCTTCCCAGGTGTGGCCGGCGTAGCGCCCCTGATTGCCTTTTGCGACGGCGTGGTCAGCGAGGCGGCGCTAAGGCATCCGCTGCCTCTTGCGCGCAACCTCGACGATAATCGTTGAGCCCCCGTCTGGAAGGGCAGGGCACGCTGATCACGAAGCTCATTCAGAATGCTGCGGTCAAGTCGCCGCGGGCTTGATATGCCTGCACGGGTCGCGATGATAACGTCGCATCGCCTGCGCAATTGCTGACATCCGCCACGACCGCAAAATTGGGCGGAGCCATTCAGGAGCACGACTGCTGTGGTTCCGCCCGATCCAACGTAGAAGTCGAACGCTGTCCCACGAACCGCCAATGTACCAACCGGGGTAGTGATCTTGTAGGCCGACGATTTCGATGCGCCGCTGATCCATCGGAAGGAGCCTTTGGCAGTTTTGATGCTGAGCGCTTTGGCCGTGTTGTCATCATTGAAGACGAACTTGTCGATGACAACCGACGATCCGGCGCCGACGGCGAACTTTGTCCCGTCCCTGAAAATGAACTCTCCGAGCCCTGAACTGGAAGTTCGAATTCTTTCGTCGCGATGCACAGGGGAACTGGCAGCAAGTGAGCCACCGTTTCCAGTTACCGACGTATTGATCAGAATGGCCTTGCCCACTGGCTCAGCGGCAAATGCTGAACTGGCAAGAACGATGGAGCAGCATAGAAAGGAAAGTATCGATCCAATCATCAACATCATACGCCCCCAAACACGATCGCTGCTCTTCCCCGCTGCTGGAGAAGTTTTCTGGATGCCCAGTCAGCGGTCGACAACGCGCGGCGATGCTTAACACGGCGTTAAGATATCATGTGTTGTCGACTAAGTATATGACGTGACGTCAACTGGTAGATGTCACGAAAGCCCACTTGCCGAAAGGGCCGGCTATCGTGTGGTTTTACGGCCATCGGCTAGGCGAAGCGTGCGATCGCAGCAGTGCCAACCCGAGCACTCATTTGAGAAGGCCTACCGGTTGTCCTCGACCGCAAATGTGCTGGCGAATACACGCTCCATCGCCCGGTCGGGGATGCACACAGCATCGAAATTGCGGCTGCTGCGCCATCTGTCGACTTTCCAGCCGATATTGATCTGGCGGCAGTGTCTATGGAAGCGAAACTGGTCGATCGCACGCCAGTCCGACTGTGTAGCGCGCGCATTTTGTGTTGCTGGATAGATGTCGTGGATGCCCCATTCGACGTCTTCGCCGCAGCGTGATGGAACGGCGACCCATTTGGTGCGGCACAAGCCCTCAACCTCACCTTCAGCAACGGTCTGCATCTGCTTCTTCCATGCATACGTGCAATCGGCATGGCGAACGCTCTTGAGAGCATCACGACTTTCGATGCCGGGCGCCTCGGCCCAGATGCCACGAAACAGCAGCACGGCAAACGGGCTCTTTTCGATCTGCTCGAAAATGGACATGCCGTCGGCAGGCAGCAACTCGTCGATATCGACATTGAGCACCGAGCGGGCAAATGGACAAAAGCAGCGCCTTGCGTGATCAAGCGCGCCTGTCTGACAGAAGTTTTCGGTCGAAGGTTGGCCCGGCGTGCCATCATTGCCATAGGGAAACGGCCAGGTGACAATGATGACGATCTTCAGTCCCGGTATGTCGGCCAGCGCCACGGCTATTTCTGAGGCGGAATAGCTTTGCGAGCCATTGTCATAGAGCAGGATTGCGTTGGCGCCGTGCAAACGCACGTAAAAGGTCGCCCAGTCTCGTATCCAGGGCAAGGGATTGTCTCTCGATAACGTCACCAGCACCCGGCGGTCCGCAAGAAGAGCAGCCTGCGACTGTGACACGGCGATCGTAACTTTTGTCGTTCCGTCTGTCAGCCTCACTGCGTCAAGAGTTTCGGGCCCCTGACCATTCAGCGTTACTCGCAGCGCGTATTGCTGGGTGATCCTGGGATGCTGCCACCGCGCCGCGATAGGGGCGTCGTCCGCCCCTGTAAAGCCGAGGTCTGTGAAGCTCGGATGGCAGTTGGAAAGGGGCGGGCCGAGGCACAGTATGGCTCCATCCCACGCCAAACGAAAAACATCGAAGAACATCGTATTGGCGTCAAGCTTTGCAACCCGCAGCGGGTCGCTGGCAACGCCTTCTGGCAGTTGTCTCTTCATGCCGAATTGCGACAGAAGCACCGTTGCCGGTTCATAGAGGACCACCCGCGCCGAGTTCATCGCGTTGTTCCATTCACGGGTCGTACGGGCTCGATGCGGGTCTCCACTGATCAATCACGCGTTTGCGTGCGGCAAATAGCGGAAACGCGCGTCCGTCCTTACATTCAGGCTCCCGCCGGACAGTTCGTGATAATGCAACCCCGATCTCCACAGGGCGTAGTTGAAACTGAGCTGGTCTCGCCGGCTGCCACCTTCGATCTCCGCCCACCACAATTTCATGGCCGCGACCACCGCCGGCACATTGTGCTGGCGCACGATCACATTGCATTCTGCCAGCCCATTCTTTTGCGGATAGTGAGAATTGCGATAGCGCTGCATCTGCTCGATGATCAAATCCGGTTCATCTTTTTTCCGGCGGATGCACTGGATCGCCTCTTCGTAGATACAACTGCGGTCCGGATGCCTGAACACTCCGATATGGCAGCCGGATGCTGCCACTTCGGCAATCACTTCCGAGGGATGCGCGATCAGCTGGATGTTTCCGTCCATCCAGATGCTCCAGTCAGCCTCCTGCAAAAATAAGTGGGGCAATACTTTGGGTTTCTTTGCCGTACGCACGGGATCCGATGCGATCTGGGTAAAATCACGGGATTGCCATCCCGGCGCCCCGACTGAGGAGTCGCTGAACCGGACATAGGTAACGCCATCCGTTGGCTTGGCCGGGAGGGCCTTGTCGTAGCCTCCGGCGACGGCGGTGTAGACGACCAGGTTTTGATTGGAGGCGTCTGTGGTCGGTTCATCCGCAAGCATGGTGGCTATATCGCCAAGGATTTCCGCCGGTTCGATGCCGTGGCGCGTAAGCCAGGCCGAGATGCGACCGAACGTGTAGCGTGCCCAATCCCGCGACTCGAAGAACAGCTCCGGGTGCAGCGACATCAATAGTGCGAAGTTCCTGGCGGAGCCCAAGGCCTTCGTCCTGTCGTTCACCGACCCGGCATGGCTGACGTGGACGCTGATCGCATTCCAGGTGAACGCAATAGTCGCTCCCGACCGTCGCAGGCTGGCGCCCATTTCAACGTCTTCCCAGCCGAAACCCGTATCCGGGGCATTTCTGTAGGTGAAACGCTCGTCGAAAAGGTCGCGGCCAAGGAGTTTAACCGCCTGCCTGGTAACCGAGAAATTCCGTGTCACGCAGTTGACTGCGCTCGTCAGCGACGTGGCGTCCTGGAGTCGCATGGACTTGGCGGTCTCCTCCCTGCTGCCAACCAGCGAACTTATAAGCTCATTGATGTCACGCCCATTGGACTCGATCCCCATCGGACCGATTGCCACGCCGAAACCTCTGCGGTGTTCGGCGATATGGGCCGCAACGAAGTCCTCGTTCACAATGCAATCCGCGTCGATCACGAACAGAATGTCACCTGTCGCTGCTCGAATTCCGGCATTCCGGCTCGGGCAGTTGCCCAGATTGGTCGCATTCCTCAGAAGCTTGAGCGAGATCCGACAACCGCTACCCATTTGCCGAATGGTCTCTTCGGCGCGGGCCACGCCGGTGTCCGATGAGAAGTCATCCACCAGAACGATCTCTATCTGATCCTGATAGGTCTGGGCGTTCATGGCCAACAGGAATTCAGCGACAGTTGCCTCGTTGTTGTACAGGACGGCTACAACGGTAACTGCCAGTTCTGCTTGCGAGAGATCGTCATGCGAGAGGCTGGCGATGGGCGCAGTATCTGGAAACGCCAGTGAAAAGAGACGGTTTCTCAAGGTGCTGTATTCTGCGTCCGGTCGGGGCAGACTAAGCCATGAGCGTATCGTCTTGCTTGTAGCTATTTTTCGCCCCACGCCGAGCCCGAGCGCACGGACAGGTTGCGGGAGCCTGCCTGCCAGCGACCCGATTGCATTCCCATATCGCCAGCGGCGCGAAGTCACCACCGAGTCCAGCAGCCGGTCATAATTGAGGCACAGGGCCAGGAGGGCGCGGCGCTCACATTCAAGACTTGCTAGCCGGACTGCTGGATCCTGTTGTTCATCCCGAGTGTCGACCATCTGCTCCTAGGTATTCAAAAGGGTGTGCGATCTGCTCAGGCATAGCCAATGCTGGCAGACAATTGCACTGGTACCGTCCGTCTTCAAGCGTCTGACATTCGGTTCCTCATTCTGTCACCCATGGCCCAACTTTTGGCTGGTCGCCCGCCGATTACACGCCGAGATAGCGGTCCTGCAATTCCTCGGTCAGCCCCTGAGGCCGTCCGGTCCATGCGGTGCGGCCCTTTTCCAGCACCACGCAGCGGTCTGCGACGGGCAGCAGCGAACGCATCGTCTTGTCGACCACAAGGATTGACTGGCCGTCCCGCTTCAGAAGGCGGATGGCCGCCCAGATATCCTGCTGGATCAGCGGCGCCAGTCCCTCCGTCGCCTCGTCGAGGATCAGCAACCGTGGGTTGGTCATCAGTGCGCGCCCGATCGCCAGCATCTGCTGCTCGCCACCGGACAGCGTGCTGGCCGACTGGCCAAGCCTTTCACCGAGCCGCGGGAAAAGCCCGACCACGCCGTCGATCATCCATTTTCCGCTGCGCGCCGCCGCTACCAGATTTTCGCGCACTGTCAGGTTTGCAAAGCAGCGGCGGCCTTCCGGCACCAGGCCTATCCCAAGCCGAGCGATACGGAATGGTCGTTGCCGTGCAATGCTGCCGCCGGCAAATTCGACGGTGCCGCTGCGCGTTGGGCTCAGTCCGCAGATCGAGCGGATCGTCGTCGTCTTGCCCATGCCATTGCGCCCCATGAGCGCCACGACCTCGCCCTCGGCGATTTCCAGGTCGACGCCAAAAAGCGCCTGGCTGGCGCCGTAAAACGTTTCAATGCCGGCGACTTTCAGCAGCGTCATGCCGGGTCTCCAAGATAGGCCGCGCGCACCTCTGCGTTGCTGCGAATATCGGCGACGCTGCCACTGGCGATGATGCGCCCGTAGACCAGAACGCTGACCCGGTCGGCCAGCGCAAACACCGCATCCATGTCATGTTCCACAAGCAGGATCGGCGCCTCGTTGCGCAGGCCGTCCAGAAACCCTGTCAGCGCCTTGGCGCCTTCAGGGTCCATGCCGGCCATCGGCTCGTCAAGCAGGAAGGCCTTCGAGCCGAGCGCCAGCGCTATGGCAATCTCCAGCTGCCGCCGTTCGCCATGCGACAGCTCCGCTGCCGGGATCGCCGCCCGTTCGGCGAGGCCGGTCCGTCCGAGCGCCTGCATTGCCGGTTTGGTCAGGCTTTCGTCGCTCATGATGTTCTTGAAGAACCGGAGGCTCGAACCCTGCCTGGCCATCACGGCGAGCATGACATTGCGGAGCGCCGAAAACTCCGGAGCAAGCGAGGAGATCTGGAAGGTCCGTCCCAGCCCCCTTCCTGCACGTTGCGCCACGCCCAGGCCGCCAATGTCTTCGCCGAGAAAGCGGATAGAGCCTGCCGACGGTTTCAGTATACCGGAAATCTGCTGCATCAGCGTCGTCTTGCCGGCGCCGTTCGGCCCGATCAGCGCGTGGATCTCGCCGGGCCTCAGGTCAAGGCTCACATCGTCAGTCGCTTTCAGTGCGCCGAAACTCTTCGACAGATTGCGTATTTCCAGCACCGGATCAGCCATGGCGCGGCCTCCCGGCGATCAGGCCGATCAGGCCGCCGCGCGCAAACAGCACTACGCCAAGCAGGATCAGCCCGAGGAAGAATTGCCAGCGATCGGTCAGCCCGCCAAGCACGAACTCCAGCATCACGAAAACAATGGCACCGGCCACCGGCCCGAACAGCCGGCCGGTGCCGCCGAGGATGATCAGCACGATCAGCTCCCCCGACATCTGCCACGACAGCATGGAGGGGCTGACGAAGCGTGTCAGGTCGGCAAACAGCGCGCCCGCCACGCCGGTGATCATTGCCGAAAACATGTACGCCCATAGCCGGACACGCAGCGGTTCTATGCCCACTGCCGCCACCCGAGCCTCATTCTGGCGCGCTGCCTGCAGCGCCGCGCCGAAGCGTGAATCGCGAAGCCGCCAGCTGAAGAGCAAGGTGGCCATAAGCAGGCCATAGCAGATCAGAAAGAAGCTCGTCGGCACCGCCGTGTTAAGGCCGGGAAACCCGTTGCGCAGCGTAATCGACAGGCCGTCGGCGCCGCCATAGGACGGCCAGGAGATGGCGAAATAATAGATCATCTGTGCAAACGCCAGCGTGATCATGATGAAGTAGACGCCACTGGTTCTGAGGCTGATTGCGCCGATCGGCAATGCCGCAATCCCGCAGGCAAGACCAGCGACCAGCCAGATCAGCGGCATCTGGTTCGAGCCACCGATCTCCATCGGCCAGGTCAAAAGCGGCTCGGCGTTGAATGCGTGGGCGGCAAGGATTCCCGCCACGTATCCGCCGATGCCGAAAAAGGCGGCATGTCCGAACGATACCAGCCCGCCGAAGCCGAGCGCCAGGTTGAGCCCGGTGGCGGCGAGCGCCAGCACTGCCATGCGGGTGGCAAGTGTTACGTAGAAGGGTTCGCCTGCCGCGTTGGCGACGAAGGGCAGGCCGAGCAGACAAAGGGCAAGCAGAGCGTTGAGGGCGGTTTCGC
>JBBSOT010000184.1:0-9642 GCA_038259455.1 Hyphomicrobiales bacterium | reverse complement strand
GCGATCGACGACAGCGTCCGGCAGGACAGGCTGCGCGCCGACCATTTTATCCATTTGCGTTGCGAGGTATCGGCGGGCGACTGCCAGGACGCTTTCGATCAGTTCGACGGCGACGAGCGCGTCAAGATGGCATCGCTGATGGATCACGCGCCTGGTCAGCGTCAGTTCGCCAAGATCGAATCCTATGCGCTCTACTACAAGGGCAAACTGAAAATGTCGGACGAGGTGTTCCGCGACTATTGCCAGAAGCGCATGGCGCAGTCGGCGCAGAACTCGGCGCCTAACCGCCTGGCGATTTCCCAGGCCTGCCGAGAGCGCGGCATTGTGCTGGCCAGCCATGACGACGCCACCTTGGCCCATGTCGACGAGGCGGTCGAACAGGGCATTCGCGTTGCCGAATTCCCGACCACCGAAGAGGCCGCACGCGCCTCCAAGGATGCCGGGCTCGGCGTGCTCATGGGGGCGCCGAACGTCATGCGCGGCGCCTCGCATTCAGGAAATGTGTCGGCGCGTATGCTCGCCGCCGGCGGCATGCTCGACATACTGTCGTCCGACTACATTCCCTTCAGTCTCATCCAGTCGGCATTCTTCCTTGGCGAGGCGGTCGAGGGCATTTCCCTTCCGCAGGCCGTTGCCATGGTATCGAAGAATCCGGCAGATGCGGTTGGCCTTGAAGATCGAGGCATCATCGAGACAGGCCGCCGTGCCGATCTGGTGCGTGTCCGCGTCGATGACCAGATACCGGTCGTTCGCACAGTCTGGCGCGAGGGGCGCCGCGTCGCATGATGGTCTCGGCAATGCTGGAGCGCGCGCAAGGCAGCGCTTTTCCGATCCGTAACGGTGCCTTCGTCGCCGTCGTCGGTCCGAGCGGTGCCGGCAAGGACACATTGATAGCCCATGCGCGGACGGCGCTTGCCGGTGAGCCGCAGGTTGACTTCGTGCGCCGTGTCATCACGCGACCCTGCGACGGTCAGACCGAGCAGCATGACAGCCTCTCCGACGCCGGCTTTGCCAAGGCTCTGGCCGATGGCGCTTTCGCTCTCGCCTGGGAGGCGCACGGCCTACGCTACGGTTTGCCGGTCGACATCGACAGAGCCCTGGAAAACGGCCATGTCGCGGTTGCCAACCTGTCGCGCGGGGCCCTGCCGGCACTACGCCAGCGCTACGCCAACGTCGCCGTGGTCGAGATCACCGCAGACCTCGAGATCCTCGCGGCGCGGCTTTCCGGTCGCGGACGCGAGTCTCGCGAGGAGGTGCTGGCCCGGCTGGAGCGAACGATTTCCTGTGACACGACAGGACCCAATGCCATCGCGCTCGACAATAGCGGTCCTCCCGACATCGCTGGCGACCGGCTGGTCGGCATCATCCGCAAGGCCATGGCTTTCGCCGACATGTCAGGCACAGTTTGAGCGTTGCAGACGACCTGCAGATTTCCGGTGCCAATGCGTCGGCCTTTCGCTATTGTCGTGGCCGTCTGAACACAATTCGGAGATGGTGATGACAGGCGAACGGGATGAACAGATCCGCAAGCGCGCCCACGCGATCTGGGAGAAGGAAGGGCGACCGAGCGGCTCGCATGACAGGCACTGGCAACAGGCCGAGAGCGAGATAGCCAAGGCCGAAAAGAAGCCAGCCAAAGCCGCGGCCAAGGTCAAAGCTGCCAAAGCGCCGAAAACGGCCAAGGCGCCTGCGAAGACAAAAAAGAAGTAGCCTCGAGGCAGGGTCCCGGCGCAGTCGCTGCCAGCGGTCAGGCTGCCGGCGCGATTCTCAACACGTGGTTGTCCCAGACGCGGTCATCGTCCTGTGATGCAGTACCGTCGGGCTCGATGACGGCCCCCGTGCCGGTTGTCGCCATGAAACCAGCATGGTCCGGCGCCAATCCGCAGACTTCGGTCAAAGTTGTCGCCGAGACGATTTCGCCGCTTTCAGCCTTCATCACCACCAGGCAATTACCCTGCGGCGATGTAACGGCCACCGTGCCCGCCCGCCGGTTGGCGGCAACCGATCCGATATAGTTGCGGAAGCCAGACAATACCTTGTCAGGCATTTCGACGAGTTGCAGTTCCTTGCCACGCACTGCGCGCCCGACAAGCGCCGGGCGTCGGGTTGCCGGCCCCTCGTTCTGGCAGCCGAACCAGACCGTGCCGCTCGCGTCGACATCCATGTGACGGATCGACAGCTTGTGCAGTTCCGGCGGCAGTTCGTGCTTTTCGATCAGGTCACCGGTTGTGCGGTCGGCAAGCACGTAGGATGGCTTCATGGTCGGAATATTGAGCTTGGCGCGGCCGAAATCCGGGTGGGTCTCGATACCGCCATTGGCGATTGCGATGGTGCGGCCATCCTCGAGCAACAAAAGCTCGTGCGGCCCGACGCCATGCGTCGGAAACTCGCCAACGCGTTCAAAGCCGCTTCCGGCATCGTAGACGCCGACGACGCCAGCGCCATTCTCGAAATCGTTCTCCGTGGCGTAGAGCAAGGCGCCGTCAGGCGAAAACACACCATGACCGAAGAAGTGACGGCCGGCCACGCTTTGGATGGTTTGCGGCGCGGTCCGCCCCTTCGGATCGAACACCACCGCGAATGTGCCGGGCTGACGGGCAAACGCAACCGAACGGCCCGACACCGGGTCGAAGGTGATGTCGTGGCCACGCTCCGGCAGGTCTACCGTGTTCAAAAGTTTGCCGGCTTCCGACAGGATTGCCACGCCGTAAGCGCCATTGCGCTGCTGGTAGGCGGTGGCGAAAACCGCGTCCGATGCGAGCGTTGCGGCCATCGCTTCTTGTGTCAAAGACGCCAGAAACGTTGCGCCGGCCGCCTTGAGAAAATCCCGCCGATCGATCAGGCAATGCTTCATCGTCAGTCTCCGTCGAGTGAAGAAAACCCGGATGTCAGCCCCAGTTCGCCGGATAGCGTTGTGCCGAAAATGTCAGACAGGCTGGACGTGACAAGCCCGAGATAGACCAGCTTGCCGCGCCGCTCGGGGGCGGCCAGCACTTCGGCAACCGGCCCGTTTGCGGCGGCTGCCGCATCTGCCGCATTGCCAAACTCGAACAGCGCCGATTTTCTGATCCACAGCGCGTCCTCGCGAACCGCTTCTCCAAGCCGCGATGCCTCGAACAGGGCCTTCATGCCGGCGAGGTTTGCAGCAATCGCATCGACAGTCTTGCCCGAGCGCCACAGCAGCGCCTGCTTCGGCTTGTCCTGCTCCGGTGTCTCGCCCAGAAAGCCGCCGAGCCGAACGTCGCGCACGAGTTCGAAGCCAGTAACAAAAACGTCCATCAGCTCAGAAACCGCTTCCGTGCCGGTCCGGTAGAGCGGGTCGTCCGGACCCGGATTGGCCCATTGTTTGGCGAAGCCGTCCGCCTGGTCCCAGGCTGTCTCCAGTTCGGCGGCAATGCTGTCGAGATTGCCGGCGATGGCCGCGCCATAGGCGCAGCGATAGGCCTCGCCGGTTCCCGCCAGTCCGTCCGAGCCGGTGCCATAAAGCACGTATTCCAAAGCGCCGAGCCCCTGCATCGCGACGCTTTTGCCGGCCAGACCGTCGGCGCTCGTTGCGGTGTCGTCCCTGGCTGCAAGAGCCGCCTGCACCTGCTTCATGCCGGTGCTCTTGCGATCCGGCCAGAACAGTACGCGCTCAAGTCGGTTGTCTTCTGTCACCGGTCCGAAGCGGATGATCTCGATCGTCGACCAGGTATCGACCGTCTTGCCAAACGATTGGCGAGCCGCCTTTAGTGTCTGCTTCGAGGGGGCTTCGCACAGTGCCTTCTCGGCCTGCACCAGATCGCCGGTTGCCTGGTGGAAGCGGGCATAACCTGGTCGAATAAAGCCATCGATGGCACGCGAAACAATACCGGACGCCTTGTCATTGGCAATTGCCGGCGTGGCAAATGCCCAAAGAAACGCGAGCATCAGGCCGCCGGCCAGGCGAACATGCATCATAGCGACTCCAGGAATTTGATGAGCGCTTCCCGCTCGGTTGACGAAGCCTCCGCAAAGCCGTCGCGCGCCGCTTGCGCCTCGCCGCCATGCCAAAGGATTGCCTCTGTCAGATTGCGGGCGCGACCGTCGTGCAGGAAGAAGGTATGGCCGTTGACGCGCTCGGTCAGCCCGGTTCCCCACAATGGAGGCGTACGCCATTCCGTACCACTCGCATCTCCGACCTGCTGGCCATCGGCCAGGCCTTCGCCCATGTCGTGCAGCAGGAAATCAGAATACGGCCAGATCAGCTGGAACGATTGCGCCCTGTTGGGCGCATCGCGTCGCGTCACGAATTTCGGCGTGTGGCAGGAAGCACAGCCAAGGGCGTAGAACGCCTTCTTGCCCTGCAGGACTTTCGCGTCGTCGACATGACGTCGCGCCGGGACGGCCAAATTCTGCGAATAGAAGGTGACGAGGTCGAGGATCGGGTCGGGCGCTTCGGTATTGCCCAGCCGCTTCTGAACACCGTTTGGCATCGCCAGGCAGGCTTCCTGCGCTGGGGTGCAATCGCCAATTGCTTTTGGCACATCCGGATTGGAGATCCCGATGTCGCCGACAAAGGCCTCGGCGGACTGCTCGCGGATCGAGGCGCGGGACGCCTTCCAGCCGAACCTGCCAAGGGTCAACGCGCCACTCTTGCCATCGCGCACGATAGACGCCTTGCCCGAGATGCCGTCGCCGTTGTGGTCCGCCGGGTCGGCATTTGCCAGTATGTCGGCCGGATGGATCTGCTCGACCATGCCAAGCCCGATCATCTGCGGGGTTACGCGAGGCGACAACGTCGTCGTCGCGCCAAGCGGCCCGTAGCCCGGGTTCTCGACGGAATAGGCCGGCTTCCGCAGCGAGGCATTGCTGCCATCGGCCAGCGTGACCGGGATTTCCGTATAGGAAGTCGCCATCTTGCCTTCGCCAGCAAGCCCGGGAACAGCCAGATCCTGCAACTGTGCGCCATACACCGGGTCGGGAAAGTTCAGCACTTTCCTGTCGGCGAGCGCCGCTTTTTCTTCCGCTGTATCGGCCTCGCGCGCCAGCCGCAGGAACATCGATGTGGCGTCCGGATTGGTCTCGGGCGGATGACCGCGCCCGTCCTTTAGATGGCAGCTCTGGCAGGCCCGGGCATTGAAAAGCGGTCCAAGGCCGTCGGATGCCTGGGTCGAGGAAGGAGACGAAACCCACAGCTTGCGGAACAGTCCGTTGCCAAGCTTGAAGGTTCCTTCCTCCTCGAAGGTCAGGTTGGCGGATGAGTGCGAGAACGCATCCTGATTGACGCGCTTTCTGGATGTTGCCGCGCCCCCTTGCATCAGCTCGAAAGGCTCGGCCTTGGAGAAGTCGCTTGTAGGGCGGGTAATGGCGACGACCCGGGCAAGGTCTTCCTGCGTGAGGTCGCTGCGGGAGGCGTCGATACCGGCCGGCACGTCGTCGGCGGTAGCCACGGCTGCACCCAGGAAGGGTGCGGCCACGCAAAGCAGCCGCAGTGTCCGTACCGTCGCGGCGCGAAGGAATCCGGGCGATCGCGTGCGGCGCGAGAAAGTCAGGTCATGCCGCACGGTCTCATGTCCTATTCGGCCTCGTCGGCCGAGGCGGCGTTCAATTGGCCGTACTTGGCCTCGCCGATCGTGTTGAAAAGGTCGAGCTGGGTCTCGAGGAAGTCGATGTGGCCTTCCTCGTCCTTCAGCAGTTGCTCGAATAGCTGCATGGTCACGTAGTCACCGGCCTCATGGCAAATTTCGCGCGACTTCTTGTATGAGGTGCGTGCGTCATATTCACCCGCAAGGTCCGACTCCAGCACTTCCTTGACGTTCTGGCCGATGCGCAGCGGCGACAGGGACTGCAGGTTCGGATGACCCTCCAGGAAGATGATCCGCTCGATGATCTTGTCGGCGTGATGCATTTCCTCGATCGATTCCTCGCGCTCCTTCTTGGCAAGCTTCTTGAAACCCCAATCGTCGAGCAGCCGGTAGTGCAGCCAGTACTGGTTGACGGCCCCCAGCTCCAGAAACAGAGCCTCGTTAAGCCGCTCGATGATTTGTTTTTCGCCCTTCATGGCGTGCGCTCCCGTATTCGGCCCGAAGTCCTCTGACCCGGTCCAGGTGTGAAACAACATCCAGCCCGTGCGTATCCGAACGGGAATGGTAGTTTTCGGTTACCCGAATGATTGTTTCCACCACATTTGGGAAGCAGCCGCAACAGCGCCCGCGTTTCTTCATCGTGTGATATATTTTCGCCGGCACGATCAGGTTCCACGGGTCCTGATCGAGCAACTGGATGATCGTTTCCTCGATCTCCCGTTCCGTAATCAGGTTGCAGTGGCAGACAAGCATCGAACACTCTGGCAGTTGGCTGGCGGTGCGCTTGAGCGCGCACCGCATGGCTGTGATTTAGGTACTGGGTCGGCTCACTGAAAGACCTTGTCCGGTGCGTCCAGGCTGTCGGAGCCCTCGAAGGCGATGGTATCGAGCTTCAGCGCGGAGACGGCGCGTTCGATAGACCGCGTCTGGTCGACCAGCCCGTCAATGGCAGCCTGCACTGCCGCATTGCCTGCGTCATTGCCTTCGCCGATCTGCTGGTCGTAGGCCTCGCCGCCCTCGGCGCGCTTGGCAACTGCCTCCATGGCAGCGACCGTTGCGTCGAGCTTCGCCGACAGTTCGGTATCGAGCGCCGGGTCAGTCTCCTTCAGCATGTCGGCAACCGAAGGCCCCTCGACTTTCGATCCGTCCACGCTTGTGTACGAGCCGTGATAGACATTGCGGATGCCGATCGCGTCATTGAGGTGTGAATTATGCGTGTTGTCGGAGAAGCAATCATGTTCTTCCTCGGGGTCATGCAGCAACAGGCCGAGCTTCATGCGTTCGCCTGCCAGTTCCCCATAAGACAGTGAACCCATTCCGGTCAGGATGACGCCGACCCCGGCATTGACATCGCCGTCGACAAGGCTCTGGCGCGCCTCGCCATCGGGCCCCCAGTTGGCCGCCATCTCCTCTAGGTCGGTGAGCAGAAGGTCGCTCGCCGCAGTGAGATAGGCAGCGCGTCGATCGCAATTGCCGCCAGTGCAATTGGCGGTGTCGAAATCCGTAAAGGGCCTGTTGCCCGCACCGGGTCCGGTGCCGTTCAGGTCCTGACCCCACAGCAGGAATTCTATGGCGTGGTAACCCGTCGCCACATTGGCTTCGATGTCGCCTGCCTCTTGCAGCGTCCCTGACAGAAACTGCGGCGTGATCTCGCTTGCGTCGACCGTTTCGCCGTTAATCTCGATCCATTTGTTGGCGATCACGTTTGCCGTATAAAGCGTATTGGAGTCGGACTCGGTGCCGTAGCCGCCATCGACATAGTCGATCAGCCCTTCATCAAGCGGCCATGCATTCACACGACCTTCCCAATCATCCACGATGGGGTTGCCGAAGCGGTAGACTTCCGTCTGCTGATAGGGGATGCGGGCTGCCTTCCAGGCATCGCGGGCTGCGGCTAGTGCTGCTTCCGAGGGTTTGGCGATCAGTGCCTTCACGGCCTCGTCCAGCGCCTTGGCGGTGGTCAGGGAGTCCTCATACTTGGCTTGCGCGATATCCGCATATGTCGTCAGCACCGCCTTCGGGTCGGTCTCGGCGCGTGCCGGCATGGAAAATGCCGTAGTGCTCAGGATGGCGGTCGCCACGAGCACTGCCAGCCTTCCATGCCGTGTCGTCGAGGTGGTTCTGATCATGCTGTTCTCCTTGGGAATATGTCTGGGGCAGGCCCCGAATTCGCTGTCGTGCAGGGCGTTATTGTGGTCGCCGAACTACATGCCCGGCCGCGCAGATTGCCTGGATCGGATCTGGAAAGGCCGCGCCATCATGCGGCCGGGAGCAACAGGTCACCAAATCCTCCAATCGGACGGGTTAAAGGCCCGAACACCAAAGGCGATTGCTCGTCGGAGCAAGACTTCTAAACAGCATCTTGAGTGTCATTGTCAACAATAACACGCTTAAAAAAGTCATTTGGATCAATAGTTTAGAATTCTTCTAAACTGGCACAGTCAACTTTTAGCACGTTGAAGTACCGCGAACGGGCTGCGTGGCCGCTTGACAGGTAGCCATCCGGGTGCGACCCGGATGGCGGCTTCGCGCCGCCTCCGGCACATCGGGCCGGTCGCCATCCTAACAGGGGCCGGGTACCGGACTTGCATGAAAGACAGCGTTGTTATCATCGGAGCGGGACACGCGGGAGTCCAGGCAGCGGCCAGCCTGCGTGACGAGGGTTTCGATGGCAGGATAGCTCTGATTGGCGACGAAGCGGAACTGCCCTACCACAAGCCGCCACTCTCCAAGAGCTTTATCAAGGATGCCGAGGCAAGGCCTCAGATCCTGCGCGCCGAGGTCTTTTTCAGCGCTGCCGATATCGAACTGATGACAGGCGAAAGCGTCGAGGCCCTTGACCTCTCCGGCCGCGAAGTCCGTCTCGCCAGCGGCGCCGCCATTCCGTTCAGCCATGCCATCCTTGCCACGGGTGCGCGCCCGCGCCCCCTTGCCATAGAGGGTGGACCGCTTGGCGGCGTGCTCTCGCTGCGTTCCATCGGGGATGCGCGTGCCATTCGCGAGCGCGCCGCCGGCGTCGAGGATATTGTCATCATGGGCGGCGGCTTCATCGGCCTGGAGATCGCCGCCACCCTGTCGTCCGGTGATCGACGCGTTACCGTCATCGAGGCGCAGGACCGTCTGTTGGCGCGCGCCGTCGCACCTGACGTTGCAAACCACGTTGCCCGTCGCATAGCTGCATCGGGGGTCCGCCTCCTCACGGGCACCACGATCGCTCGTCTTGAGGGCCACGATGGAGAGATCGCCGCCGTTGAAACATCAAACGGAGCGCGCATCGCCGCGGGAATGCTGATCGTCGGCATTGGCGTCCTGCCGAATGTCGAGCTTGCCTTCGAGGCTGGGCTTGCCGTTGCCAACGGCATTCGGGTCGACCCGCAGTTGCGCACTGCCGCATCCAACGTGCTGGCCATCGGCGACGTCGCGCAATACCGCCATTGGTTGACCGGCGCCGATGTCCGCCTTGAATCAGTGCAGAACGCCACCGACCAGGCGAAACTTGCCGCTCGCACCGTCACCGGCCACGCCGAGCACTATGCCGCCGTGCCCTGGTTCTGGTCCGACATTGGCGATATGAAGCTGCAAATGGTCGGATTGACCGCAGGCAGCGACCGGCAGATCGTCACTGGCGAACCGGCTGACAATCGTTTCTCGGTGTTTCACTATTTACGCGACAGGTTGATTGGCATCGAGACAGTCAACCACCCCGCCGACCATATGCTCGGCCGCAAGATGATGGCTGCCGGCTTCTCGCCTGATGCTCAACTGGTCACCGCTGGAACCGACGCCGTGAAGGCGGCCTTCACTGCATTGGAGCAAGCGGGGAACTGACGGCTGCTGTCGCTTCCCGGCACGCGGTCCTGCCAACGTTTACGCGATGATTGCCGCCTGCTGGCAGGCAGCGAAGGCGTCAAGCATGCCGGCGCCGGTTGCAAGATCCAATCCTGCGGATGCCGGGTCGTTCATTGCCGTCGTCCCGTCGACGATGTCGACAGCAGTCTGGGCCAGAATTGATCGGATCGATTGCGGCGACAACTGCTTGGAAATCCCCTTGAGCAGGGCTGCAACCCCTGCCGCCTGAGGGCTGGCAGCCGAGGTT
>JBBSOT010000183.1:0-9670 GCA_038259455.1 Hyphomicrobiales bacterium | reverse complement strand
GTCCAGGAATCCATCAAGGGCATGACAGGGGGCGCCATCGGGCTCGCCATGGGCGTGATGGGCGTGGTGACGTCGCTTTATTTCGTCGGCCGAAAGCTCATAGAAACGTCAACGACCGTTCAGGGGCTTGAATTTCTCGGCACGTATGGCGGTGCGGCTCTCGCCTTCGCGGCGGTTGCCCTTTATGTGCCGCTCAATACGTTCGTCGCCCTCAAGCTTGGCGGTATTCTCGAGCGGCTTACCATCCGCATGCAGCGCGCCGAAGGAAGCTACCGCGCCGAACTGACGACCCTGTTGCGGCGCAGTTTCCACATTGCCGCCTCGCGGGGCGAGGAGGTGCAAAAAGACATCCACAAGCGGCTCTACCGGGACGTTGACAGCACGTGGTCGAAGCTGAACTGGGTCCATTCCGGCTACATGTCGTTCGAACTGATATACAATTTCATGGCCGCGCGCATTGTTGCGTACGGCCCGGGGCTGCTGCCTTACGTCAACGAGAAGATCAATCTCAAGGGCTACGTGACCGGAGCCGAACTGGTCAATTCGCTGATCAGCCAATGCTCCTGGTTTATTCACGTGATGCCGGCTATCGCCACGCTACGCGCCAATTCCCGACGTGTTACGGACCTCGCCATGGCCATCGAAGGCGTACAGGTGCCACGCGATTTCTACAGCCAGACGGGGCGAAGCGATTTCCGCTTTGGCGCCCAGAACGCCATCTTCGGTCTGACCATACGCAACCTCGAGCTGCTGCATCAGGGAGGCAATCCAGCGCCGTTTCTGAGCGTTCCGCAACTCCGCTTCCGGCGCGGCGAATGGACTTTCCTGAAAGGCGAGTCTGGTTGTGGCAAGACCTCTCTGATCAGGGCGATCAATGGGCTGTGGCCACATGGCGGCGGCGACATTATCTTCCCTGAAGGTGTGAAGGTCTTTTATGCGGCACAGGACGTGAAACTGCCGCAAGTATCGTTAAAGCAGCTCGCATGCCTTCCTGACGCGGCGGAAGAGCACAGTGATCTGGCCGTGGCCGCCGCGCTGCATCGGGCCGATCTGGGGGAGTTCATCGAGTTTCTCGACAAAGCCGACCGTGAGGGAAAGGTCTGGGATCAGGTGCTTTCCGGTGGCCAGAAGCAGAAGTTGGTGGCTGCCCGCATCCTGTTACAGAAACCCGGCCTGCTATTTCTGGACGAGGCAACCGGTGCTCTCGATCCCGACGCCAAGATCTCTTTTCATCAGGCACTCAAGGATCATTGTCCCAGGGTCACGGTGATCAGCGTCATGCATGAGGGAACGCCGCCCAGATCGGCTTCCGGTGCCGAGTTCTATGACAGCGTGCTTGCGATCTTAGATGGCGTTGCTACCAAGACGCCGCTGGACACAAAGGCTCCAGTCGAGATTGCAAAGATAGTGGTCGGCGCGCGCACGGCGGCTGTCGCCCGCACGGGCATGCCCTCTATCCGCCTGAAACGAAAGTAGCGCGGGAAAGGTCGGGCACCCGTGATGTGACCTCTTTCCGGCGCAGATCTTCGATCGATGAAAAGCGCGCCAGGAAGTTCTTTTCGGCATCACTGGCTGGTTTGCACGACAGGTCCAGACCTTCAACCGACATGTTTCGAGGTCGGCCGAAGAACCGTGTCGCCTCCGAGGCGGAGAACCCGGCCAGCACGGTTGCTTCGAAATAGGCTGCGATCTGGTCAGCCCGCTTGATGATTTTGCGCAAGCCACTGCTCGCGTCCGCGGGTAAGGAAAATCGCAAATGAATGACATGCTGCAGCCGTGTCTCGACCGTCTTGTAGCCGCCACCGACAACCGACTTGAACGGCGAGATCATGTCGCCAATCACATATTCGGGCGCATCATGCAGAAGCGCCAGGAGCCGCTCGTCAGGTGTAGCCAAGGGTTTGAGCGTTTGAAAGATGTCTTCGACCAGCAAGCTGTGCTGGGCCACGGACAACGCATGGTCACCCGCCGTCTGACCATTCCAGCGCGCCACACGCGCCAGGCCGTGCGCGATGTCGGAGATCTCGACGTCAAGAGGTGATGGGTCCAGGAGATCGAGCCGCCGGCCCGACAGCATGCGCTGCCATGCGCGGGCAGGGGCGCCCGGCTTGTCGGCCATCAGGCCTGGTTTCCTGTCGGGGTCGGGTATGTGAACTTTGCGAACGACGGGATTGTCAGCGACACCGCCACGTCGCCGGCCATAATGGGTGTCCCCGAATCGATGGCCTCCTTGACCCGATCGATGCGAACGATGGCAAGGCCGGACTGTTCTGCTGTCGAGCCAAGCGTCCCGATGCCTCGACCGCCAGCAGTGATATCCGCACCGGCGGCGGGAAGATCATTCTCGCCCTCCACGATCAGCACACGGCGCCGGGCAGTCCCGCGATGCTGCATGCGCGAAACCACTTCCTGACCGACGTAGCAGCCCTTGCGAAAACCCACGCCACCCAGTTCGTCGAGCAGGACATCGTGCGGGAATGCCTCGCCCAGCGCATAGTCGCTGCCGCTTTCGGCGACGCCGTTGCGGATCCGGAAAGCCGTCCAGTCGCTGCCGTCGGCAACCGGGCCAATCGGCTCGTAGAGGCGTCGCACGTCCAAGGGGGAGCGGAACCGCATGTCTCGAATGCCGGGTGAATCAGTTTGCGAGGCATCTGACTCTTCTTGCCATGTAACAAGGACAGTCGATTGATCCTGCTTGGTAATTTCGGCCTTGGCCCGCATCTTGTAGAGCATGAGCCGGCGCAGAAGGTCGTCGGCTATTTCGGCCCGGCACTCTATCCGGAGTGACCGTTCGTCCTGGCGCGACACCAGGAAATCGAACAGGATCTTGCCTTGCGGGGACAGCAGTGCCGACGGCTGCGCCTGCGCCGGAGCCAACGCATCAAGGTCGGAAGTGACGATGTTTTGCAGGAATGTTTCAGAGTCCGCGCCTGAAACGGTAATGATTGCGCGGTCTTCTAGGCGGGCAGTGGGCATGGGTTCGGATCGGCCTGATCTTGCAAAACAGTGAGGCTTTACGTAAGCCGCAGGCACTCCACACACAAGGGCGGCAGGGCAGCATGGCGGCAACCTATGACATCATCCTGACAGGCGGGACCGTCGTCAACCACGATGGTCAGGGTGTGCGCGATGTGGCCGTCAACGCTGGCCGCATCGCTGCAATCGGCGACCTTTCCGCAGCGTCCTCAGGTGAAACGATCGACTGCAAGGGATTGCATGTGTTGCCCGGCGTCATCGACAGCCAGGTGCATTTCCGCGAGCCCGGCCTGGAGCATAAGGAAGACCTGGAGAGCGGTTCGCGCGCAGCAGTCCTCGGCGGCGTAACGGCTGTCTTCGAGATGCCCAACACCAATCCCTTGACCACCAGCGAAGCAGCACTCGCCGACAAGGTCGCGCGCGCCACAGGGCGAATGCACTGCGATTTCGCCTTCTGGGTTGGCGGAACGAGAGAGAATGCGGGTGATGTCGGCGAGCTTGAGCGTCTGCCGGGTGCGGCAGGCATCAAGGTTTTCATGGGCTCGTCCACCGGCGATTTGCTGGTCGAGGACGATGAGGGCGTAGCGTCGATCCTGCGCAACACGCGCCGGCGTGCCGCCTTTCATTCGGAGGATGAGTTTCGCCTGCGCGACCGGCTGGGCGAGCGAATTGTCGGCGATCCGTCCTCTCATCCGGTTTGGCGCGACGAGATCGCCGCTTTGTGCTGCACGGAACGTCTGGTGCGCATTGCGCGGCAGACGCGTGCACGCATCCACGTGCTGCACATCTCGACGGCCGAGGAGATCGCGTTCCTCGAGCAGCATAAGGACATCGTCACCTGCGAGGCGACGCCGCATCATCTGACCTTGTCTGCCGAAGACTATGCGCGGCTGGGAACCCTGATCCAGATGAACCCGCCGGTGCGCGCTTCCCGCCATCGCGACGGCGTATGGCAGGGCATCGCGAACGGCACGGTCGACGTGCTCGGCTCCGACCACGCGCCGCACACGCTGGAGGAAAAGCAGAAAGACTATCCTGCCTCGCCCTCAGGCATGACCGGCGTTCAGACGTTGGTGCCAATTATGCTTGACCATGTGAACGCTGGTCGCCTGACGCTTGAACGTTTCGTTGACTTGTCCAGCCACGGTCCCAATCGCATCTTCGGCATCGCTCGCAAGGGGCGCATCGCTGCTGGCTACGATGCGGATTTCACAATCGTCGACATGAAGCGCAGCGAGACCATTCTGAACGCTCAGGCCGGCTCAAAGGCCGGATGGACACCCTACGATGGCAGGAGGGTCACCGGCTGGCCTGTCGGCACTATCGTGCGCGGCAACAGGGTGATGTGGGAAGGAGAAATCGCCGGGCCTGGTCTCGGTCGGCCTGTTGAGTTCAGCGAAGCGCCACCGACGCGATAGAGTCAGTCGCCCGCGACGAAGAACGCCCAGTGGCCCTCTGGCGTGATGCCGATCCGGTAGAAAATGTAGGTGCCGAAGGCCTTCATGTCCTCAAAATCGCCGGCAGTGACGATTTTGAAGAGCTCGACGCGCTGGCGCGGGTCGAGGCGGTCGAGCGGAATGCCGAAAAAATAGGGCCAGACATACAGCTCGTTCGGTGTCCCGGGATCGAGCTTGACATAGCCTGCATTCAGCACCTCTTCCATGATAGCCAGAATTTCCTGGCCCTCCGGGTCGCCGGACAGCGATTTCAGAAAATCGATCCGGTCGCCTTCGATGCCGCCGAAGGAAAGCTGCGTACCGCCGGCGCTGGAGCCGATCAGCGGCCTGAGCTTTTCGATGTCACCGCTGCGAGCGGCTTCGACGATGAGACCGTGCATGCGCCGCACCGGTTCCGGCAGTCGATCGAGATTGTAGATGATCTCCGGCAACGGGCTGTCTTCATCGATCCCGGGGCGGGCAATATCTCCCGGGCCGCTCTCCGCAGGGTCGGGGTCAGCCTCATCCGGTGCCGCATTCTGTATCGGATCAGGCGATGGTATCTGAACTTCCGATTCGCTCCCCGGCGAGGGTGGGACGGCGTCTTCACTGCCGATTTCGCTAAGCGCGAAGGCAGGGGATATCCACGTCACCGACAAAGCCGGAAGCACAGCCGCACTTGCCAAAAGGCAGGCCAGTGGCAGAACGCGCCAATGCTCCGTGCGGTGTATCGAGGCCATAATCCTGTCTCCGGCGTTTGAGCTTTGCTGCAGACGCTGCACCATGCGATGAACGACAGATATGCGGCCAGTATTAATGTCTTGACTGATCCGGCGCAAACTCGCCCGCGATCACCCTGTCCCGCGTTCTTTCGATCAGCGCCAGAGCGGCAGGCTCGCCACTTGTGCGCAGCAGCTCGCAAAGCGCTGTCGTAAGCGCCGCTTCTGCGATGATCTCGGGTTCGATCCCTGCCGAGAGACCTTCTGCCCACGCCTCGTTGTGATTTTCGACGGCTGTCAGACGCTTTTCTTCCCTGACCAGGGCGTCGATATCGGTAACGCTATGTTCCATACGCGAATTCCACCTTTCAAGCGGCTGCCGACGAGGTCGGACCAACTTGATCAATCCCTTTAATGTCCCGTTAAGATTCCTAGCACACCTGCGCGGCTCTGTACGCTGGCTTTGTGGAAAAAGTTAACCCCCGCTTAATTTCCGTATCGGGCGGCAAGTTCGCGGGCGAGACTTTCGCCTTCCACCGTGTAGCGGCCGATTGCCTCGGTCGCCGATGCCGTGCACGTGGTGTAAGTGCCCTCGAAAGACCTGTAGCCGCGGTTGAAATTGGCGACGAAGCGGGCGCGGCGTTCCTCTTCCGGCTTTTCTGCCGATAGCAGTCTGTCCATCAATTCACGCCACTGATCGCCTTGCTCCCCGCATAGATTGCGCAGGAAATGCAGCGAGCCCAATATTTCGGCGAGGCGCATCAGGCCGGCGTCGAATGGTTGGTCGGCAGCCGCCACCGGCCGCGCGCCAATGAATGACGCAAGCAAGACAAATGTCAGAATCTTGTAGGTAGCCCACCGCATGAGACCTTTTGGCGAAACATTCTGGCCGCCGCAAGGCGGTTTATGTGGAAGAGCCGAGCAGCGTACGACCGACCGCCAGCACCGAGTCGAGCACCGGCATTGTTTCCATCTGCGCCAGCGTGAAGAAGGCCGCGGCATCCGCATCGCTTGCTGCCATGGGCTCTCCACCCGCATAGAGGCCGGAAAAGACTTGCAAGTCGTAGTCCACGGCGTCCCCTTCGACACGCAGATTGACCAGGGGCGCCAAATCCAGAGCAGCGAGCCCTGTCTCTTCGGCCAGTTCACGCCTGGCTGCGCACTCCAGCGTCTCGCCGGCTTCGACATGTCCGCCGGGAAAAGCGTAGAATCCGCGCGATGGAGCCCGCCCGCGCAACACGAGGAGCAGCCTGTCATCACGCAGCAGCGCGACTGAAACCGCCGGCCTGATCTGCTTTTCTTGCATGAGGGCTGCCTTGTCCGTCTCCGGCTCCAGACACGGGAACCTTGCAGTCGGATTGTGTTATCGCCACTTTGGCGGTCAGGGATCAAGCAGGAATTATACGATGTGCGGACGCTTTGCGATCGACGCTACGCCCGACGAGATTGCCGCTCACTTCGCGTTGGCCGATGTCGAGGATTTCCCGGCCCGCTACAATATCGCGCCAACGCAGCCGATCCTGCTCGTCATGGCCAGCGGTCCGCGTGAGCCTGGCTCCAACCTGCCCGGACGCCAGTCCATGCTCGTCCGTTGGGGGCTGATACCCGGTTGGTGGAAAGACCCTGGCAAACTGCCGCTGCTGTTTAACGCCCGCTCCGAAACGGTAGGGGAAAAGGCATCTTTCCGTGCCGCCATGCGCCATCGCCGCGCATTGATCCCCGCATCGGGCTTTTACGAGTGGCGGCGTGACGGAAAGAACCGCTCGCAGCCCTATTGGATCCGTCCTAGAGGCGGCGGCGTTGTCGCCTTCGGCGGCTTGATGGAGACGTATGCGGAGCCTGGCGGATCGGAGATCGATACCGGCACGATCCTTACTACCAGTGCCAGCGATGGTCTCTCGTGGATCCACGATCGCATGCCGGTGGTGATCAGGCCCGAGGACTTTTCCCGCTGGCTTGATTGCCGGACCCTTGAGCCGCGTGACGTAGCTGATCTCTTGCTTTCGCCCGAGCAAGGAATGTTCGAGGCGATCCCTGTCTCCGACAGGGTCAACAAGGTCGCAAATACCGGACCGGATATCCAGCACCGCGTGGAATCCGCGCTTGCCGGAGACAAAGCGCCACCGAAGAAGCCCGCTGAAGACGAGCAGTTCAAGCTGCTCTAGCGGGGCGTCCCGGCTGGCAGGTTCAGGCTGGCTTGGACGCCTTGACCTTCTTCTTGCTGCAGAGCAGGGCCGCGATAAGGGCGGCAGAACCGATCGGGCGATAGAGCGGGGCGAGCGACGCGGCTGGAACGGCGATGCGTACAGCTTCGCTGGCGATAGGGGGCATTTGATTGTTCCTTTTGATCATCGGATCAATGTCGTTGCGGGGACGCTGCATTTGGTGGTCGATTGGGTCGAAAGAGTGGCCGAACTAACCTTGCCGTTTCTTGCCCCCATTTGATGTTCCGACATGTTTAATAAAGTCTTTCCTATCGCCTTGCGGGCAGCGTTTGCGACGTACTGCGGCTCTCGTGCAACAGCAGGGATATCTTGCCGGTGTTTCCATCGCTTGTCGCCAACTGGCCAGTCCCCGTTACACACGGGAACAGAAGCACTTGACGGGACAGGGCAGGCGGCGCGATAAAGCGGCCATGAAAACGTCGATCGCCATTTGTGGCATTTGCATTATTGGCTAGCGCCGAGCGCTGGACCGGACGTTTTCGCCTTTTCTCTCGACAGGACAAACGCCCAGGCCAGCAGGCCCGGGACGGTCGTGAAAAGTTTCACGCTTTTCGGCTATGGCCGTGACAGCGAAAAGGGAAGTCGATGCCGGATAAGCAGGAAGGCCTCAGGCTCTATAACACGCTGACGCGGACGAAGGAGGCGTTTGTCCCCATAGATCCGGCCAATGTGCGCATGTATGTCTGCGGCCCGACCGTCTACGATTATGCCCATATCGGCAACGCACGGCCTGCGATCGTCTTCGACGTGCTGTTCCGACTGCTGCGCCATCTCTATGGCGCTGACCATGTCACCTATGTGCGCAACATCACCGACGTCGACGACAAGATCAACGCCCGTGCGCTACGCGACTTTGGCGACCAGATCGCGTCGGGAAAGCTGTCGCTCAACGAGGCGATCCGCAAGGTCACGGAGCCGACCTACGATCAGTACCAGAAGGACGTGACGGCGCTGGGATGCCTGCCCCCAACCTTCCAGCCGCGCGCCACTGAGTTTGTCCTGCCGCGCGCCGACGGCAAGGACGACATGGTCACCTTGATTCAGTCTCTCATCGACCGCGGCCATGCCTATGAGGCGAAAGGCGAAATCCTCTTCGACACCACTTCGATGGCCGACTACGGCCAATTGTCTAAGCGCAATCTTGACGAGCAGCAGGCGGGTGCCCGGATCGCCGTCGACGCGCACAAGAAAAACCCGCAGGATTTCGTCCTTTGGAAGGAATCGTCAGCCGAGGAGCCCGGCTGGGAGGCCGGATTCAACCTCCCTGGCGGAACCTCCAAGGCGATCCGCGGCCGCCCCGGCTGGCACATCGAATGCTCGGCCATGTCAGCCGCCTATCTTGGCGACGTCTTCGATATCCATGGCGGCGGGCTCGACCTGATCTTCCCGCACCACGAGAACGAGATCGCCCAGTCGCGCTGCGCGCACGGTACGGAGGTCATGGCCAATTACTGGATGCACAATGGCTTCCTGCAGGTCGAGGGCAAGAAGATGTCCAAGAGCGACGGCAATTTCGTCACGATCCATGAGCTGCTGGAGGGTTGGAAAGGGTATGCTTGGCCCGGCCAAGTGATCCGGCTGGCGATGCTTTCGACGCATTACACGCAGCCCATCGACTTTTCCCAATCGGGACTGGAACAAGCCTCAATTGCACTCTCGGAATTTGCTACTTGGGCACTCTTCGACGAGGTGGCAGCTCCTTCCGAAGAGTTCCAAAGTGCGCTTCTCGACGATGTGAACACTCCTCGTGCCATTGCCGAGCTACACAGATTGATGCGCCTCGCTCGCCAAAGCGCAGATGCGGTAGGTGCCAAAAGCACCAAGCCGGGGGCTATGCTGGAACCGCAAGATACCTCCACCGCTGAGCAATTATATGCGGGGCTGGCGTTGCTCGGGATCGATATGGAGAACTTCAATCGGTCGTGGTTGCAGGAACAGGCAAACTCCAAGATCGATAAGGCGGGAGCGGAAGAGATCGATACAGCTGTTGACCGCCGCCTCGCCTTCATTGCCGACAAAAACTGGGCCGAGGCTGACCGAATCCGCGACGACCTTCTGGCTGAGGGCATCCAGCTAAAAGACGGCAAGGATCCCGAGACCGGCGAGCGTGTGACCACCTGGGAGGTGAAGCGGTGAAGGCGACTGCGGTTCGTGACGTCGGCGCCTACTCGTCGCCGACCCCCCTCTGGCCTGCCCGCCCACAACCCCCCACGGGGGGGGGTCGCGTAGCGGCCAGGCGTGTGGCGTGTCACCGCGGGTCCCACGGTGGGGGGGTCGGCGGCACCCGGGCGGCGCCGCGACGGGCACACGCCCC
>JBBSOT010000182.1:0-9673 GCA_038259455.1 Hyphomicrobiales bacterium | reverse complement strand
GCCGAAACCCTGCGACTGATCGCACGCCTCATCCTCGCCCGCGCTCCGCCGATCGAATTCATTATCGCCTGGTCCCTATGGAGACGACAACATCAAGCATCTGCAGCAAGAGCGCATCGTAGAAAGCGGAATGAAATGCAACTGTAGTATTAAGTGTGTCTGGGGAAAGGGGAAGTCTGGTCAGCAGCTGCTTTGCGCAACAAGGCCCCCCAAATCCTCAAATGCCCGACCCCAGCCATGCGCCGTCGCACAAGCCTCCATGGCTATCAGACATTTGGGCTGCTGTGCCACGAAAGTTAGCAACTGCCCCCGTGACAGCTTCTTTCGGGACGCGACCGAACCGTCACTGTGCGCACCGTGCAGCTGGAAAACGCGCTTTGCCAAGTCGATACCGATGAGAGTAATTTCGGACATGGATGCTCCTTTCTTTTGTGATGGCTTTAACACTCACCACAATGGCACATTGCGACGCCGTCGGGAGGGGCATCCACGCCATCAACAGGGCACCAAACGATCATCGCGCCTTCGGTCAATCGCGGGTCAGGCGGATCTTGTAGCGAAATCGTCCAGAGGGATGAAAATTGATCGACGCCTCGATCAGCCTTTCATCATCGGTGTAATAGCGGCGCGTGATTTCCAGAAGCGGATGGCCGACGGGGATCAGCAGCCGTGAGGCGACATTTGACGTGGCCAGCGCCGAATCTATATCCTGATTCACCTGCTGGATCTTCAGTCCGTAGTTCTCTTCGAGCAGGGTATAGACGGCCTTGGCCCGCGTCCCGATCTCTTTCACGATGTCGGCGTGCTCCGGACGGATGAAGATTTCCGAGTATCCGATCGCGGCGTCGCCCGTCTCGGCGATCCTCAGGACGCTGACCCGGATCCAGTTTGCGCCGCGCTCGCAATGCAGGCGCTCTGCCGTGTCGCGGTCGGCGAGGATACTGTCGACCGACAACACTTCGAGCTTGGTGTGACTGGCGTATTGCAGCAGCTCCTCGAGCGTGTTGATCGAATAGGAGAAATCCTTTTTCGGCTGATCCGAGATCAGATAGGTGCCGGCACCTTTCCGGCGCTCGATCATGCCGAGGTCCTGCAGACAGCGCATGGTTTCTCGAATGGTGTGTCGGCTGACGGCATACTGCGTTGCAAGATCCGTTTCCGGGACCAGACGGTCACCGATTTTAAGGTCGCCCGCGCAGACATTCTCGAGCAGTTCGTTCACGATTTCCCTGTATCGGGGAATTTTGGGCGAACTTTTCGGCATCGGCTAATTTGGCCTCCTTGACGACAGGGTTCCTGAACTTAGGGCACAAGGGCTAGTGACAGCAAGGGCACGGCGTTGATTAGCAGAAGACCGAACAGCTGGACCGAATAGAAAGGCAGGACGCTGCGTGTGATGCTTTGCACCGGGAGCTTGGTGATCCTGCTCATCACGAAGAGGTTGAGCCCGATCGGCGGCGTCAGCGTCGCAATCTCGACGAGGGCGGTGATGATGACGGCGAAGTGGATCGGATTGACGCCAACCGCGTTTGCCATCGGGAACAGAACCGGGCTGAGCAGAACGATCAGGGAGATACCGTCAAGGAACATGCCCAGCACGATCATCAGCAGGTTGATCGCCAAAAGGAACTGCCAGGCCGGAATGTCGGCTTCGGCGATCATGGAGGTCAGTTCGCGCGAGAGGCCAAGACGGGTCAGCACTGCGGTCAGCAGACCGGAGCCGATGAGGATGCCGTAGATCATCACTGTCTGCGATACAGAATCCCGCGCGGTACCCCAGACTTCGCGGACGGTCGCGGTGCGGTAGATCACCAAAACAAGTAGGACGGCATAGAGCGCGGCGAGGGCGGAAACCTCGGTCGGGGTGAAGTAGCCCAGATAGATCGTTCCGATGATCAGGACGGGCATCAGCAGCGCCCCGGTCGCACCGGGCAGACGGCGGCCGAACTGCTTCCAATCCGGTGGCTTGGTGGCGGAGCCGTATCCGTGACGACGCGACAGCCACAGGGTCATGCCGGTCAGCAGCGCGGCCTGAAGCAGGCCGGGCAGGATGCCCGCGATGAACAAGTCGGTGATCGGCATGCCGACGATGGAGCCGATCAGGATGAACGTGAGGGACGGGGGGATCATCAAGCCCAGGGTGGCATTGACCGCCACGATCGAGGCAGCGAATTGCTTGGGATAGCCTTCGCGGGGCAGCAAATCGACAGCGGCCGGACCCATCGCGACCGCACAGGCGACGGATGATCCGTTTACCGCCGAGAAAAAGACGCTCGACAGGGACAGGGCCAGGGCGATGCCGCCGCGGAAACAGCGGAGGATACTGCCCATCAGCTCAAGCAACACGAGGGCGAGGTTACCGCGGGTCATCAGGTTCCCGGCAAAGATAAAGAACGGGATCGCCACCAGCGCATAGCCGTCGATGGAATCCCAGGCCATCTGCGCGATCAGTATGATCGGGATGTTGAGGTTGAAGCTCAGCATCAGGGTGGCGACGACGCCAAGGGCGATGGCGATATGCACCCCCGCGGCGACGAAGATCAGCAGAGCGATAAAGGCGATGACGGTCAGCATGTGTTTTCGCTCCTCAGGACACAATTTTCGAATTCGGATCGATGCCGCGGGTGAGGGCGTACATCGAGCCGATGAAATGAAGCGCAAACAGGGTGCCACCGATCGGTGTGGCCATCCGGACGAACCAAAGGGGCAGGTCCAGGTTGGAGTCGGTCATCATGCCGATATAGGCCATATGCCGGACCTCGACGATGCCCGCGTATATCAGGATTCCGGAAAACCCGAATCCAATCAGGCAGTTGAGCCATGACGACGCCATCCTTGCCCAGGGCGGGAGGATGTCGAGCAGCAGGTCCATGCGAATGAAGTGATGATGGCGGGTGGACACGCCGAGGCCCATCATCACACTCCAGACGACAAGAAAGCGCACCAGCTCCTCTGCCCACCAATAGCTTTCCGCGAACAACGAGCGGCTGATCGCCTCGTAGAACATGACGCCCATCGCGGCGCACATCAGGATGGTTGCCAGATTGAGAATGATCCGTTCCTCGAAGAATACCCACCAGCGCGGAAGTAGTTCGACTGTTTCCAGCTCAATCGTGTCCGCTCCGGGTTCATCGTCGGACAGGGGGGGCGTGCCGGGTTTATCTGTCATGGGAAACTCCTGTTTCCTGTATGGTGGTCGGCACAAGACCCACGTCTCTTTCGGCGACGTCACCCGCCCGAAGAAGCGCCTTTTCGGAGAGCGGAGGGCCAATCAGTTGCAGAGCGACGGGCATACCGGCATCGTCGAACCCCGCGGGGACCGAAAGCGCGGGAAATCCGAGGTAGGAGACGGGGCGGGTCAGATCCGACAAGCCCGCGATCACGGCGCGCATGTCGCTGCCCGCTTGTACGTCCGTGGCGGCGTTGGTCGGGACGGGTCTGCGCAGGACCGGGGCGAAGAGCATGTCGCACTCCGAGAAGGTGAGTGCCATCATCGCGCGTGCATGTGCGGCCCGCAGTTGCAGCGCTTGCCGGTACTGTACGGCACTGATCGCCAGACCCTGCGACAGCCGCGCAAATACCTGTGCGCCGTATTGCTCGGGATGCGCCTTCATGCGGTCGGCGTGAAGGGCCGCGGCCTCGGGTGTGAAGACGATATTGGCCATCTCGCCGAAATTGGTGTGGTCGGGTATCGCGACGTCGCGAAAGACGGCGCCTTTTGCTTCCAGATCTTTGCGGGTGCGATCCAGCTGCGCTGCGACCTGCGGATCGAGATCCTCGAAATACCAGCTTTCGGGAATGCCGAAGCACAGTCCTTCGACCCCTTTGCCGACCCCCTCGGCGTAATCTTCAACGTTGCCCGCCAGAGTACTGAATAGGACCGCTACATCGCGGGAGCTGCGGGCGAGCACGCCGGGACAATCGAGGCTTTCGGACAATCCCATCATGCCATCCTGTGGCAACAGCCCCTGTGTGGGCTTCAGTCCCGTGACACCGCACATCGCGGCGGGAAGTCTGACCGACCCGCCGGTGTCCGACCCGAGCGCGCCTGCGGCCAGACCTGCCGCGACCGCAGCACCCGATCCGGACGACGATCCGCCGGTGACGTAATCCGTGTTCCACGGATTGCGGCACCGCCCGAGGTGGGCGTTGTGCCCGGTGGGACCCATGGCGAATTCGCTCATGTGCAGACGGCCCAGCGTGACCGCCCCGGCGTCGTTGAGCCGTTGCATAAGCGTCCCGGTGCGCGTGGGACGATGCCCCGCCATCGCGGGCGTTCCGTATTCACACAGACGACCGGCGTTGTGGAACATGTCCTTGTGCGCCAGCGGAATGCCGTGCAGCGGTCCGCGCGGCTGACCGCATGCGCGTTCTTTGTCCAGCGTGCGGGCACGCTCAAGCGCTGCTTTCGCCTCGACCTCGACAAAGCAGTTCAGCTTGTCCGAGACGGCGGTGATCCGCGCCAGATGTTCCTGCACCAGCGCTTCCGAGGTCACCTTGCCCGATGTCAGCGCCTCCGACATGTCGTGCAGCGACTGCAATTGCCTTGCAGTCATCGGCTGGCACCGCCGTGCATCAGGCGGTCGTGATCGGCGCACAACAGGTGGAAGAGATCGGGCGCGGGTGAAAATCCGCTTACGCGGTCGCGCTCCTGCGCGATGACGCGCGATGCGGTGGCTGTATGGTGCGCGCGCTCTTCAGCCGCTGCCGTCTTGTCGTTGGATGCGTTACTCACAATCTCCTCCCAAAGATGCGTGACGGGGTTGTCGGATGCCGTCGGCGGGTCAGATCACCCCTTCTTTTCTTAATCTTTCCTGATCTTCCAGACCCCAGCCGATGCCCTCCAGCAGATCGGCCGTGTCCGCCCCCAGATCGGGTGCTGCGTTCATCAGTCCCTGCGACCCGTTCACGCGCACCGGCGGGCTGAGCATGGAAAGCGTGCTGCCGTCCTTGCGCGGGAAGGATTCCGTACGGCGGCCTTCGGTGATGAATTCGGATTCAAGCGCCTGCCCGATGTCGTTGACAGGGGAGATTGGCACGCTGCCGCCCAGCAGTTTCATCCATTCCGCGGTGGTCTTCTGGCTGAGCGCGGCGTCGACCATCTCGGTCACTTGCGCGCGGTGCTTCAGCCGCGCGGAGAAGTCGGCGAACCTTGGGTCGGTCGCCCATTCGGGATGCCCCAGCTTGTCCGCGAGGATGGGCCAGAACTTTTCCTTGTTGCACATCACGAACACCCAGCCGTCCTTAGTGGTGAACATCTGCGAGGGTGTCAGCGAGGGATGTGCGCCGCGCGGTTCACGGCCCTGAATATGACCGTTGTTCAGATACCATGTGGCAAGATAGCTGAGGTTGTGAAGGGCCGTGTCGAACAGGTTGACGTCCATGTCCATCCCCTTGCCCTGTGCCCGGGCGCCGACAACTCCGGACACCAGCGCGAAGGCCGTCATCAGTCCGGTCATCATATCCACGATCGACACCCCGAACCGCGAGGGTGGTCCGTCGGGTTCGCCGGTAACGCTGAGGTATCCCGCCTCGGCCTGCATGAGATAATCGTAGCCGGGCCAATTCTTGCGCGATCCTTCACGGCCATAGGCCGACAGGTGTGCGCAGACGATCCTGGGGTTCACCTTTGACAGCGAGGCGTAGTCGAGGCCCAGTTTCTCAGGCAGGTCACCACGCAGGTTGTTCATCACCGCGTCCGCGTTCTTGACCAGCCCTTCGAAGATCCGCCGCCCTTCCTCGTGCTTGAGGTTCAGCGTCAGGCTCCGCTTGTTGCGGTTGAACGACTGATGAAAATAGCTGTCGCCCTCGCTGAAATAGTAGGGTCCGACCTTGCGGCCGACGTCGCCGCCTTCCGCCGGGTTCTCGATCTTGATGACGTCTGCACCCAGATCGCCGAGCAGCATGCTGCCGAAGGGGCCCGCCCCGTATTGCTCGACCGCGATCACGGTGACCCCTTTGAGGGGCTGCATCATATCGTTCATGGTACGTCTCCCTTACAGCGGGTTCTGTTCGATGTGACGCTTGGCGATGATCAGGCGCTGGATCTCGTTCGTGCCTTCGCCGATGCACAGCAGCGGCGCGTCGCGGTACAGACGCTCGACCACGAATTCCTTGCTGTAGCCATAGCCGCCGTGGATGCGCAGCGCTTCCTCTGCATTCTTCAGCGCCGATTCGGTGGCGAACAGCTTGGCCATGCCGGCCTCGAAATCGCAGCGCTCACCGCGATCCAGCGCAGCAGCGGCGTTCTCCACCAGCAGGCGCGATGCGGTGACGCGGGTGACCATGTCACCCAGCTTGAGCGCGATGGCCTGATGTTCGTGGATCTGCTTGCCGAAGGTGCTGCGCTGCTGGCTGTACTTGGTCGCCTCGTTCAGCGCGGCCTGCGCAATCCCGACACCGCGTGCGGCGACGTTGATGCGACCCAGTTCCAGCCCGCTTATGGCGCAGATCATGCCGCGGCCTTCGGTTTCGCCGATCAGGCGGTCCGCCGGAATGCGGTAGTTGTCGAACACCAATTCGGCGCTGTCGATGCCCTTGTAGCCGAGCTTTTCCAGCTTGCGGGACACGGTGAAGCCTTCGCCCTTTTCGGCGATGAACATCGACATGCCCTTGTGGCGGGGGTCCGCCTTGGGGTCGGTCTTGACCAGAAGGGCAAAGCAGGACCCTTCTATGCCGTTGCTGATCCAGGTCTTGGTTCCGTTGATGACATAGTCATCGCCATCGCGCTTGGCGTTCATGCGGATCGCCTGAAGGTCGGTGCCACAGTCGGGCTCCGTCAGCGCCAGCCCGCCGCGCAATTCGCCCGTGGCGAAGCGGGGCAGCAGCGCTTCTTTCTGTTTCTCCGTGCCGTTCTTCATCACGATATAGGCCATGATGAGGTGACTGTTGATGATGCCGGACAGGGACATCCAAGTGGTCGAGATCCGTTCGATGATCTTGACGTAGGTGGAAGGCCGAAGGCCGAGGCCGCCGAATTCTTCAGGGATGATCGCACCGAAGAGCCCCATTTCCTTCATCTGCTCGACAATCTCGGACGGGTAGATGTCGCCGTGTTCCAGCTTCATCACGTGCGGTTCCACGTCGCGTTCGAGCCAGCGGTTCACGCTGTCGAGCATCATGCGCTCGCGTTCTGCTTCGTCGTTGTCAAGTTCTGTGACCTGGCGGTTCATGTTCGTGTTCCTTTCGATCTGTCAGGCGTGCGCGGGTTCAGCCGCCGAAGGGACGAAGGCGCGCAGCAATGAGGCGAGGGGCCTGTCGGTGTCCATGGACAGCAGCGTGTCGCGCATGGCGGTCGCCTGATCGCGCGACCCTGCCACGGCGGCATTGGCGTCGTATTTCTCGACGATCTCGGCGTTGGTCAGGGGCCGTTCGTCGGCGCCGCGGTTGATGTGCTCGCGGTGGCGCAGTTCGGTGCCGTCCTTCAGCGTCACGATCAGCTCTCCCGAATAGGCCATGGGAAAGGGCGAGTCCGGATCGGGGCGGTAGAACACGCGGTTCGCAAGGTTGAGCGTTTCCGGATCACGCAGTGCGGCGTCCTCGAGCTCGGCCAAGGTCATGCGGTTGTTCGTGATCGCGGTGGCGACCAGATACGGGATCGAGAACTGCGCGTCATAGCTGTTGGACGGACGTTTCTTGTTCGCTTCCGGCTCGCAGACGGTCTTTATGACCTCTGCCGGGACGAGCGCAGTGATATGGTCGATCTTGTCTAGGGTCGCGCCCTGTTCCCGCAACGCAAGCGCCGCGTCGATGTTGGCATGGGTGAAGTGGCAGGCAGGGTAGGGCTTGATCGCCGTCTTCATCAACTCCCATGCCGACCCCAAGCCGCTGGACGCAAGGGAGATGTCGCAGTTTTCCGCGAGCGGCCCGAGGTAGGCATTATACAGTCCGAAGCGACCGGTGAAGGGGCGGGAGATGCCGTTGAAACCCTCTTTCGCCATGGCGGCGGCGGTGATGCCGGACTGAGCCGCCCAGCCGGGGTGAAAACGCTTGTTCCAGGCCCCGTCCTCTAGGAATTCCAGACTGCCCGAGGCGAGGGACAGCGCCAGCCCGAGCGCGTTCTGAAGCTGGTCTTCGGTCAGGCCCATCAGGCGACCGGCGGTCATGGTCGCTCCGAACACGCCCGCAACACCGGTCGGGTGAAAGCCCACTTGGTGAAAGCCACCCTTGGCGACAGCGCCCAGTCGCGCGGAAACCTCGACGCCGATGATGTAGGCCGTCAGCATCTCGCGGCCCGACGCGTTTACGTGCATCGCGGTCGACAACGCCGCGGCGAAGGCGCTGGCGGAAGGGTGAACGACACCGGCGATGTGGGTGTCATCGAAATCGAGACCGTGGATCAGGAAGCCGTTCATCATGGCCGCATCGCGCGGCGACAGCGAGGCGCCCATGCCGATGACCGGCACGTTGCCGTCTCCACCCAGACCCCGGATCGCCTTCATCGTGCGCTTGGAGAAGTCGAAGGTCGAGCTTGCCATGGCGATGCCAGCGGAATCCAGCAGGTGGTGCATTCCGCGCACGCGCACGTCACTGGGAATGTCTGCATCCTTCAGGCCAGCGGTAAAGGCCGCGATGGCGTGGGATGGATCTTTGATGTCGGTGAATGTCATGGTCGTGTCTCCTCCACGAATTGAATGCCGCTGCTTGCAGGACTATTCTGGTCGGCGAGGCACCAGACTGCTACGCACGAAAGTCATGAACACCGTGCCGTCTGCCTTTACGCCTTCGGTCCGGGTTTTCACGATGCCTTGGGTCGGGCGCGATTTCGAAACGCGAACGTCGAGCACTTCAGAGCGGGCATAAACGGTATCACCCGGAAACACCGGCGCCTTGAGCGTGATTTCTTCCCAGCCAAGGTTTGCGATCGACTTGTAGCTGATGTCGTCCACGGTCATCCCCAGGACGATCGCCAGCGTTAGGCCGCTATTGACGAGCGGCTTGCCGAATTCCGATTGGGCAGCAAAGGCGGCATCACAGTGCATCGGGTGACGGTTCATTGTCATCAGGCTGAAGTTGATATTGTCGGATTCCGTGATCGTCCGGCCGGGCCGGTGTTCGTAGATGTCGCCTTTCACGAAATCTTCCAGATAACGGCCCAGATCGGCTGTAATCGTGCTGGGTTCGGTTCTGGTTGTTGTCGTCACGGGGCGCTCCCTTGCATTTGTCGCTTGCTTACATAAAGATGTCCGGACAAATTGTAGCTGTCAAGTCGAATATATCCAACAAAGGGAAGGAGCCCTTTCATGCCCTCGATCGATACCGCCCCCGACAAACTCCTGATACGGTCCTGGCTTTTCGTGCCGGGAAGTCGGCCCGAGCGCTTTGCCAAGGCCTGTGCCAGTGGTGCGGATGCCGTCATCATCGATCTGGAGGATGCAGTAGCGCCCGACGCCAAGGACACGGCGCGCGAGGACGTCGTATCCTTTGTGTCGGGGTGGGCAGAGAATGTCGGCATTCCGGTCTATGTCCGGTTGAACGACATCCGGTCGCTGAACGGACTCAGGGACCTGCTGGCGGTCTGCGATGCCGTTCGCGCCAATCCGCAAAGCGCCGTCGCGGGGGTCGTGATGCCGAAGGTATCCTGTGCCGAAGACGTGACGCTTGTTTCGGCGGTGATGGATGATGCGGACGTGCCGCTGCGCATCGGGGCCTTGCTGGAAACGGTGGCCGGGGT
>JBBSOT010000181.1:0-9674 GCA_038259455.1 Hyphomicrobiales bacterium | reverse complement strand
CGGATTGTATTGGCGGTTACGTTCTCTATCGCGGTTCGCGCGACCAAGCCTTCCAGGCGTTGCCGGATCTCGATGATGTGGCGGTACTCCTGCTTGGAGACATGGCGCAGCAAAAAGCCACTCTGAGGGCGGCCTTCGATAACGCCATCTGCTTCGAGCCGTTTCAGCGCGTCGCGAACCGGTTGCGCACTTACGTTGAGGGCTTGGGCGAGAGATCTGCTGGTCAGCGATGTGCCAGGTGCCACGTGGCCCCTCATCATCGCCTGGCGGATGTTCCGATATACCTGTCTTTCCACGGTTTCCGAGAGCGCGCTGTCAACCGCTTCGATGTCTGGAGCCTGAGACTGTCGGCGGCCTGAACCGTGACGCTTCTGAGACTCGTTCATCGCACTCCCCAATAGACGCGGCATGCGGCCAGCATTGCCATTCGCAAGATTGCCGATCCGCCCTCCGCGATCGGGCGTCGTAAAGTCTGCGGCTGCGACGGTAATAACTGAGATAGCAGATTGACACAAAGGTAAATCTCTGCTGATTTTGCTATATCAGAAAGTGGCCAAAGTGAAGGGGGCGCCGTTGCAGCACAATGGCCTGCAAGGTCTGACGGCAATTGTGACCGCAGCCGGAGGCGGCGCCGGACTTGTGATCGCTACAACGCTTGCTTCTGCCGGAATGCGGGTCATCGCCTGCGACATCGACGCCGACGGTCTGGCGCAACTGAAAGCAGGCGCGCCCGCGATCACGACGTTCACCGGTGATGTTGGCGATGAGCGTGACGTCGGCGCGGCGGTTGACCTTGCTGAAGGACGCGTCGATCTGTTGGTCAATAATGTCGGCATCGCCGGACCGACGGCCGCTGCCGAGAACGTGTCGCTGGCCGAATGGAACGAGTCGTTGCGGGTCAACCTCACCAGTCATTTCCTCTTCTCCCGGGCGGTCATCCCGGTGATGAAGGATCAGAAGACCGGGCTGATCGTGAACATCTCCTCCGGTAGCGCCAAGGTCGGTCTGCCACTCAGGCTGCCCTACGTGGTCAGCAAGGGGGCCGTTCTGAGCCTGACGATGAACCTGGCGCGGGAACTTGGACCGCACGGTATCCGCGTGAATGCCATCCTTCCCGGTGCCATCAAAGGCGATCGCATCAACCGCGTCATTGACGCGAAAGCCGCAGCTCTGGGGGTGGATCGTGCGGACTACGAGAGCGGTCTCCTGCGCTACATTTCCATGCGCACCATGGTGGACGCCGCCGATATCGCCGCGATGATTGCGTTCCTTGCCTCGCCGGCGGGGTCGAAAATCTCCGGTCAGATGATCGGGGTGGACGGCAATGTCGAGTGGGAGGAATGATTATGCTGCGCTGCAATCGCGGATCATCGAGAAAGGCGTGCCCGCAATGACGCTGCAGGGCCACAACGCGCTTACGGCGGCGCTCTCGGATGCGGTGGCATCGTTCACTGCGGCCAATCCCAACAGCTTCGCGAATCACGAGCGCGCCAAGGCGGTCATGCCTGGAGGCAACACCCGCAGTGTCCTTTTCTATTTGCCGTTCCCCCTCACCATGGCATCAGGGTCGGGTTGCCGGCTGAAGGACGCCGACGGTCACGAATACATTGACTTGCTGGGTGAATTTACCGCCGGTTTGTATGGACACTCCGATCCCATCATCGCCGAGGCGATCGGCAAGGCTGTTGCCAACGGTTTGAACCTGGGTAGCCAGGGTCTGCTGGAGGTGGAATTCGCCGAGGAGATCCAGTCACGCTTCCCGTCGATGGAACTGTTGCGGTTCACCAATTCGGGCACCGAGGCCAATGTGCTGGCGCTGGCGCTCGCCAAGCACGCGACCGGCCGTCCGAAGGTGATGGTCTTCGAGGGCGCCTATCATGGCGGTACATTGACCTTTCCGACCGCCGACGTGCCTGTCAACGTTCCGCATGATTATGTGTTCGCGCGCTACAACGACATCCAGTACACGCGCGACCTCATCCGGGAGCACGGTCCGCAACTGGCCTGCATCATCGTCGAGCCCATGATGGGCAGCGGTGGATGCATAGCCGGGACCCCAGCGTTCTTGAAGATGCTGCGCGAGGAGGCGACCGCAGTCGGCGCGCTCCTGCTGTTTGACGAGGTGATGACCTCGCGCCTCGGCCCTGGCGGACGCCAGACGGAGATCGGCATTCGACCGGACCTGACGACTCTCGGAAAATATATCGGCGGGGGCATGTCGTTTGGCGCCTTTGGAGGGCGGGCCGACATCATGCGTCATTTCAACCCGACAGTTCCAGGCAGCCTGCCCCATGCCGGCACATTCAACAATAATGTGCTCACCATGGCTGCCGGCCTTGCCGGGCTGAAGCAACGCCTGACGTCGGAGGCCCTGCGTGCGCTCAATGCTCGCGGCGACACTTTGCGGCAGAAGCTCAATGCCATTTTCGCCGAGGCCGGGGCCGATATACGTGTCGCCGGCATCGGCTCACTGATGAACATCCACCCTTCCAGTGTCGAGCCGCGGCGTCCGGCGGACCTGGCAGGAGCCGACCAACGGATGCGCGATCTGATCTTCTTCGATCTGCTGGAAGACGGTTTTTACACAGCTCGTCGAGGGCTCATGGCGCTCAGCCTGCCGATCGGCGACGTGGAGACTGACGCGCTGCTCGCCGCCGTAACGCGGCGTGCGCCACGATGGGCGGCACTAACGGGCCAGGTAGGCTGAATGAAGGTAGAGAGTCCGGAGTTGTCATGCGTTTTGCGGTAGATACGGGCGGGACCTTTACCGATCTCGTGGTTGAGGACGACCATGGCATGTGCAGCCTGTTCAAGGCTGCCACGACGCCGCAAGACCCGGTTGCCGGTATGCTTGATGCACTCTCCCTCGCAGCCGCGCATCACGGCCAGCCGCTGGATGAGTTTCTCGCGCGAGGCACGACGCTGCTTCATGGAACGACGCACGCCATTAACGCCATCATCACAGGGCGTACGGCCCGAACGGCCTTTGTTACGACAAAGGGTCATGGCGACATGCTGGTGCTGCGCGAGGGGGGGCGCGCCGAAACCTTCAATTTCACGCACGAATTTCCGCAACCCTATATCCCCCGCAGCCTCACCTTCGAGGTGCCGGAGCGGATCATGGCCAATGGCTCCGTTCGCCACGCTTTGGACGAAGACGCAGTGCTTGCGACGATCGAGGATCTGCGGAGCCAAGCCGTCGAGGCGGTGGCGGTCTGCCTGCTGTGGTCTATCGTCAATCCGGAGCACGAATTGCGCGTTGGCGCGCTGCTGGCCGAGCATCTCCCTGACACGCCCTTTACACTGTCGCACCAGCTCAATCCGGCGATTCGCGAGTTCCGCCGTGCCTCATCAGCAGCCGTGGATGCATCCCTCAAGCCGATGATGGGCCGCTACATGCGCGATCTGGAAAGCCGGCTGCGCGAGGCCGGCTTTGGCGGGCGCGTGCTGATCGTCACGTCGCAGGCCGGCGTCATCGACGCGGCAGACGCTGCGCGGGCGCCGATCCACATCGTCAATTCCGGCCCGTCCATGGCGCCGATTGCCGGCCGCTACTATGCCGCGGCCGACAGCACCGCCGAAGACGTCATCATCGCTGACACGGGCGGCACGACCTACGACGTCTCGATCGTGCGCAAGGGCAACATTCCAACGACGCGCGAGACCTGGATCGGACCCCAATATCGCGGCATCATGCTGGGCTTTCCATGGGTCGACGTGAAAAGCGTCGGCGCGGGAGGCGGCTCCATCGCTTCCATCGACAGCGGTGGCCTGCTGCAGGTCGGACCGGCCAGCGCCGGTGCCGTGCCGGGGCCTGCTGCCTATGGGCGGGGGGGACAAAGGGCGACGGTAACGGATGCCGCCGTTGTGCTGGGACACATCGACCCGTCCTACTTCCTTGGCGGCGCCATGACACTCGATGCCGAAGCAGCAAGCCAGGCCGTAGATCGCGACGTAGCAACACCAGCCGGGATGCCACTTCCCGAAGCCGCTAATGCCATCCTCACCATCGCGACGGAGAATATGGTCCAGGCCATTCTCGACATAACGGTGAAGCAGGGCATCGACCCGCGCAAGGCCGTGCTGATCGGAGGCGGCGGTGCAGCCGGGCTCAATTCGGTGCGCATCGCCCGGCGACTCGGCTGCCGCACATTGATCATTCCGGAGACGGGACCAGCGCTATCGGCCGCAGGCGCGCTGATGTCGGAACTGAAGGCCGAGTACCATGCGGCACATGTCGCGCATACCGACAGCTTCGACCACGCCGGGGCGAACGCGACGCTTGCCGAGCTGGCCGAGAAGGCGCAACGCTTCGCCGACGGTCCTGGCGCAGGCGCGCTGGAGACGCGCATCACTTTCAAGGCAGATGCGCGCTATGCAACCGAGGTCTGGGAGATCGAGGTGCCTTTGCGCGCCGGGACAATTGCCGACGTTGCGCAGCTCGCCGAGTTTATCGAAGATTTCCACCACACCCACGAAATGTTGTTTTCCTTCCGCGACGAAGGCTCGTTCATCGAAATTGTCGGCTGGACGGCAGAAGTGACGTGCCGGCTATCTGAGGCCAAGGAACTGCGCCTCGCGGTGCCCCGCAGCCTCGATACGCGGACTTCGCGGCGGGCATGGTTTGCGGGCACCGGCTGGAGCGAAGTGCCCGTAAGGCGCTTCGAGACGTTGGCGCCGGGCGCCATGCTGAAAGGGCCAGCGATCGTCGAAAACGACTACACGACGGTAATCATCGATCCGGGTGCCACAGCTGAGCGTCGGCCATCCGGCAGCCTTGTGATCGATGTCGGCTGAGCGCGGGACGGGGATGACCATGGATCTTGTAACGCTGGCGCTGCTGAACAACCGCTTCGAGGGCGTCGCTCGCAAGATGGCGAACACACTGTTGCGCACCGGGCGATCAGGCGTGCTTAACATTGCGCGCGACTTCTCCTGCTGCATCGTCACGGCGGATGCCGAACTGCTGGTCGCAAACGAGGGCCTGCCCATCCACGTGCTGTCGGGTCCCGATCTGATGGCCAGGGTCATGAAGGAGTACAGCCCCGTCCTGAAACGCGGCGACGCTTTCATCAACAATTCTCCCTATCACGGCTGCAGCCATGCGGCCGACCACACCATCCTGGTGCCAATCGTCGACGAGGACGGCCGGCACCGCTTCACCGTTCTGGCGAAGGCTCACCAGGCTGACATCGGCAATTCGATCCCCACCACCTATCACGGCTCCGCACGCGACGTGTACGAAGAGGGCGCGCTGATCTTTCCATCGGTACGCGTCCAGCAGGATTACAAGACCAACGAAGACTTCGTCCGGATGTGCCGAATGCGGATCCGGGTGCCCGATCAGTGGTGGGGTGATTTTCTGGCCGCGCTCGGCGCCGCACGCATCGGCGAACAGGAAATCACCGCTATGGCCAAGGAAGTCGGCTGGGACGTGCTGGAAGCCTTCAGCGCGGAATGGCTGGACTATTCGGAGCGGCGCATGGTCGAGGTGGTCCGGGCGCTGCCGGCAGGTCGGGCCGTGCGCGTCAGCCGTCATGATCCTTTTCCCGGCACGCCTGACGACGGCATCCCTGTCAAAGTCGACGTGACGATCGACCCCGTTGAAGCCCGTATCACGGTCGACCTTACGGACAACATGGACTGCCTGCCCTGTGGGCTGAACCTCACCGAGGCCTGTGCGCGCACATCCGCGATGGTCGGCATATTCAATTCGATCGACCATACGGTACCCAAGAACGCCGGCAGCTTCCGTCGTATCGACCTCAAGCTGCGCGAGAACTGCGTCGTCGGCGTGCCGCGCCACCCGACCTCTTGTTCGGTCGCCACCACCAATGTCGCCGATCGGGTGGCCAATCCAGTGCAATGCGCCATCGCGGAAATCGCCGAGGGGCAGGGCATGGCGGAGTGCGGTGCCGTCATACCGCCGTCGGTCGCCGTCATTTCGGGCATCAATCCACGCGACGGCAAACCTTTCATCAACCAGGTCTTCCTCGGGATGACCGGGGGCGCCGGCAGCCCGACTGCTGATGCGTGGCTGACGATCGGTCATGTCGGAAATGCCGGCATGTGCAATCTGGATTCGGTTGAACTCGACGAGCTTCGCCAGCCGCTCTACGTCGCCTCGCGGCGCCTGCTGCAGGACACCGAAGGCGCAGGCCGGCGTGTAGGGGCGCCTTCCATCGCCGTTGAGTTCGGTCCGGTCGGCTGCGCTATTTCGGTAGGCTATGTCAGCGACGGGGTCATCAATGCAGCGCTCGGGGTGCGCGGGGGAGGGGCGGGCGGTGCGGCCAACCAGTTTCTCGTCGACAGCGACGGCAAGAGCACCGCGCTGCCATCCTGCGCGCAGATCAATGTCGCTGACGGGCAGCTTGTCTTGTCCATTTCGGCCGGTGGCGGCGGTTACGGTGACCCTCGGCGGCGGCCGCCGGAACAGGTCGCCAAGGACGTCGACCTCGGAAAAATCTCGGCCGACAGAGCACGAGCCGTCTATGGCGTTGCGCTGGTCACCGGTGGAGCCATCGATCTTGAAGAAACGGCCCGCTTGCGCGCCGTCGCCTGAGTAAGACCAACATGGCCAAGGAGGGCCTAATAATGAAACAGGGAACACGCATTCTTCTCACATCGATCCTCGCCGCGACACCGCTCGCAGCGCACGCCCAGGAGGACGTGACCGTCGGTTTCGCCATCGCGCTTTCTGGCTTCGTGGCGCCGTATGACGACGGCCCCTACAAAGCAGCCAAGCTCGCCATCGAGGACATCAATTCAAAGGGCGGTCTGCTTGGCCGAAAGCTCGTTGAAGCCGTTGCCGACACTGCGTCTGACCCGGCACAGGGCGCTACAGCGGCCACCGATGTCCTGTCCAAGAATGCCGAACTGGTGATGGTCACTTGTGACTTCGATTTTGGCGCACCGGCGGCACTCGTCGCCCAGTCGCAGAACAAGATCGCTTTTTCGTCCTGCGCTGCGGATGCCAAGTTCGGCGTCCAAGGCATCGGCCCTGACGCATACACAATGGCCACCGCCACAAAACACAAGGGCGCGATCCTTGCCGAGTTCGCCTGGAACACGCTCGGAAAACGCAACGACTACATCCTCAATGACCTGCAGGTGGAGTACAACAAGTCGCTGTGCTCAAACTTCGAGAAGCGCTGGCGTGAGCTGGCTGGCGGCGAGGGCGTAGCGGGTTATGATGAATACAATGCCGGCAACGACACGGTCATCCCCGCGCAAGTCAGCCGGATGAGGGACGCCATGGGCAAGACGGACGTGGTGATGTTCTGCGGCGCTATCACTGGCGGCAGCTACGTGAAGCAGATCCGGGCGGCGGGTATCGACCTGCCGATGATCACCGGCGAATCCATGGACGGGACCTACTGGCTGGAAGCGATTCCCGACCTCAAGGACTTTTACAACCTGACATATGGCAGCACCCATGGCGACGATCCAAGCGCGCGCGTCAATGATTTCGTTGAGCGCTTCACCAAGTCGACGGGCTCCGAGCCGGTCACTGGTCATGCATTGACGGGCTACGGTGTCATCGAAGCATGGGCGCTGGCCGTCGAGCGTGCGGGAACCTTCGACACCGACGCCGTTCGCGCCAAGCTGGACGCGTTCTCGGGAGAGGACCTGCTGGTCGGCAAGACCTCGTTCACCAGCGATCTGCACATCAACAACGACCGGCCGATGACGATCATCAAGATCGATGACGGCAAGGCGGCCTCGGTGGGCTCGTTCAATGCGGAAAAAACGCCCGAGATCACTTTCTGAGCAGCAGGCTTATCGGGCGCGGAGCTGAACTTGGAAGACCAGACAGTGCTTCGCGCCACAGACATCGGCGTCCGTTTCGGCGGCGTCGTGGCGCTGGAAGGCGTCTCGATCGAGATCAAGCCCGGCGAGATTGTCGGGCTGATCGGCGCTAACGGGGCTGGAAAGAGCACGTTGATCAACGTGATCTCAGGCTTCCAGAGGCCCTCGACGGGGGACGTCAGATTGGGCGGGCGGCTGCTGCTCCGGTTGCCTCCACACCAGGTTGCGCGGGCCGGCGTCGTTCGAACGTTCCAGGCGGTCCGCCTGTTTTCAGAACTAACAGTGACCGAGAACGTGGCGGCAGTCGGCGCGGTCCGAGGCGAGCCTGCGTTACGCGTTGCTGAACTGCTCGACACCGTCGGCCTCGGCGGCTCCGCTGATCGAAAAGCAGTGTCGCTCAGTTATTCCGACCAGCGCAAGCTTGCGATCGCCCGTGCGCTCGCGCTGTCGCCACGGTTCTTGCTGCTCGACGAACCGGCGGCCGGCATGTCACCGGAAGAGGCTACAAACCTCGCAAATTCGCTGCGCGATCTAGTCTCCGGCCGTGGCGTCGGGCTTGTGCTGGTCGAACACAATATGGACCTGGTCATGTCGGTCTGCGCGCGCCTCGTGGTGCTCGATGTCGGACGCGTCATCGCTACCGGCACGCCGTCTGAGGTGCGCAAAAACCCGCTGGTGCGGGCGGCCTATCTCGGCGGGGTACCCCATGGCATTGCTTGAGCTCGATGCCATTGGCGTGCATTACGGGCCGGCACCGGCGTTGAGCGACGTGACGCTTTCGCTAGCCGAGGGCGAGACACTCGCCGTGGTCGGTCCGAACGGCGCCGGGAAAACCACTCTCGCCATGGCCATCGCAGGTGCGCTGCCACTCGCCACTGGCGCCGTTCACTTTGATGGCGCGGCTCTCGGCGGGCTGCGGCCTGAAGAAGTCTCCCTCTTGGGGATCGCACTGGTTCCGGAAGGTCGGCGCATTTTCGACGGGTTGACGGTTGAGGAGAATCTGCTGCTGGGAATGTCGGCCCGCCTTGGCGACCGGGCCGCGCGCGCTCTGGCGCTTGAGGAAATTCACGCCATGTTCCCTATTCTTGCCGAGCGCCGCAAAGGCATGGCGACACGACTTTCGGGCGGCGAGCAGCAACAACTGGCGATCGCGCGGGCCCTGCTGTCACGGCCGCGGCTGCTGATCCTGGACGAGCCATCGCTCGGCCTGGCGCCGTTATTGGTCGACCGCGTCTATGAGGTGTTGCTCTCATTGAAGAAGAGCGGTCTGAGCATACTTCTCGTCGAACAGAATCCGATGCGCATCGGCCTCGTGGCCGATCGCCTGGTGGTGCTGGCGGGCGGTGGTGTGCGACTCCAAGGCCTGGCCAGCGAACTGCTCGGCGACCCAAGGCTCGAAAACGCCTATCTCTCCAGTGAGGCGGGCCACGGATGAGCTGGATCGCGCAGGCCCTTATAGACGCCCTGAGCATCGGCTCGATCTACGCGCTGACGGCGTTGGGTATTGGACTGATCTTCGGTATCATGCGGCTGATAAACTTCGCTCATGCTGAGTTTATCACTGTTGGCGTTTACATCCTGATGCTGACTGCCGCGTTTGGATTTCCGGTGGCAATGTTTCTGGCAACGGTCGGCGTCATGGTGCTGGCGCTGCTGTCGGAACGCCTCGCCTTCCGACCGGTCCGTGGTGCCGATCCGTCAACCTTGCTGGTCACCAGCTTTGCGTTGAGCTACCTGCTGCAGAACACGCTGGTGTTGATCTTCGGTGCCAGACCGATCGGTCTCAACATCTTGCCGGGGCTGGCCGAACCTATCCTGATCGGTGACGTGCGCGTTCCCACAATTCATATCGTCACCATTGTTGT
>JBBSOT010000180.1:0-9702 GCA_038259455.1 Hyphomicrobiales bacterium | reverse complement strand
TGGGTTGACGAAACCAGTGAGTGTCGTCCCGTCTCGCGCCGGTCGGTGATGCGGGTGGCCGCGGAGAACGACTGGCTGGCCTTTGGCAGGGATACCGGTTTGCCGGTCGCTATTCTCAGACTTTCCGGAATTTACGGGCCAGGGCGCAACGCCCTCGTCAACCTGGCGAGCGGCACCGCAAAGCGTTTGGTCAAGCCCGGCCAGGTATTCAACCGCATTCAGGTCGCCGACATCGCCGGTGCGCTCTGGCATCTGGCAACAGACAATACCGGCGGCGTGTTCAATGTCACCGACGATCTGCCGGCGCCGCCGCAGGATGTAGTCGCCTATGCCGCCGACCTCATGGGCGTGGAGCCGCCGCCCGAAATCGCCTTCGAAACAGCCGAGCTGTCGCCAATGGCGCGATCCTTCTACGGCGAGAACAAGCGCGTTTCCAATGCGGCGATCAAGGCTGCCGGATATCGCTTCAAATATCCTGATTATCGTGCTGCGCTCGATAGCATGTGGGCCGACCGGACGTGGAGCGGAAAGGGACAAAACGATCACCGCAGCCCGATGAAGAGGTCGTGATCGAACAAAACGTCTGGACGTGATATGATTCGAGCCTGAGGTCACGACTCAATTTCAACCTAGTTGATGGGTCATGACGCTGGATTTGAGCGATCCACCAAAATGCAGGCGTTGCATGAAACCTGATCCTTCCCTGTCCGGCCTTCGCAAATCGATTGTCTCACTAGCGTGGCGGATTCTTCCTGCCATGGCACTGATGGCCGGGATCGGCGCTGCGGATATACCGCCCGCCGGCGCCGCCGAACTCGCCAAGGACCTGTTCGGGCATACACCGCTGCCTGCCGCCTTGCCCGCAAGATCCTATGGCTTCTATTCCAAGGGCTGCTTTTCTGGCGGCATCGCCATCGCCAATGACGGTCCGACATGGCAGGCCATGCGCCCCTCTCGCAACCGTCGATGGGGTCACCCGGCGATGATCGCTTTGGTCGAGAAGCTGTCACGCGAAGCGGTCGCAGACGGCTGGCCCGGCCTGATGCTTGGCGATATTTCGCAGCCGCGCGGCGGTCCGATGCTGACCGGCCACGCCTCGCACCAGATCGGCCTCGATGCCGACATCTGGTTCACGCCGATGCCTGACCGTCGGCTATCGCCGGCCGAGCGTGAGAAGATCGGCGCTGTTTCCATGATCAGGAGCAAAGGCCTGACGGTCAACGACAAGGTCTGGACCCCTGCGCATGCCCGACTGTTGCGGCGCGCGGCGAGCTATCCAGAGGTAGAACGGATTCTCGTCCATCCCGGCATCAAGAAGAAACTCTGCGACACGGTCACCGGAGATCGCAGCTGGTTGCAGAAGATCCGTCCCTTCTGGGGCCATGATTCGCATTTCCACGTCCGCATCGGCTGCCAGCCCGGCTCGCCTGACTGCAAGCAGCAGGCCGCGACGGCCCAGGGCGACGGATGCGACAAGTCGCTGGCCTGGTGGTTTACGGAGGAACCATGGCGTCCCAACAAGGATCCCGATGCACCAAAGGCGCGCGACATCATGACCATGGCTGCGCTGCCGAAAGCCTGCCGTGCCGTTATCGAGGCCCCCTCGCCCGTCTCGGAAGCCGCTGTGACCTATCGTGGGACAGACACCATGGTGGCTGTTGCCCCGGAAGTGGGACAGGAAACCGCCGGACTGCCCGAAACGGCGAGCGCTTTCCTGCCCGACGCCGGCATGCCGGTGCCGCTACCCCAGTGGCGCCCTAAGCGCTGACCCGGAAGTGCCCAGCCGTTGACAGAATAACATCAACTGGCGACGGCTAGCCAACTGGTGCCCTGATTTCACAGCGAATGATCGACGCTGCCATTTTCTACGTTGATCCCCAGACGCCGATGCCGCATGACGATGTCAAGGCGTTGGCCCGGCTGTTCACCGGAGAGATGCTGCCAAGAGCGAGAGAGCCCGGCTGATAGCCGGCAGACGGGAACGCGGGAAGAGCATGAGCATTCCGGAGGCGGACGCATTCGAATTTCCGATCCTGATCGGTGATATTGGCGGCACCAATGCGCGGTTCAGTGTCGTCATGGACGCCGGCTCCGAGCCGAGCGGACCGCAAATCGTCAAAACAGCTGATTTCGGAACCATCGACGAGGCGATAAAGGCTGCTGTCATCGATCACCTCTCGATCCAGCCGCGCTCGGCCATTCTGGCAGTTGCCGGCCCGGTGAACGGAGATGCGATCCCGCTTACAAACTGCCCGTGGATTGTGAGGCCAAAAGACATGTTTGCCACGGTTGGTCTTGGCGACATCGTCATCCTCAATGATTTCGAGGCACAGGCACTGGCTGTTGTCGCGCTCGACGACGGGTATCTTGAGCAGATCGGCGGCGGCGCGGCCGAACCCGATGCAAGCCGCATCGTTCTTGGGCCGGGGACCGGGCTCGGCGTCGCCGGGTTGATACACTTCCATGGCAAATGGATCCCGATACCCGGCGAGGGTGGCCACATGGATATCGGCCCGCGCACACCGCGCGATCTTGAAATCTTTCCGCATATCGAGCCGCTGGAAGGGCGCATCTCCGGCGAACAGATCCTGTGCGGACGCGGACTGGTCAACACGTACCGTGCAATTGCCAAGGCCGACGGCAAGCCGGCGCCGTTCACCGAGCCGGCGGAGATTTCGGGCGCCGCGCTCGACAGGACAGATCCGGTCGCCGAAGAAGCGCTGGCACTGTTCGTTACCTGCCTTGGCAGGACAGCCGGTGATCTGGCACTGGTTTTCAAGAGCCGCGGCGGGGTCTATCTTACCGGCGGCATAACGGCACGTATCCTGCCGGCCCTGAAGGCCGGCAATTTTCGCGAAGCTTTCGAGGACAAGGCGCCGCATCGCGAGATGATGGCCTCGATCCCGGCCTATGTTATCACGCATCCGCTGGCCGCGCTGGCCGGGCTCGGCGCCTATGCGCGCGACCCTTCCGGATTCGGCGTCGAGACCGCAGGGCGCCGCTGGCGCAATTGATGGCCTGAGGCCTAGGGGAAATGCATGACTGAGATGGGCCTTGTTATCGTCGGAGCAGCTGGCCGCATGGGCCAGACCTTGATCCGCACAATTCACTCGATGCATGGTGTGCGCGTGGCGGCGGCTCTGGAGCGCCCCGGGTCTTCGGAAACCGGAAAAGATGCCGGCGAACTGGCCGGTGTCGGATCAATCGGCGTTCCCGTCACGGACGATCCGCTGGCCGCCTTCGCCAAGGCTGACGGCGTGGTCGATTTTAGCGTGCCTGCCGTGAGCGTCGAATTTTCCGGCTATGCAGCGCAGGCACGCATTGTCCATGTCATCGGGACGACCGGCTGTTCGACCGACGACGATGCACGGATTGCCGCTGCTGCCCGCCATGCAACCATCGTCAAGTCCGGCAATATGAGCCTTGGCGTCAATCTGCTTGCCGTCCTCGTCGAACAGGCGGCCAGAGCGCTCGGCCCTGAGGATTTCGACATCGAGATTCTCGAGATGCATCACCGCAGCAAGGTGGATGCGCCATCGGGCACCGCACTGCTGCTGGGTGAAGCGGCTGCCGCTGGCCGGGCAATCGGTCTCGCCGAAAACAGCGTCCGGTCCCGCGATGGCCACACCGGTGCGCGCGCTCCGGGAACCGTCGGCTTTGCCACGCTGCGCGGCGGCTCGGTGGTCGGCGACCATTCGGTCATCCTGGCCGGACCCGGCGAACGCATCACCCTTGGCCACCATGCCGAGGATCGCACGATCTTCGCGCGCGGCGCGGTTCGGGCCGCTCTTTGGGCGCGCGACCGCAAGCCCGGTCTCTATTCGATGCGCGATGTGCTCGGGTTGGCCAACTGATGCCATCCTGCGGGATAGGCGTTGCAGCCGGCCATTACGTCAAGGCAGCGGTCAACGGCCGTTTCGCAGTGTTTTCACACGGTCGCCACGATGCCGCGAAAAAGGTGCAGCCTGGCGACCGGGTCGCTTACAACGCGCCACGCGAAGGCATGAATGTCGGCGGCGAGCGGCGGGCCTTCGTCGCCAAAGGTCAGGTGCTTGCGGGCCTGCCCGGCTGGTTTCGGCGCATGCGATGGCTGGACGCAGAGCGGACAGACATCTATCGCCTGTTCAATACATTGTTGTTCGTCATCAATCGGCAGCATTGGGGAATCTATTTCCGCAAGTCACTGTTCAAGATCGACAGCGGCGATTTCGAGTTGATCGCTGATGCGATGGGCGTCGGAAGCAAATTCGGCAACGCAGACCAGTCATAGGAGTCAAAAATGTCCGGCACACTCGTGCTCGTCCGTCATGGCCAGAGCGAATGGAATTTGAAGAACCTTTTCACGGGTTGGCGCGACGTCGACCTGACCGATCTCGGCCGTGAAGAGGCCAAGGCTGGTGGCGAAAGGCTGAAAGCGCGCGGCCTGAAATTCGATATCGCCTTCACCTCGGTCTTGATGCGGGCGCAGAAGACATGCCAGATCATTCTGGATGTCATTGGCCAGAGCGATCTGGAGACCATCCGCGATCAGGCGCTGAACGAGCGTGACTATGGAGACCTGTCTGGCCTCAACAAGGACGATGCGCGCAAGAAATGGGGCGAGGAGCAGGTTCATATCTGGCGCCGGTCCTATGATGTACCACCCCCCGGCGGCGAAAGCCTCAAGGACACCGGCGCCCGCGTCTGGCCCTATTACATGCACGATCTGCAGCCGCACGTGCTGCGCGGCGGAACGGTCCTGGTGGCCGCGCATGGAAATTCGCTGCGCGCGCTGATCATGGCGCTGGACGGCGTGTCCGGCGAAGAGATCGTCAAGCTGGAACTCGCGACCGGCGTGCCGATCGTCTACAAGCTGAATGCCGATTCAACCGTCGCCTCGAAGGAAGTGCTTTCCTAGCGTAAGCGTGCTGGTCGGCGCGAAGGGCCTATGGCGACGAACGCCGCGTATGGCTTTGTACCGGTCTTTCGCATGCATGAAAAAGCCCGGCGCAAGGCCGGGCCTTTTTCGTAGCTTGAGAGCGTTGCCGGAATCAGGCGACGTTGCCGCCGATCCAATGCGACAGTGCTGTCTTGGGCAGCGCGCCTACCTTGATGTCGGCCACTTCGCCATCCTTGAAGATCATCAGCGTCGGGATCGAGCGCACGCCGAACTTGGCGGCAAGCTCGGGATTTTCGTCGATGTTAAGCTTGGTGATCTTCACCTTGCCGGCCATCTCTGTCGAAATCTCCTCAAGCGATGGTCCGATCATCTTGCAAGGACCGCACCACTCGGCCCAGAAATCGACGACCACCGGGCCTTCGGCCTCGAGGACGTCGGTCTGGAAGTTGTTGTTATCCACCTTGACGGTTGCCATTGAGAGCACCTTTCAGAAGTTCAGTTGGCTGATATGTGGGGTGTACGTGGCTGCGTTCAAGCGTCTTTGTTTCACGCCTGCGTGAGTCGGGCAAGCGCGGCGTCCATCTCGGCGGCGGTCACGGTCAACAGGCGCGGCGCTTCCGTGAAAAGCAGCGCGGCCGATACCGCTTTTCCAGGGTAAAGCGGCTGAAGCATCGCCCGGTAGAGCGCCAACTGCACGATATAGGAGAGCGGCACTGTATCGAGCGAGTGCGGAGCCGGCCGGTTTGTCTTGTAGTCGACAATCATAACCTCGGTAGCGGTCACCGCGAGACGGTCGATCTTGCCGCTGACCTGGCGCCTGCTGCCCCTGACCGTCAGTTCACCCATGATCGCCACTTCTGCGCGCGACCCCGGCGCAAAAATGGCTGCGAAATCGACGCGGTCGAGGATGGCGAATACCGCGCTCAGTGCATCGGCCCGGTCTTCCGGCGACCAGTGACTGGCGGCGCGCTCAAGATAACGTTCGGCCGCCCCGGCACGTCTGTCCTGCTCCAGTCCGGGCAGCATCTGCAGCAGCTTGTGCATGACAAGACCGCGCGCAATCGCGAAGCCAGGCTCTGCATCGCCGTCCAGAACCGGCGAACGGTCAGAGATTACCGGCTCTCTGGCACTGTCGATCAGGATCGAGGCGCCGGACGGCGACAGCGGACGTGGCAGTTCGTCGTCATCGGCCAGTTTCTCGAAATCCGGCAACGCCTCATTTGCATTCGCCACTGCAGCAGCGACGGCGGATGTGGGCACGGCGGCGGTCGCCTCAGTCGTGCGGAACCGGTGGACGGGTTCGCCCGTTACCGGGTCCGAAATCTCAGCGGTCTCCGCCGCACCGACCAGCGCGCGGCTGACGATCTGGTGCCAGGTGGTAGGATTCTGGGCGCGCTTGCCATGATAGCCGCAGACGATCAACCGGTCCTCGGCGCGCGTCATGCCGACATAGAGGAGACGGCGATACTCGTCGTCGGCACGCTCCTTTGCACGGCTGGCTGCCTCTTTCGAAAAACCGTTGGCGACATCTGCGCCGGAGCGCCAGAGATAGCCGGTGCCCCGCCAGTCTAGCGTCTCAAGCTTGAACGGCATCAGCCGCGGCAGGTGCGAATCGCTGAAGGGCGCCGCGCCGCCATCGACCAGAAACACGACCGGCGCCTCCAGGCCCTTGGCGGCGTGCACTGTCATGATGCGCACCTCGTCGCGGCCCTGATCCATTTCGCGCTTGATCTCAGGCCCGGCACTTTCGAGCGTCGCCAGAAAGGCTTCCAGGCCCGGCTGCCCGGTGCGCTCCTCAGCGAGGCAGAAACTCTGAAACTCATCCAGAATGTCGCCTGCTTCAAGGCCAAGTCTGGCGATCATCTTGCGGCGCACACCGTCGCGGCCGAGCACGCCGGCATAGAACTCGAACACAGGCTTGAATGCTGCCTCGCTTGCCCATTCGTCCAGTTGCGCCGTGATCTCGCCTGTCGCTGCATCGGACTCACCGAGGACGCGCAGCGCTGCATTCAAGGAGCGCCCGTCTGGCCTTTTGGCAGCTAGCTCGAACAGTGTTTCTTCGGTCACGCCAAAAATCGGACTGCGCAAAACAGCGGCGAGCGACAGATCGTCCTCAGGCTGGATCAGAAACCGGCCGAGCGCCGCCAGGTCCTTGACCGCGATATGGCCGGGCAGGCTCAGCCGGTCGGCGCCGGCCACCGGTACATGCTTGTCCTTAAGGCTTTTTGCCAGCGCGTGCACGAAGCTGTCGCGCTTGCGCACCAGCACCATCACGTCGCCCGGCCTCAGCTTCCTGCCCTTGCCCTCGATGATCTCGCGCGTGTCGATCCAGTGCTTGATCGTCGCCGCCACCCGCTCGGCCACCCGCACGGCAGGCGCCTGTGCGTGGTCGACGGGTTGGCTCCAGTCATCGGGCTCCTCCACTGCATCGGTGCCGATCGACGGCCAGAGCTCGACATAGCCCGGTTCGTCGAAGCGGATCGCATCGTGGCGTACCACCGTCTCGGTGGTGATGCCGCGCCGGACCTCGTCGCTTGCAAAGACGCGGTCGACGGCGTGCAGGACATCGTTGGTCGAGCGGAAGGACAGCGTCAGTTGTACGCGTTCAAACCCGGCTTTAACTTCGCATATCCGACGCGAGAACTCGTGACCGGTCTCTGCGAAGGATTCGGGCGACGCGCCCTGGAAGGAGTAGATCGACTGCTTCTCGTCACCGACCGCGAAGATCGTGCGGTGCACGTCGTCCCGCGATCCTTTGCCGGCAAAAAATTCGCCTGCCAGACGCCGAACAACCTCCCACTGGTCGGGGCTCGTGTCCTGCGCCTCGTCGAGCAGAATATGGTCGATGCCTTGGTCGAGCTTGTACTGCACCCAGGCACCTGCATCCTGCCGCGCCAGCAGTCTTACGGTGCGGGTAATCAGATCGTTGAAGTCGAGAAAGCCGCGCGCTGATTTGAGCTGCTCGTAGCGGGCGATCATCCAGTCGGCAATGTTCAGCGCCGCCCGCGTACCTTCAAGCATCTGGAACAGAGTAAGCCGGTCCATAGCCTCGATGATCGCAGCGGCGGCGTCTTCATAGCGGCCCGCAAGGTCGGGCATGGCGGCCAGCAGCGCCTTCTTGAAGAGCCAGGCAGATACATACGCCTCGCCCTTGCCTTTCAGGAACGCCTTGTGCATCAGCCTCAGGCGCTTGACGGCATCCGTCTCCAGGAAAGCATGCTTGGCCGGCTCGATGAGGCTGTCCAGTGCGCGGTTGGCCCCCGTACTCAGGCACGCCTCGGCAACGTCTTCCAGATAGGTCGCCGAAAACCCGGGAAGCGGCCAGACTGCGCCGGCAATTTGCTCGGCACTTTCACCCGACGCGAAACCGAACTCCTCGAAAAGTGGCGATTCCTTGCCGGTGTCTCCGGTCAGTCCCTCATCGATGAACGCGCGCAGTCCGTCGCGGCGGCGCACGATCTCCTGCAGCAGCGAATCGAGCCCGGCCTCGCCACCCCGCTGCAACACCGTGGCAAACGCCTCGCCAAGTTCGGGATTGCCGGCGACAGCCAGCGTCAACATTTCGCGGCGTGCTGTCGAGAACAGCACCTGCTCCATGTGCTGATCGAGCATTTCAAACTGTGCAGCGATATTCGCCTCCAGCGGAAACTGGTGCAGCACCGCCTCGCAAAAGGCGTGGATGGTCTGGATCTTGAGGCCACCCGGCGTTTCCAGCGCTTCTGCAAACAGCCGCCGCGCAGCGCTTAGTTTTCGTCCATCAGGCGCAGCGCCCTCAAGCTCCGTAATCCTTGCAGCCAGCGCCGCGTCATCGAGCATGGTCCATTCCGACAGGCTCGAAAAAACCCGGTTGGACATGTTGGCTGCGGCGGCTCGCGTATAGGTCAGGCAGAGAATGCGCGAAGGGTCAGTTCCCGCAAGCAGCAGCCTGATGACGCGCTGCGCCAGCACATGCGTCTTGCCGGCACCGGCATTGGCCGACACCCAGACCGAATTTTTCGGATCTGCCGCGCTTGCCTGCCGCCGCGCCGTCTCATCTGGAACAGTCCGCTTTAGTGCGCTCATTCGACGTCACCCTCGGCGTCGCCATCGCCACCCGCCGACCATTCCAGCACCCGGGCGAGATGATCATAATCGCCATCCGTATCGCCCTGGCGAAACGGCAGCGCGCGCGACAGGTAGCCGGTCGTCGGATCACCGTAATGGATAAGAAGCTTCTCCAGCCGCGCCCATGCGTCCTCGGAGAGTTCCTTGGCACTGCGATGGCTGCGGCTGTGCTCGAGAATCGATTCATGAACGACTTCGCCATTCGGCTTAAGTCGGATATAGGCGAGGTCGGCTGGCTCCAGCTTGCCGAGCTCTTCAAACGCACCTCTTCGCAGCAAAGCGCCTTCAAGCGCCAGCTGCGGCGCGAGCAACGTGTGCGCCTGACCTTTTGAGGGTGACGAACCAGTCTTGTAGTCAAGAATATCGGCCATGCCGGCGGGTAGAAGGTCGATCCGATCCGCATAGCCGGACAGCGTGACGCCCGAGGCCCCGACCAAAAGCTTTGCCGCACGCGCTTCGGGCACACGCCCTTTTACCGACTCGGACCTGCTGATTTCCCACTGGATGAATTCGGCGGCCAGCATTTCAAAGCGCGGCCACCAGACCGCTGCGACGTCTTCGGGCAACGCATCCTCGGCAAAGCACTCGCGACCCCTGGTCAGCAAAACCTCGATCGATGCGGCATCGCGTGGATCGATGTCACTTGCCGAAAACCGGTTCAGGATCTCGTGGAACAAAGTGCCGCGTTCCGCAGCCCCCGGATCACGCAACAGAGGGTC
>JBBSOT010000179.1:0-9716 GCA_038259455.1 Hyphomicrobiales bacterium | reverse complement strand
GGGTGGATTTTGGCGGCGCGGCGAACCGTGTCCGCAGCGGCTTCGGACAGGCCGAGGAAGCGAACCTTCCCCTCCTTCACGAGCTCCGCCATTCCGCCGATGGTCTCCTCGATCGGGACATCGGGATCGACGCGATGCTGGTAGAACAAGTCGATCGTGTCGATGCCAAGCCGCTTCAGCGATCCCTCGCACGCGCGACGCGCATTCTTGGGGCTGCCGTCCAAGCCGACGGGTTTGCCCTCGTCCCAGCGCATCGCGAACTTCGTAGCGATGACGAGGCCGTCGCGGCGGTCCTTGATTGCGGCCCCGACCAGCTCTTCGTTGCTGAATGGGCCATACATCTCGGCGGTATCGAAAAACGTGATGCCAAGGTCGATCGCTTCGTGGATCGTGCGCGTCGATACGTCGTTATCCGCCGGGCCGTAGCTGATATTGCCATCCCGGATCATCGGCATGCACCCGATGCCGATTGCAGAGACCTCGAGGCCGTCGCCCAGCTTGCGATATTTCATACCCAATCACTCCTCGCACCTGACGTTCGTCGTATGCGCTGCTGCCCGCGCAAACAAGGCGAGCGGTTTAACTAGCGCCCTCGGCACTCCCGCCCACGACCCGGCGTACCGAGCAAGAGGCGACAAAGCTCTGGTCAATCGGGACGCTTCATCTTGAATAGCCGGTCCTCGGTAATCTCGAAATAGTCCGCCGGCCCGCCGCCGCGGGTGATCGGGTGCGGACGCGCCGTCTGGTAGACCCCCTCCTCGAGCATTGCTCTGTCGATATGAATGCCAACAACCTCGCCAATCACGAGCCACTGATCCAGTTCGAGACCTTCCTTGGTCTCAAGCTGGATGAGCTGGGTCAGGCGACACTCGAAATGGACCGGACTGCCCGCCACGCGATCGGGTTTGACGAGTGAAGATGGCAGCGAGTCCAGCCCCGCCAGATCGAACTCGTCGACGTCGGCATCCACACTTGCCGAGCTGGTGTTCATCTGCTCGGCCTGGGCCATGGTAGCCAGGTTCCAGACGAATTCGCCCGTCGCTTTCACATTGGCGACCGAATCCTTCCAGCCCATCGATGAAAAAGCGACCAGCGGCGGTCGATAGTTGATCAGATTGAAGAAGCTGTATGGCGCCAGATTGCGCACGCCATCGGCGCTTGCGGTGGACACCCACCCAATTGGCCGCGGCGCGATGATCGCATTCAGGGGATCGTGTGGCAGCCGATGCCCCTCGGTGGGCTCGTAAAAGTGAAACTCGGTCATCCGAGGCAATATGCTCGGCCGATGAGCCACTTCAATGGCGCATCGTTAATTCGATCCGATCTTTCGCGTTCATATGGTCCCACCGTTATGCGCGGGGCAGTCGAGGCCAGACCGAGAAGGAAGCTAGGCAGTGACCCTTGGGCCTTTACAATTAAGCCGCATCCGAATGGTCAGCTTTGGACAAATTGGGCGCTTAAAGTCGACCGTCCGCAATCGGCCCGGTTGCCGTATTTCCGGAAGTGGAGAAGCCGACCTTCAGCAAAGCGCCCCAACTTCGGTCGTTCGAGTTATATCGATCTTTCCCCAAAAGCTGCCGTTCGTTCAGTCCGGCACCCATCGCAGCCAACAGATCCTATCTCAGACGAATGAGAGCATGCATCGTGGTCCTGAAGCGGGGCCCCAATCTGGCGTAAGGCAGGTGCACTTGCGTGTTCCTGAAATTGGCAGGGGGACTTTGTTCGTTCGTATGGTTCCGAGAGAAAACTAGCCCGAAACACACCCAGGTGGCCAGCTTAGCGCGGCGGGTTGAACGGGCCTTCACCCTCGTGCAGCGCGCGGGCATACTAAAAATGGCAAGGTCCCATAGAGGACGAAGGCGGGCACTTGGATTGATGGCTGCTTTATGACCGGCATGGCGACGGCATCGTTTAGGCCGGTGAGAATGCCTTCGAAGTTGAGCTGTGGAGGATGGTCCCGGTCTTGGTCTCGATGAAGTAGAAAACGGCAGAACTGGTATCATTATGGGACACCTGGCGGCCGTCCCCAATCGGTACACTTTCAGACCGACGAAGATATTGCGTCTAGTCAAGTCCTTGAAGTGGCGAGCAAATATTGACTAGACTACTGGGGAATTTGCGATCTCCCACCAGAATAGAGATTATACTTTTGCGCCTTCGTTAAGAATCCCTTAACTGCTAATCCCAGGGAGGGACGGTCGATTCGCTAGACGCCAAAGAGGGGCGCCGCGATCGAAGTCACGCTTCACAACAAAAGGGTCGCACCGGTTGAATCTATCGAGAGTTAGGCTCTCGATTGGGGGTAGAGACTCGTGCGTGTGATCTTTCTGACAATAATGATTGCGATTGCCGCTCTTCCTTCGCTTGCAAAGGCCGAGGAGATTGTCGGACAGCGCAAGGTCGAGATCACTTTGCAGGGCGCGATCAGCGAGCATTGCGCGATCGGCAGTATCGCGAACATGAATTTTGGCAATCTGGAACGTCAGGGCCTCGGTCGCGAGACCCGGGTGGGGTTCGATTGCAACATTCCCTTCACTATGATGATCCGCGGTGAGCGCGGCGCACTCACCCACTTGTCCATGCCGAATGGGCAGGGACCATATGGCGGTGCGGTGCCCTATTCCCTCGCGATCGAGATGCCCGTTCGGCACCCCGCGAGCGAGATGGTGAGGCGGATTTTCGGTAGCAGCGAGCTGCTGGCTGGCGGGGTTTTCACGAGCAATGGCGGCATCGCCACGGACGGGATGGTTCTGGCGGTCCAGCTGGGCCGACCGACCGGAGAGGCCGGGCTGCTTGCTGGAGATTACACAGAAACGATCACGATAACGGTCAATCCATTCTGAAGTTCGTCCGCGGAGCCCCGCGGACCGATGCCGGAAGACGCACGCACCGTTGCGCTCTCGGCTCTCGACTGACGGTGCAAGACGACATGCCTCGACCCGCCACTGGGAAGAGCAAACTAGAGGGAATGAACTTATGAAGAAAATCCTTTGCGGCAGCGTTGCTGCCCTCGCCCTGGCCGGTATCGCTAGCCCGGCCGCAGCTCAGACCAGCGAACGTCACTATGCTGGCAACGTCGCTGGAATCGGTTACACTTCCACGAACCCCAACTTCATTGGTACGATCGGTCAAGAGCTTCTCGTCGCGGCTGATATCGGGACGCGCTACACGGCAAACGCCGATGCACCGTCCGACACCGTTCCCGCCACCGATCGTGTCGACGTCGTCTTCACGCTCAGCGGGACCGTCAACCGCGATTGCTCCTTCTATGCGGGCAACAATCCCGCCGCGCGGACCATCGATTTCGGTGTGATCGGTGTTCGCACCGGCAACAATGAGAACGTGGCCAATGCGTTCGAGATGGTCGGTCCGGCTCAAGCCGATATCCAGTCGCTGACTGCCGGCTGCAACACCAACAACGTCGTCGAGATCAACAAGGACGACATCCGCGGTCTCGTGAACCAGAACCCGGGTGGCTACGACACCAACGAGTTCCAGGCGAACATCCCCTACTCGGTGCAGGCCAGCTGGACCGGCGTTGCTCTGGGTGCCCAGACCACCGGGTCGCCTCAGTCGTTCACCGTTGGCACGGCGGCCAATGCCGGTGCTCTGCAGCAGGGCGCCTGGCGTTCGTCGATGGACATCGACATCACCGCTCCGGTCGTGAACAAGGGCCTGGTCGCCGGTAGCTACACCGGTCAGACCACGCTCACCCTGCGCGCGATCTGATCTGATCGGGTAAGATGATTGAGGAGAGGGGAAAGAGCAATCTTTCCCCTTTCTTTCCTCAGATCGAAGTAACTTCAATAAATTCCGACTGGCGAGTGCGATGGGTCTCCTGAAAATATTAAACCGCCACATGTTGGCTGGCATACTGGCTCTTGGTGCTTTTGCGGCTGCCATCCCGGCGGCTGCGATGCGCGTTTCCCCGATGGTCGTCGAAATGGAGTCGCGTGGCAGTGGAGCCGTTGCGCGCGTCGAGGTTCAGAACATCAACCAAGGGAACCTCGCTTTCGAAACCCGTGTTTTCCTGATGACGATCGCCGAGGACGGGACGATCATCGAGACTCCGGCCGACGAGGAGTTTCTGGTCTTTCCTCCACAGGGTGTGCTGCCTCCCGGTGGCCGACAGGTCGTACGGCTGCAGTGGGTCGGAGATCCCGCGCTCGCTGCCTCCCAAGCCTTCTATGTATCGGTTCAGCAGCTTCCAGTGGAATTCAAGCCGGGCTCGGCAGAAGCGGCCGACGCGCAGGTCCAGGTTCTTTACAATATGCGCGCGCTTGTCGTGGTTGCCCCGCCCGGAGCCAAACCGGACGTAAAGCCAGTCACCGTTCGACAGGTTTATTATCAGCCTCCCGAACTTCCGGGTTCCGAAGGGGCTCGACCGATGCAGGATGGGGTGGAGATCGTTCTGGAAAACGAGGGCCTTCGCCATGCGATGATGTCCAATTTCGGTTGGCGTCTGGAAGGCACCGATGCCCAAGGCCAAAGGCTGCGGGTGGATATATCGCCCGAAGAGCTCAACCGCGCGGTTGGTACGGGATACGTTCCGGCCTTGGGGCAGCGGACGTTCACGGTTCCGGTCTCTGGCTTCGGGCAGGCTCCGATCCGGTTGTCGTTTACGCAGTGAAAAAGTCCCATTTTGCCTGCTCCGTCGCCCTCATCGCCCTGTGGGGTAACAGCGCGATCGCGCAGGTCTCGATCCCGCTGCCGCAGTCGAGCCAGAAGATACCCCAAGAAGAGGGCCAGTCGACAAGCCCGTCAATCTCAGTTCCCCTTCCGCAAGCCGATCGCACCGATCTTCCGCAGGAAGATCGTCCAGCAGAGCCCGAGGTCACGATTCCGCTGCCCGGTGCCGAGCCGGAGCCCACCGTCGCTGTGCCGCAGGTTCCTATCGGCGCTCACGGAAGGCCGGATATCAACCCGTACGACCGCGATATCGACATGACGGTCCCGCTCACTTTCCAGAGCCGTAGCCTGGGTGAAGTCGCGATGCGTTTGACCGCGGACGATCGTTACCTTCTGGACGCCGCGACATTTATCCGGCTGATGCGGCCAATAATCAATGAAGAGGCCCAAATCGACTTGGCCAACAGATTGGGTGACCGTGAGACATTCGGGCAGGACGACCTGGATGAAACGGGCATCCGCTTGACGTACGATCCAAGCACTCTGGCTGTCGTCGTAGTCGAGGTCTCGCCTGAAGAACGCGCGATCATGAATCTTTTTGCCCCACCGCGGGATGATGAGGATCAAATCCTCCTTCAGCCCGCCAATTTCTCCGCTTATCTCAATTTGAACCTTGGACAAACCTACGTTTGGGAAGCGGAAGAGACTGAACTGCCGACATTGACATTTGACGGTGCCCTGCGGGTTGGGAGATTTGTCTTCGAAGGAGATGCCGAGCTCGGCACACGCTTCGGGCAAGGAGGGGAAGCCTACAAGATCCGCCGAAACTATGCCCGTGTAGTATATGACCAGGCGACCGATTATCGCCGCTGGACAGTGGGCGATCTCGAGCCACAAATACGCGGGCAGCAGTCGTTCGTGCAAATGGGGGGCATTGGCGTCGTACGCCAAAAGCGCAGGTTCAACACCTTTCGCGCCGCCATTCTCCAGGCCGATCGTCAGCTGATCGTGCAACGGGAGGCGACGGTCCGCTTCTTGCGCAACGGGGCCCTTTACCGAGAAATTCGCCTCGATCCGGGCCGTTACGATTTCAGCTCTTTGCCTCTGCTAGCCGGCAGCAATGACGTCGATATCGAGATTCGCGACAACACCGGCACTGTGCAGAGGCTGTCGTTCCAGCAATATCTCGATCCAATCGATCTCGATCCGGGCGATTACGAATATGGCGCATATTTCGGGCCGGTAAGCGAACGGTTTGGCGGTGCGCCCGACTACAGTGGCCCACTCGCTTTCACCGGCTTCTTTCGCAAGGCTTTCATCGATCGACCTGCAATTGGTCTAGGGCTGCAGGCGAGTGAAATTGTGCAGACTGTGACTGGGCAAACGCAATTCATCATGCGGACCGGCGGGAGGCTTCTGCTTGACGGTGCCGCGAGCAATTCCCGCGTTGCGGGGCAGGGTTTCGCGGGTGGTGTCAGCTACGAACAACTGCTCGATCGTGGCGGCCTGGCGGATAATCTTTCAGTACGAGCGGATTACCTGTCCGCGGACTTCGCCACGCTCGGCAATCCCCAGGCCTTCAACTCAACCGAATTCTCTCTATCCTCCCAATACACCCGACAATTCAGCTTTCGCGTACTCGGCACTGCGACCGCTTCATACCTGAAAGGCCGTGGAGCGGTCGGAGATAGCTACCGGCTCGGAGTAACGGGCTACTATCGTATCGACCGCCGCTGGACCTTTCGAGCCGGGGTCGATTACGCCAAATTTCCCTCTTCATTTTCTAGTGGCAATGGATTCAGCGTCAATGTGGGGCTGACGTTCCAGCCCGACTTCCGCAGGAGGGCCGAAGCGCGCTACGAGAGCCGAGACAATTTGGCTGAGTTATCTTTCAGCCAGAATGGCCTCAACCAGCTCGACAGCGTCGGCTTCGGCGGGGTTGTTGCACATCAAGACGACAATGTGCGTGCACAAGGATTTGCATTTTATTCGGCAAACCGGTTCGACGCTTCTGTCAGCCATTCAAGCTTCGGGCCCAGTCTCAACGATTTCGGAGCGGTCAACGCCACCTCTGCGCGTGTAGGCACGACGATTGCTTTTGCGGATGGCATGTTCGGGATCGGGCGCCGGATAAATGACAGTTTCGCGCTGCTGTCGCCGCATAGGAACCTAGGGAAACGAAGAGTTGTCGCCGGCCAGTCTCTAGCTGAAAACGATTACATTGGACGCAGCGGACCGATGGGTGCTGCAGTCAATAATTTCTTGGCTTCATACGTTAACCAGTCAGTGCAGTACGATGTGGAAGATCCGCCAACCGGGTATGATATTGGGCCTGGCGTAGCGCGGGTAAATCCATCCTACAAAAGCGGTTACGCGTTGCGCGTGGGAACCGATGCTTTCGTCAGCGCTATGGGTACGCTTCAAACTGCACCGACGATGCCCGTAGCCCTGATCGGCGGGCGAGTGACGCTGCTCGATATAGCGGAAGATGACACCCCTCAGCCGATACCGTTCTTTACCAATTCGGCAGGTCGTTTTGCCATTTCCGGGCTTCTCCCGAACCGCAAATACCTCGTCGAGACCTATGGTCCTAACGGCACGGTCGACAGGAGCTTCGAATTTTCGATTCCAGCCGATACCGATGGTTTAGTAAACCTTGGCATTGTCCAACCCGGTGCCGGGAATTAGGAGTATTCAATGTTGCGCTCGCTTTTTTTATTAGCCGCAATGGCCATGGCGTCTCCGGTTGCAGCGCAAGCACCTGCTGCTCCCAACAAAGGTGCGGTCGACTGTTTCATCCGTGTCGTGGCGACACCAGCCACATGGCTTATCCAGGGTTATGATCCGTATGGCGGTTCGCTGCCCGAAGCCACGTTCGGCGTCACATTTGTCAATGATGGCCAGGCCCCTTGCAGCTTTTCACCGTCCTTCGAGTTACAGCAACCGCCCTTCGGCCTTACGCGGGGGGCAGACAGGCCCGTTCGCTATGCGCTTTTGAATCTCACCAATTCGCGAGACGCCACCCCGCGTGCGGGTCGAACCGAATTGCGCCCTGCCCAGCGCGAGATAGAATTGAACCCGAATGAGGGGCGCACCATCCTCTACAAGCTCGTTGTAAACCCCGACGATCTGAGAAGCGCAGGCCTTTATTCGCAGGACGTGCTGCTTCAGGCAGAGGGCGAAAATTTCAGGACCTTGGGTGGTACGAGGATCGTGCTTGGTATCGATGTGTTGCCGTCGGCGCGTATCGGTCTTGCTGGAGCGTTCACGATGAGCGATGGCCAAGCGGTGGTGGATCTCGGGGAACTGAGGCCTGGACCGGCGCCGGTTCCCTTGCAGCTTCGTGTGAGAAGCACCTCACGGTACGAATTGAGCGTTACATCTGCCAATTCGGGTCGGCTGCGTCTCGGCACCAGCGAATGGTATGTGCCCTATTCGCTTACGCTGGGCGGCAGTTCGATGAATCTACGGGGTCCAGCGACAATGATGGGCTCGGCGGATCCCGGCATAAGGCAGGAATCCTTGCCAATTCAGTTCTTTATCGGTGAGGTGTCCAATCGGCGTGCGGGCGTCTACAGCGATGTTATTTCGATTACAGTCACGGCGCGCTAACTTATCGGCTTTTGGATTCGGATAATTCTCATCGATCTTAACATTTTGTAGGTAACTCTACCCTACTTCCAGTCGCAGCCCGGCTCGAATGGGAGTGGTATCCGTGTTAAACAAATTTGCGATCTGCATAGCTTGCATTGCGGCCGCAGCGGTACCCTCGGCTGCAGTGCCCGCAACGATGGGTTTCAATCTTAGGGCGACCGTAAAGGTCCATTGCGACATTCAGCATCAATCCACCGACTTTTCCGTATCCACAACGGGTGCGGTCTCGCTTGGAGTCTTTCGCGAATATTGTAATGCACCCGGCGGCTATAACCTTGTACTGGTCTATGAGCCCGGCTCGCTCCGCGGCGCTCGCATCTTCGCTGGCGAAGATGTGATCGAACTCAACGGATCGGGGATAGCGACGCTCAGCCGTGTAAGTGGGCCAAGGAACAGACAGCGTCCTATCTCTGTTATCCCTGGCCTAACCGGGTTTGATACTGACCGCTTGGATTTAAGATTGATTCCTCTCGGATAAAGTTTGATCCTTAGTATCTGATTTTCTTCAGTAGAATTACAAAACGGCGTATAGGCGGTTAGCGAGACTTCGTTCATTTGACAAAAGATCGAATATGCTTCTAATATAAAAGTCGAATGCTGATTTTTCCTAATTCTTTTTCACGAAAATGCAGGGCACTGTTGAAAGATTGTTGAATATTAAAGTGCAGAAATATGCGTTTTTAAATGTCCGGTCTTGATATCCGAACTTATTAGATCCGGTACATGGCTAGGTGCGCAGTGCTAGGCGGCGGCTGATCCATCCGCGATTAGTTTTCGATGGGCTCACTTCTATTTGCTTAACCGTTTGACAGCCTCATGTTCTGGCTTGGGGCGTAGGAACCAGGCGACGGTTTGATTACGCCAGGCTCAAACCGTAGCGCATCGTGCCCTTGAGGACACTGCCATCCTGTCAGGCTGAACGCGATGATATGACTCTCGCGTTGGCATTTCCGTGAAATGGCCCGACTGCCGTCGGAGCGGCCCATGACTACGTTCGAGTAGCTTGATCGGAACGCCCAGCCTGATCGCGACCTCGCTGAGAAGGTGGTTCATCATTCGGGACAGGTTGAAATGCGGCCTCGGCCCCTCGCGGCCAGGCATGTGAGCAACCGCTGCGGACGTCGCTTTCTGAATTACAGAGCCGCTTGGGTCAGCAGTTGCCAGAATCTGAGGTCAACGCAGGAATGCTCTTACTGAGCATATGGGGCTGTAAGACAATAGACGGGACACAGCGATAATTTCCGTTCCGAGATACAGCTTGTGTCAGCTATCTCATTCTTTTGGCCGGAAGCGGACTGGCAGCTGACGGTCCGAAACCGGCTGGAACGAGCGGGTTCAATGAGCGGCTAGTTTCGGGACGCAAGCCTGATCCTTACCGTGGCGGGTACTGGGTCGTTAGCTGACAGGGCGCTTTTGGCGCGCAATTGCAGAAG
>JBBSOT010000178.1:0-9747 GCA_038259455.1 Hyphomicrobiales bacterium | reverse complement strand
GGCCCGCACGTCTTCGACCAGCGCTTCCTGCGCTGCGCGGTCGAGATGACCGGGACTGTGCCGGACACCCTTCGGCAGAACCAGCATTTCGCCTCGAGCTCTCATGGGCTGAAACCAAAAGCGGCGGCCGGTGTGGCCGCCGCTTCGGCATTGGCAGCGATCACCTGTCGGCGATCAGGCTTCGGCGAGATCCGGGATACGCAGTGACTGGCCAGGATAGATCTTGTCCGGATGTGTCAGCATCGGCTTGTTGGCCTCGAAGATCACCGGATATTTGGATGCCTTGCCGTAGACCTCCTGGGCAATTTTCGACAGGTTATCGCCCTTCTTGACCGTATAGAATTTGGGCTGCCTGGCAGGGGTCGACGCTTTGACCAGTTCGGTCATGTCGACTTTGCGGTCGAGCTTGAGACCCGATTCGGGCGCCACGATTCTGAGTTCGTCAGCCTGCACCTTCGAGACGCCAAGTGTGTTGCCGATAGCAACGATTGCCTTTTCGAATACCGACTGGTCGGCGACCGCGCCCTTCAGGATCGCTGTGTCGCCCTTGACCTCGACCTCGACATTGTCCGTGCCGAGCTTGTGCGAATCCAGCTCCTTCTTCAGCGCCGCCGCGGAGGTCGTCTCGTCGTCATCGCCGAAACCGAGCTTGTTGCCAACGCTTTTCACAAAATCGAAAATACCCATCCTCGGGGTCTCCTTATGCGTTTCTGCCCGACACGACATTTGCATCTGGGCGTCCGAAATGAAAGTGGAAGCTCCTTCAGTCGTCGCTGACCCTGCCGCGCAGCTTCTTGACGTTCGAGCGGCCGGCCTTGCTCTTCAGGCGACGTTCGACCGAGCCCTTGGTGGGTCTGGTTTTCTTGCGCGGCGGCGGCGGCGGTTCTGCCGCCCTGGCCACCAGTTCGGTCAGCCGGTTCCGGGCATCGGCGCGATTCAGTTCCTGCGTGCGGTAGCGGCCCGCCTCGATGACGACAACGCCATCCTTGGTGGCACGCTGGCCGGCGAGCTTCAGCGTGCGCGCCCGGACTCGCTCCGACAGGCCCGCCGCGTTGCGGGCATCGAAGCGTAGCTGCACGGCGGTCGCCACCTTGTTGACGTTCTGGCCACCGGGGCCGGACGAGCGGATGAAGTTCTCCTCGAGGTCAGCCTCGTGGATGACGGCTTCATGCGAGATGCTGATCGGTTCGTCGGCGGCCATGCACCAGTGATGGCGTGGAAGGCGGCAAAAGAAAAGACCCGGCAGGGCCGGGCCCGATGGTTTTCGCTGGAAGGCCGCCTATTCGGCGGCTTCCCGGGTTCGTGGTGCGGCGCCCATGACGGCCGCATCGACATGGCTTTCGAACTTCTCGAAATTGTCGATGAACATGCCGACCAGGCGTCGCGCCTGGTCATCATAGGCCGCCTTGTCGGCCCATGTGCCGCGCGGATCGAGGATTGCGGCATCGACGCCGTCAACCGAAACCGGCACGGCAAAGCCGAAATTCGGATCGGTGCGGAACTCGGCATCGGCCAGCGACCCGTCGAGTGCAGCGGCGAGTAGCGCTCGCGTTGCCTTGATCGGCATGCGTCGACCGGTGCCATAGGCGCCGCCGGTCCAGCCGGTGTTAACCAGCCAGCAGGCAGCCCCGTGTTCGGCGATGAGCTGCTTGAGCAGCGCACCATATTCGGACGGGTGGCGCGGCATGAATGGCGCGCCGAAGCAGGTTGAGAAGGTGGCTTCCGGTTCACGGACACCGCGTTCGGTGCCGGCCACCTTGGCGGTGTAGCCGGACAGGAAGTGATACATGGCCTGGGCTGGGGAAAGCCTGGCGATCGGTGGCATCACGCCGAAGGCGTCTGCGGTCAGCATGATCACGGATTTGGGGTGACTGGCGCGGCCGGTCGAGCTGGCATTTGGAATGAAGTCCAGCGGATAGGCGCAGCGCGTGTTCTCCGTCAGCGAACCATCATCAAAGTCGGGCTGCCGGTCGCTGTCGAGAACGACATTTTCAAGCACGGTGCCGAAGCGCTGCGTTGTGGCGAAGATTTCGGGTTCTGCCTCGGCCGACAGGCGGATGGTCTTGGCGTAGCAGCCGCCTTCGAAATTGAAAATGCCATCGGCTCCCCAGCCATGCTCGTCGTCGCCGATCAGCGTGCGCGACGGATCGGCCGAAAGCGTCGTCTTGCCGGTGCCCGACAGGCCGAAGAACACCGCGGCATCGCCGTTCGGCCCCTCGTTGGCCGAGCAGTGCATGGGCATGACGCCGCGCGCCGGAAGGAGATAGTTGAGTGCGGTGAAAACGGCCTTCTTCATCTCGCCGGCATAGGCAGTGCCGCCGATCAGCACGATCAGCCGCGTCAGATCGATGGCGATAACCGTCTCGGAGTTTGTGCCGTGGCGCGCCGGGTCAGCCCGGAAGGACGGCAGGTCTATGACCGTCATTTTCGGCTCGAAGCCGGCGAGATCAGCTGTTGCCGGGCGGATCAGCAGATTGCGGATGAACAGCGAATGCCAGGCAAGCTCGGTGACGATGCGCGTCGGCAGGCTGTGTTCGGCATCGGCGCCGCCGTTCAGATCCTGGACGAACAGGTCCCTGTCGGCCGCGTGGGCGCGAAAATCCTCGTAAAGGCGCTCGAACGCATCGGGCGTCATCTGCTTGTTATTGTCCCACCAGACATCGGGCGCCGTGTTGGCGTCGCGAACGACAAACTTGTCCTTCGGCGAACGCCCCGTGTGCTGGCCGGTGGTGGCAACGAGGGCGCCGCCTGCGCTGAGTCGGGCCTCGCCACGGCGTATCGCCTGCTCATAGAGAGCCGCGCTCAAATAATTATAGTGCACCTCGCCCGAGGTTTTCAGTCCGACCCTGTCGATGCCGAAGTCTGCGTTGCGGATTCCAGTTTCACTCATCACGAGACCCTCGGCTGGCGTTTGCCGACGCTGCCGCACCGACCGCGCTTTAAGCGTGCGCCAGTGTCGAAAACAGAAAAGACAAATGAATTCAAATCATTAATCGATTTAAAGATTTTAAAAAACTTTTAAATCGTTTATATACCCCGGGAGGCGCCGATTTCGGGCCAACACGGTCACGACGGTCGCAGTCAGACGCCGGGATTGCCCGAGCCGGACTGTGCGTAGGGCCGCGGCGATCAGCGCCTGTGACATGGTCGAAATTCTGTGCCACAATTTGTACCCAATTTGTCCCGCATCTGCCGACTTCTCGAAGCAGGAAGGGACACCCGCTCATGAGGGAGCCGCTTGATATGGCAACGATCGCGCTTGTCGATGACGACCGCAACATTCTGACGTCAGTTTCGATTGCACTTGAATCGGAGGGCTACCGGGTCGAGACGTACACAGACGGGGCTTCCGCCCTGGAGGGGCTGGCCGCTCGCCCGCCAAACCTTGCAATTCTCGATATCAAGATGCCGCGCATGGACGGCATGGAACTGTTGCGCCGCATGCGCCAGAAGACCGACCTCCCGGTGATCTTCCTGACCTCCAAGGATGACGAGATCGACGAGCTTTTCGGTCTCAAGATGGGTGCCGACGACTTCATCCGCAAACCGTTCTCGCAGCGGCTCCTGGTCGAGCGCGTCAAGGCAGTGTTGCGACGCGCCAGTGCCCGTGAAGCATCGGCCAAGACGCCCAACCAGCAGGCCCGCTCGCTCGAACGTGGTCAGCTCGTCATGGATCAGGAGCGTCATACCTGCACCTGGCGTGGCGAGCCGGTGACGCTGACGGTGACGGAGTTCCTCATCCTGCATTCGCTGGCTCAACGGCCAGGCGTCGTAAAAAGCCGTGATGCGCTGATGGATTCGGCCTATGATGAGCAGGTCTATGTCGATGACCGGACGATCGACAGCCACATCAAGCGTCTGCGCAAGAAGTTCAAGCAGGTCGATGATGATTTCGAGATGATCGAAACGCTTTATGGAGTGGGCTACCGGTTTCGCGAGGCATAAACCGGGGAAAGCTGCCCTATGGCAATGGAAGCAGAGCTCAAGAATACGCCGGCTGCCGCGAAGCGGCCGGCAAAGCCTCTGCCTTCCTGGATCGGCCGGACCAAGATTCGGCTGAAGCGCTTCCTCGGCCACTACATCTTTTCCAGTCTGACCAGACGCATCCTTGTGCTGAACCTGGCAGCGCTTTGTGTTCTGGTTGTCGGCATTCTTTACCTGAACCAGTTTCGCGACGGACTGATCGAGGCCCGCGTCGAGAGCCTTATGACGCAGGGCGAGATTATTGCCGGCGCGATTGCCGCCTCGGCCACGATCGAGACCGATTCGATCTCGATCGACCCCGAAAAACTGCTCGAACTGCAGGCAGGCGAAAGTCTCGGACCGGGCTCGGACCAGCTCGACAGTCTCGATTTCCCGATCAATCCCGAACGGGTCGCGCCGGTTCTGCGGCGCCTCATCTCGCCGACCCGCACGCGGGCGCGCATCTATGACCGGGATGCCAATCTGCTGCTCGATTCACGTCACCTCTATTCGCGCGGCCAGATCCTGCGCTACGACCTGCCTTCGGTTGACGAGGAGGTGCCGGACTTCTTCGACCGCGTGCAGCGCTTCATCGCTGAATTCTTCCGCCGCACCGACCTGCCGATCTACCGCGAGCAGCCGGGCGGCAACGGCTCGGCCTTCCCGGAGGTGATGAACGCCCTGACCGGGATCCCGTCCACCGTGGTGCGCATCAGCGAGCAGGGCGAACAGATCGTCTCGGTCGCGGTACCGGTGCAGCGCTTCAGGGCCGTGCTCGGCGTTCTCATGCTGTCGACGCAAGGCGGCGACATCGACAAGATCGTCGCTGCCGAACGCCGGGCCATCCTTCGGGTGTTTGGCGTGGCGGCCCTCGTCAATGTGCTTTTGTCTCTGATGCTTGCATCGACCATCGCGCAGCCGCTCAGGCGTCTTGCGGCCGCTGCCGTGCGCGTGCGCCGTGGGGTCAAGAACCGCGAGGAAATTCCCGATTTTTCCGACCGGCAGGACGAAATCGGCAATCTGTCGGTCGCTGTGCGCGACATGACGAACGCCCTTTATGCCCGGATCGATGCCATTGAGAGCTTCGCTGCCGATGTCAGCCACGAGCTCAAGAATCCACTGACCTCGCTGCGCAGCGCCGTCGAGACACTGCCGATTGCCAAGACGGACGTGTCGCGAGGCCGGCTCATGGAGATTATCCAGCATGACGTGCGCCGGCTCGACCGGCTGATTACCGACATTTCCGACGCCTCGCGGCTCGACGCCGAACTGGCACGCGAAGATGCGGGGCGCATGGACCTGAAGAAGTTCGTCAGCGACCTGGTGGGCGTCTCGCGCGATTCGGGCCGGCACAGGAAGGTGGTCGAGATCGAGTTCAACGCGGCCAAGGCAACGCACGGACCCAAGACATACACCGTTGTCGGCCACGATCTCCGGCTTGGCCAGGTCATCACCAATCTGATCGAGAACGCCCGCTCGTTCGTTCCCGAGGATACGGGACGCGTTACACTATCGCTGTCACGCGTTGGCAAGCGCATCATCCTCAATGTCGACGATAATGGTCCGGGCATCCGAGCCGACAGCATCGAGCGCATTTTCGAGCGCTTCTATACGGACAGGCCTGCCGGCGAGGCATTCGGACAGAACTCCGGCCTTGGCCTGTCGATCAGCCGGCAGATTGTCGAAGCACATGGCGGAACGCTGACGGCGGAGAATATCCCCGGTGGCAAGCCCGGCGAGGTGCGCGGCGCGCGCTTCACGGTTACGCTGCCGGCCGACGGCTGAATTTGGGCCGGTAAACGGAAATGAGCGCCAACATGCACGCAAGCGCCGTTGTGCTGCGCGACCGCGGCGTGATGATCTCGGGGGCGTCCGGCTCGGGCAAGTCCGGTCTGGCGCTCGCCCTGATCGCGCACGCGCGGTCCTTCGGTCTTTTCGCCAGGCTTGTCGGCGACGACCAGCTGCTTGTCGAGGCTCACCATGGCCGGCTTATCTGCGCGGTGCCGCCATCGATTGCCGGTCTGGCGGAGTTGCGCGGCCTTGGCCCGCATGCAGTCGCATTCGAGAAGAAGACCTGCATCGACCTTCATGTGGGCTTGGTTGAACCGGATCAGGCACAGCGCTTTCCCGACACTGACACGGAGATAATTGCCGGTTGCGAAATTCGAAGCCTGCGCCTCGTCAAGGGTGACAGACGGGCTGCAGTGCTGGCAGTGGCAGCATGCCTCTCACTGCCGCCGTTTGACCTGGTATGAACGGAATTGGATGCTGCGATGCGTCAAATTGGTTTTGGGGAGACTCACTTTTGGGCTTGTCAACGCTTCGTCGGTCGACAAGATAGCCGTCCCGCCAGCCGGAGGCGCTGGCAGGGCCTGAAGCATATATGGGGCCGGTGAACGGACGATGACGGGAGCCACACATAAATGATCGGACTCGTGCTTGTGACGCACGGTCAATTGGCCGAAGAGTTCCGCAAAGCCGTGGAGCATGTTGTCGGCCCGCAAGTGAATTTCGAGACTGTGGCAATTGGCGCCGATGACGACATGGAGCAGCGGCGTCGCGATATTATCGACGCTGTGGCCAAGGTGAACCACGGCACCGGCGTTGTTGTCCTGACCGACATGTTCGGCGGAACGCCGTCGAACCTTGCCATTTCAGTGATGGAGACCGGTCGGATCGAGGTGATCGCCGGCATGAACCTGCCGATGCTGATCAAGCTCTCCAGCGTCCGGAAGAACGATGATCTGGCGGCTGCCGTCGAACAGGCGCAGATTGCCGGGCGCAAATATATCAATGTCGCAAGCCAACTCCTGGCGACCAAATGAGCGACAATGCGCCGGCAGCAGAAGGTCTGATTGAGCGCGAACTCAAAATCGTCAACCAGCGCGGCCTGCACGCGCGAGCCTCGGCCAAATTCGTTCAGGTTGCCGGCTCCTTCGATGCCAGCATCCATGTCGAAAAGGACGGCACCAAGGTTGGAGGAACGTCGATCATGGGTCTGATGATGCTGGCCGCCAGTCCGGGCTGTTGCATTTGCGTGACGGCCAGCGGCCCACAGGCCGAGGCGGCGATGGCGGCAATCGAGGAGTTGATCGCCACGCGTTTCGGCGAGGAGGCCTGACTCACTCGATATGCACGAATAAAGATTTCTTTATATCCCATTGTCGGCCATGCGCCGATCTGCTAGTCACGGCGCATATTCTGCGCCGCCGCAACCCGCATGCCGGGGCCGCTGCGCAGCGACACACCAAGAGACGATGCGGAGCACGATCATGGCCAAGGACTATCACGTTGCAGACACTTCGCTTGCCGGCTGGGGCCGCAAGGAAATCGACATTGCCGAAACCGAAATGCCCGGCCTGATGGCCTGCCGCGAGGAGTTCGGCGACGACAAGCCGCTGAAGGGCGCCCGCATTTCCGGTTCCCTGCACATGACCATCCAGACCGCAGTCCTCATCGAGACACTGAAGGTGCTGGGCGCCGAGGTGCGCTGGGCGTCGTGCAACATCTTCTCGACCCAGGACCACGCCGCCGCGGCGATCGCGGAAGCCGGGATCCCCGTCTATGCGGTCAAGGGTGAATCGCTCGAGGAATACTGGGCCTACACCGACCAGATATTCCAGTGGGCAGATGGCGGTCCCACCAACATGATCCTCGACGATGGCGGCGACGCCACCATGTACATCCTTATCGGCGCGCGCGCCGAGGCGGGCGAGGATGTCCTGTCCAAGCCGTCCAGCGAGGAAGAGGAATATTTCTACGCCCAGATCAAGAAGCGCCTGGCGGCGACACCAGGCTTTTTCGCCAAGCAGAAGGCGGCCATCAAGGGCGTCACGGAGGAGACCACGACCGGGGTCAACCGTCTCTACCAGTTGCAGAAGAAGGGGCTGCTGCCTTTCCCGGCAATCAACGTCAACGATTCGGTCACCAAGTCGAAGTTCGACAACAAGTATGGCTGCAAGGAATCGCTCGTCGACGGCATTCGTCGTGGCACCGATGTGATGATGGCTGGCAAGGTTGCCGTCGTCTGCGGCTATGGCGATGTCGGCAAGGGATCAGCCGCTTCGCTGAGCGGAGCCGGGGCACGCGTGAAAGTGACGGAAGTCGATCCGATCTGCGCCCTTCAGGCGGCGATGGACGGCTTCGAGGTGGTGACGCTGGAAGACGCCGCGCCTACCGCCGACATCGTCATCACCACAACCGGCAACAAGGATGTGGTGACGCTCGACCACATGCGCTCGCTGAAGGACATGGCAATCGTCGGCAACATCGGCCATTTCGACAACGAGATCCAGGTCGCCGCCCTGAGGAATCTCAAGTGGACGAACGTCAAGCCGCAGGTGGACATGATCACCTTTGCAGACGGCAAGCGCATGATCCTGTTGTCTGAAGGACGCCTGCTCAACCTTGGCAATGCAACGGGCCATCCGAGCTTCGTCATGTCGGCATCGTTTACCAACCAGGTGCTTGCCCAGATCGAACTGTTTGTGCGCGGGGAGAACTACAAGAACGAAGTCTATGTCCTGCCCAAGCATCTCGACGAGAAGGTTGCCCGGCTGCATCTCGACAAGCTCGGCGCGAAGCTGACCGATCTTTCGGGTGAACAGGCCGCCTATATCGGCGTGACGCCGCAGGGTCCTTTCAAGCCGGAACACTATCGCTATTAACCATAGCGCCATCTGCTACTAGATATTGAAGCCGGGCAGTTGACTTTCTGCCCGGCTTCATTTTTGCGGCAAGTACTTCTTCACGGCGATTCGTGCAGGCGTTATGGTGGGTGATTCGCGACACCCCCCGATCCCGCGGCAATGGACAGGGGGCTTGCAGGTGCGGCTTGCAGTCACGCGGCGGAGAGGAACAAGGCATGCCGGGGGAAGACCCGCGTCAGTCGGGAAACGCCGATTCCGGCGGCGCAACGGATTCGGAAGAGCGCAAGCCGGCACGGCAGGCCGGGCCGCGGACCCGCGCGGCGAAAAGGGTGCTTTTCAGCTCTGCGGCGATGACGCTGCTTGGTGGCGGGTTTGCGCATGCGCAAGCGTCGACTGCCGCGGGAAGCGCCTTCAGTTTCAGCACCGTGGAGGTCATCCAGCTGTCCATGTTCGCCGGCGTCATGGGGGCGGCGCTGATCTCGGCGATATTCCTGATCCGCGAGCGTGGCAGGACGGCGAACGAGAATGCCGAGCTTCGGACCAAGATCGCCGATCTCAACGCAGCCGTTCAGCGCTCCGATGCTCTTCTCAACCTTCGCGACTTGCGCGTTATCGTCTGGAACAATGACAACCGGAAGCCTGAACTGATCGGGGCGTTGCCAACCGAAAGTGGCGCTCCCGATGAGCGGGCAGCATTCCTGGCATTCGGTCGCTGGCTGTCGCCGCGGTCTGCGGCGACCCTGGAGAATGCGATCATTGCGTTGCGCGAGAAGGCGATGGCCTTCGATATCGTTGTAGAGACCCATAACGGAGCCCCCCTGGAGGTGCAGGGTCGCAAGAGCGCTGCCCATGTGATCGTCAAGTTCATGTCGCTCTCCGAATCGCAGCGCCTGCAGGCGCGGCTCAGGCTTGACAATCAGCGCCTGGCAACGGATCGCGAGAATGTCCTTGGCCTTATCGAAGCGCTCGACATGCCGTTCTGGATCAGGGCGGCAGACGGCGAGCTAAAATGGGTCAACCGCGCCTACGCTGCCGCTGTGGATGCAGCGGACCCCGAAACGGCAAGGCGCGAGAGGAAGGAATTTCTCGGAACCCAGGCGCGCGAGGCGATCGGTGTCCATCGCCAGTCGCTGCC
>JBBSOT010000177.1:0-9751 GCA_038259455.1 Hyphomicrobiales bacterium | reverse complement strand
TGGATCGACTATAACGGCCATCTCAACATGGCGTACTATAACGTGCTGTTCGACCGGTGCTCCGACGACGCGTTCGAGGTAATGGGGCTCGGCCCCGCCTATGCCAAAGAGCGACAGCTGACCATCTACACCGCCGAGGTCCATATCTGCTACGTGCAGGAACTGCATCTCGGCGACAAGGTCACCGCAAGCTTCCAACTGCTCGACCATGATGACAAGCGCCTGCGCGCCTATCAGGAAATCCGCCACGTCGACGGCTGGCTCGCCGCGACATCGGAGAGCCTGTCGCTGCACATCGACATGACCGGCCCCAAAGTCGCGGTCTTCCCTTCCGACATCATGACAGGGGTCGAGGCCATGCGGGCCGCTCATGCCTCGCTGCCCGCACCGGAGCGGGCCGGCCGCTCAATCGCGATCAGGCGCAAGACCTGAACCGTGGCAGGCATCCTCAGGAGGTTTTTTGAGCTTTCATTAACCTTACTGAAAAATTAACGGGGATGCCGAAATTGCTGCCATTGATCCTGACGCTCGACTCGTCCGACAAGGCATCCAGGGACGGCACCGGGTTGACGATCAGGCTTGAGGCAGGGATGAAACAGGATATCGGCGCGGCGGCCAATCGGCTCGCAGGCGACCCGCGCATCAGCGATTATGATTTCTGGCGCACCCTGAAAAATCTCGACAACGAGATCTACCGCATTGCCGACAACCACCAGCCGATTCCCATCGAGATGATAAGGTGGCGCGCTATTATCCGGCAGGCGCGTTCGCGCCGCGGCGTGGCCGCATCGTAAGCGGCGGCCCAGGCGCTCCGATTTGCCGTACCGTTGGTCGCCCAGCGTTCTGAGTACGCTGATCGTTGCGAATTGACGGTTGTGCGTCATTTTGACAAGCGCTTGAATTAAAAAATTTATTTTCGTTATTCACTGTCAGGTTCGAGCCGTTTTAAACCATTAAGTTGAACCATCGAGCGTCGACAACGTTTGTCCTCCACGAAAAAATTGGATGACAATGATGGATGCAAAAACGCCACTGACGGCCGACGACTGGCACATGACGGATGACCTGCACGCCGAACAGGGCAAGGGAGATCCGTTTGCCGCGGCCATTCGGGCGACGCGCATGTCGATGATCATCACCGATCCGCGCAGGCGCGACAATCCGATCGTCTTCGTCAACGACGCATTCCTGAAGCTGACCGGATACGAGCGCTCGGAAGTCATTGGCAGGAACTGCCGTTTCCTGCAGGGACCGCTGACGGAAGAGGCCGCCGTCCAGACGCTGCGCGACCAGATCGCGGCGCGCAAGGACGTAAGCATCGACATCCTCAACTACAGGAAGGATGGAAGCACCTTCTGGAACGCGCTGTTCATCAGCCCGGTCTCTAACGAAAGCGGCGAACTGCTGTTCTATTTCGCCTCTCAACTCGACGTGACGGACCGCAAAACCTCTGAGAAGCGCATCCGCGACGACAATGCCATGTTCGAGATTGCTGTCAGGGAGCGCACGCAGGAACTCGAACTGGCGCTCGAAACGCAGAAGGCCCTGCTGCACGAGGTCGATCACCGCGTAAAGAACAACCTTCAGATGATCTCGTCGCTTCTGACGATGCAAAGCCGTTCCATGTCCGACGAAGCGACGCGCGCTTCGCTGGCAGCCGCCCTGACGCGCATCGAGGCGCTGAGCACCGTGCATCGTCGCCTTTATCAATCGGACAACGTGTCAACCTTCGACGTCGCCGATTTCATCCGCGATCTCGTCGTTGATCTTGTCGCCGCGTCCGGGCAGCAGCTTGAGCACGATCTTGATCTCGAGCCCGTCGTCATATCGGCCGACAGGGCCGCGCCGCTTGCGCTCATCGTCAATGAACTCGTTACCAACACGATCAAGCATGCCTTCACGGGCATGCCTGACAGCCACAAGGGCAAGGTTGCCGCGCGGCTGCGGTCGGATAACGACAGGCTCGTGCTGCAGATTGCCGACAACGGCGTTGGCATGGGCGACAGCGGCGGATCAGATTCTTTCGGTCTGCGCCTGATCAAGTCCCTGTCAAGACAGTTGCGCGCCGACATCGGCTGGAAGGATGCCGGACCCGGCACAGTCGTCGACATAAGAATGCCAACAGACAAGGGAGCCAAGGCTCGTGGATGATTCGCTTCGAGTACTGATCGTGGAAGATGAAGCCTTGCTCGCCATGGAGCTGGAGGCGCTGGTGGAAGACGCTGGCCACTCGGTCGCCGGGTGGGCCATTTCCTCCGAGGAGGCGCTGACAATGGCGGACGAACTGGGCGCCGACATTGCGCTCGTTGACGTCCACCTGATCGATGGCCCGACAGGCATCGAGGTCGCACAATATATTGCCGACAAGGAGCTCTCGGCCGTCGTGTTCATGACCGCGAACCCTAAACGCATTCCCGACAGCTTCGTCGGCGCCATCGGTGTCATTGCCAAGCCCTATACGCTGAACGGCGTGACGTCCGCATTGCGCTACCTGCAGGAGGGCGTCCGCAGGCCGCCGCCGGTCAGCGAGCTGCCGGTCGGGTTCACACTGTCGCCGGCCTACGCCTCGGATTGGTGCGGCGGCGGCCGTCAACCGGCGTGACGCGGCTCACGCCAGCTTGTCCTTGAAGAAGGCGATGGTCCTTTCCCAGGCAAGCTTGGCTGCCGCCTCGTCGTAGCGGGCCGCCGATGTGTCATTGTTGAAGGCATGCTGCACGCCATCATAGACATGGATGGTGTAGTCGGTGCCAGCCGCTTCGAGCGCCTCCTTGTATGCGTCGATGCCGGCATTGATGCGCTCGTCCTGACCGGCATAGTGCAGCAGAAGCGCCGCCTCGATCTTCGGCACATCGGCTGCCTCGGCCTGCCGCCCGTAATAGGCGACTCCAGCGTCCAGTTCCGGGGTTGCGACCGCCAGGGCGTTGACCGTGCCGCCGCCCCAGCAGAACCCCACTGCGCCGACCTTGCCGTTTCCCAGTTCGTGATCCTTGAGAAAGGCAACCGTCGCGACGCCGTTCGCCGCTGTCTGCGCCGCGTCGAGCTGGCCGAACATCTCTCGCGCCTTGTCCTCGTCAGCCGGCGTGCCGCCGAGCGGCGACAGAAAATCTGGCGCCAGGGCTACAAAACCTTCGAGCGCGATCCGCCGCGCCACATCGCGGATATGAGGATTGAGGCCACGGTTCTCATGGATCACGATGACCGTCGGCAGTTTTCCGCTCTGGTCGGTCGGGTGCACGAGGTAGCCCATCATCTCACCTTGCCCGCCCGCCCAGGTGACATCCGTGCCGGTAAGCCTGGCATCGTCGGGAGCCACGATCTCGGCGGCTGCGGGATTGGCCGAAAGCAAGGGTGCGATCGTCGCTGCCGCCGCGCCTGATCCGGCCAGTTTCGTCAGCTTTTCCATGAAACCGCGCCGGTCGAGCGTCAGATGCGTATATTCATCGTAAGCGTCGATCATCGCCTGGGTGATTGTCGCGTTTTTCATGTATCGCTCCCGTGAGTGGTTTTCTGGCAGCCTAGAGCCACCGGAGCCTCAGTCCAGTCACACATGGTTGAACCGGGTACTCGGTGAGCAGGATTGGTGACGACACTGGCCCCCGGTAAAATGGAGGCCTGCGTCGATGCGCGTATGCATTGATTGTATTTTGTATCGGAGCGATTCTGTTTTATTATGATGTCATGGGTCAGATCGTCTGGAGGGGTAGGCATGACACTTAACCGACGGGAAATCGTGTTTGGCGGCTTGGCCGCGATGGCTTACGGAACCGGGCTGTCTTCTGCTGAAGCGGCCGCCTCGTCCTATTTCGCCGGCACTGCCGTCGACAATGGGGTCACCTACAAGAAGACGAACTTCGCCAAGATCGACAAGAAGTGGCACAAGCAGATTGTCAAGTACAAGAGCAGTGAGCCAGCCGGCACGATCGTCGTCGATACAAAGCACCATTTCCTCTATCTGATCATCGAGAACCAGACCGCCATCCGCTACGGCGTCGGCGTCGGCCGCGAAGGCTTCCAGTGGTTCGGCCGCGCCAATGTCGACCGCAAGGCTCTGTGGCCGAAATGGACACCGCCTCCCGAAATGATCGAACGGCATCCGGAACTTCCGGCTTTTGTCGAGGGTGGCTCGCCACGAAACCCGCTCGGACCGCGCGCCTTGTATCTGTTTCGCGATGGCGTCGACACCGGTTACCGCCTGCATGGCACGGTGGAGCCCTGGAGCATTGGCACCGATGCCTCCAGCGGCTGCATCCGCATGTTCAACGAGAGCGTCATCGACCTGTACCAGAGATGCCCCGTTGGCACCGCCGCGCAGGTTCTGCCGCACATCGCCGACCAGGCGCCCAAGGGATGAGTGCAGCAAACATGACCGCGCCCATGAGCCTTTTGCGCGCCGGCCTGCTCGCCGTCACGCTGGCCCTCGTCGCTTCCTGCACCTCGACCAGGCTGGAAGCGCCGGGAACGCCACCCAATGCCGGTGGCCAGACCAACGACCCCGCAGCCGGCTTCGCCAATGTCCAACCGGGCAGCGAAGAGGATTTCATCCTCAATGTCGGACGGCGCACCTATTTCGCCAAAAGCTCGGCGGAACTCGACTCGACGGCCAAGGTGACGCTCGACAACCAGATTGCCTTCCTCACCAAATACCCGAACTGGTACGCCAAGATACAAGGGTTCGCGGATGATCCGGGCGGCGATGCCAAGATGACGGCGCTGTCGGCCAAGCGCGCCGAAAATGTGATGAACTATCTCGCCGCCGGCGGCATCGACAGGCGTCGCATGTGGTCCAAGGGATACGGCAAGGAGCGCATCGTGCGCGAATGCTCCGAACGCGCCTGTCAGGTACAGAACCGCCGCGTCATTACCAACTTGCGGGAATCGCGCGAAGAGTAAGGAACGGCCGCCGGCCTTTCCGGCGGGTCAGCCAAGGCGGCCGCTCAAGTGATCCCTCGACCAGGCGCGCCGATTGGCGCGTCTTTCGTTCGAACGCGCACCCCATCGTTGAACTGCAGCCTCCGTTGCTGGTCTTTCGTCGCCGAATCACTACATTGGGACGATGCCGGATTTTCCCGACGACATGCCGTTCTTCGACGAAGAGCCCCAGCGCCGCGCGCCCTCCCCGCCGGCCGACCAGGACGCGCGACCGCCTTCGGGCATTGCAGCGCGTGCCATGGCCGCGCGCCAGGGGAACAACGGCGCACCTGACTACCTGAAAGGTCTCAACCCGGAACAGCGCCTCGCGGTCGAGACGACCGAGGGCCCGGTACTCGTTCTGGCCGGCGCCGGCACCGGCAAGACCCGCGTCTTGACTACCCGCATCGCCCATATCCTCAGCCTTGGGCTTGCTTACCCAAGCCAGATCCTCGCCGTCACCTTCACCAACAAGGCGGCGCGCGAAATGAAGCACAGGATCGGCATGCTGGTCGGCGAAGCTGTCGAGGGCATGCCCTGGCTCGGAACCTTCCATTCGATCGGCGTGAAAATCCTGCGCCGCCACGCCGAGATTGCCGGGCTGCGCTCGGATTTCACCATTCTGGACACGGACGACGTCATTCGCCTGATCAAGCAGCTGATCCAGGCCGAGGGGCTCGACGACAAGCGCTGGCCGGCGCGCCAGTTTGCCATGATGATCGATGGCTGGAAGAACAAGGGGCTCGGGCCTTCCGAGATTCCGGAAGGTGACGCGCGCGCCTTCGCCAATGGCAAGGGGCGCGAGCTCTACGCCGCCTACCAGGAGCGGCTGAAGACGCTGAACGCCTGCGACTTCGGCGACCTCCTTTGCCACCCGATCCGTATCCTGCGCGCCAATCCCGACGTGCTCAGGGAATACCACAAGCGGTTCAAGTACATCCTCGTCGACGAGTACCAGGACACCAACACGGCGCAATATATGTGGCTGCGCCTGCTGTCGCAGCGCCCGCAGGCCAAGCCGGGCGACGCTCGCGCTTCAACCTCGACAGATATGCGACCGGCCGAAGGCCGCAAGCCCGAACGGGCGTCGGCCGGCCAGGCCGCCCCCGCGGAGGCCAGCGAGCGCTCGGCCGTGAGCGAAAAAACGCAGCAAATCAACATTTGCTGCGTCGGCGATGACGACCAGTCGATCTATGGCTGGCGCGGCGCCGAGGTCGACAACATATTGCGCTTCGACAAGGATTTTCCTGGCGCCACGATTATCCGGCTTGAATGCAACTACCGCTCCACCGCGCATATTCTGGGCGCCGCCTCGCATCTTATCTCCCACAATGAGGGCCGCTTCGGCAAAACCCTGTTCACCGAGCGCGACGATCCCGAGGATGCCAAGGTCAATGTTCACGCCGCATGGGACAGCGACGAGGAGGCGCGCGCCGTCGGCGAGGAGATCGAGCAGGCGCAGCGCAAGAAGCACAACCTCAACGACATGGCGATCCTTGTGCGTGCCTCCTTCCAGATGCGCTCCTTCGAGGACCGCTTCATCGAGATCGGCCTGAACTACCGCGTTATCGGCGGTCCGCGCTTCTACGAGCGCCTCGAAATACGTGACGCCATGGCATTCCTGCGCGTCGTCGCGCAAGGCGCCGACGACCTCGCCTTCGAACGTATCGTCAACGTGCCCAAGCGCGGACTGGGCGAAGCGGCCATCCGCCAGATTCACGATACAGCCCGCGCCCTTCGGATTCCGATGCTCGAGGCTGCCACCAGGCTTGCAGAAAGCGACGAGCTGAAGCCCAAGCCGCGCGCCGCACTACGCGAGGTCACCGCCAACTTCACCCGCTGGCAGGCAGCCCTCGACAGCACGCCGCACAATGAGCTGGCCGAAACCATTCTTGAGGAGTCCGGCTACACCGACATGTGGAAGAACGACCGCTCGGCGGAAGCGCCGGGCCGGCTCGAGAACCTCAAGGAGCTGATCCGCTCGATGGAGGAATACGAGTCTCTGCGCTCCTTCCTCGAACACGTAGCGCTGGTCATGGACGCCGAGCAGAATGCCGAGCTCGACGCCGTCAACATCATGACGCTGCACTCGGCCAAGGGCCTCGAGTTCGAGACGGTGTTCCTGCCCGGCTGGGAGGAAGGCCTGTTCCCGCACCAGCGCGCGCTCGACGAGGGCGGCCGTTCCGGGCTCGAGGAAGAGCGCCGGCTCGCCTATGTCGGGCTGACGCGCGCCAAGAAGAATTTGCATATCTGGTTCGTTTCCAACCGCCGCATCCACGGCCTTTGGCAGTCGACGATTCCCTCGCGCTTCCTCGATGAATTGCCCGAAGCCCATGTCGAGGTCGCCGACGCCGGCAATTCCTATGGCGGCTATGGCGGATCGTCTTTTGCATCGGGGCGCGGCGGCCGGCAAAACCCCTACGGCGCGTCACGCTTCGACGATCTCGGCAAGAACGACGATGGCGGCGCGTTCTCCAACACCTATGCGACGCCGGGCTGGCAGCGCGCACAAGCCAACCGCAACGAAGCGACGGACCGCAACTGGGGCACCCGCTCGGCCCACCAGGTCGAGCGCATCGGCTACGGCGAAACCGATTCAGGCTTCGGCGCCGGCCGCACCTCTGTCAAGTCGCGCACCATCGACGGCGAACTGGTCGCCAAGTCGGTGTCCAGCGAGCCGTCCCCCTTCTCGGTCGGCGACCGGGTGTTCCACCAGAAGTTCGGCAATGGCAACGTCTCGGCCATCGATGGCAACAAGCTGACCATCGACTTCGACAAGGCCGGCCAGAAGCGCGTGCTCGACGGATTCGTCACGGCGGTGTGAGCCCGGATCACCCTTAACCGTCACTGCGCAAATTTGTCCCGGATGATTGACTCACGGGCCAATCGTCTCAAAAACTCCATCTTTTACTGACAGTTCGCCGCCGGAACACCGGGGGCCTTGAGGGGAATTGATCGGGGGAGTGACGAGATCGGCATCGCGTCGTTGAGGAAAAACCATGACGGCAAAGGGTTGTTAACCATCTTTGTCCATCCTTCTGATCAATCGGCAACGAAGACGGGTCGGCCATGCCGGCCTTAAGTTGGAAGACACCGCGCCGCGTATCGGCTGTGGGTCCGCTTGTGAGAAGTGTGTTTATGGCGTTCGTGCGTAGCAATATCCGGGACAGGCGTCCCCGTTCCACCTTCGGCATCATTCTTGGCGGCTTCGGCAGCTTGCTGCGATGGTTGGCCATTCCGGCGATCGGGCTGGCACTGGCCTGCTGGTGCGCCCTGACCTTCGCCAGCCTTTATTCCGCGACCTCGATTGCCCCGCAGGAAAGCATCATGGCGCAAAGCCTGAAGCTGCCCGCCAAGATCGGTCCCGGCGACCCGCGAAGCTACGTTGAACGCGACACGGCCGCCGCACCGGTTCTTGCCGCTGTTTCGGCCGGCATCAAGCCGAAACCCGAACGCGTTGCGGTTGTCGCACCGCAAAAGGCGACGCCACTGACCCCTGCGGTCCATCCGGCGCCGGCAGATCCCTTCGCCGCGCTCGCTGCAAAAGTCTCGCGCGACAAGGTGCTGGCGGCACTCGAGCGCGCCGGCATGACCATCAATTATCCGTCGACCGAAACCAATCAGGCGCAGGAAGTCGTCGTTGCGGCGCTTGACGATGCCAGCGCGGAACTGATTGTCGTCGAAACCCTGCCCCTGCCCGATCGCTTCGGCCCGAAACCTGCGGCCAATACTTCGCATGCGGAGACGTTCGATGCATCGCCTGTCATCGCGCAGCCCGGACCGACGCGGCCCGCCTACGCGATGGCATCGGCCCTTTCGGCCGAGGCAAGCTGGGGCAGCCTGGCCCGGCTTCTGGTCGAGGAGCCCGCGGTCGAACAGCCGGTGCAGGTCGCGGCTATCGCGCTTCCAGAGGTTGTCGAAAAGCCGGCCAGGCGTCCGAAGCCGGAGCAGGCCGAGCCCCAGGCACTCGCCTTCGCCAAGCCTGACAACCCGGTCGACCCTAAACCGTTCAACAAGCTGTTCAACCGTCAGGACAAGGTCGCGATTTACGACATCTCCGCCGGCATCGTTCACATGCCTGACGGCAGCAAGCTCGAGGCCCATTCCGGCATCGGCAAGATGGCCGACAACCCAAAGTATGTTCACGTGAGGAACAACGGTCCGACGCCGCCCAACACCTACAATCTGAAGATGCGCGAATCGCGTTTCTACGGGGTCGAGGCGATCCGCATGACCCCCATCACCGACCAGCCGATGCATGGCCGTGACGGATTCCTCACCCACTCCTATCTGCTGCGCAGCCGCCGCCCCGAATCGCATGGTTGCGTCGCGTTCAAGAACTATCCGCTGTTCCTGAAGGCTTTCAAGCAGGGCAAGGTGAAGCAGCTGGTCGTGGTGCCGAGCCTGAAGGAATTCAAGGCTCGCAAAGGGCGCACGGCACGCGACGCTTAGGCAACGCAAACGTCTCTGGCTCTGGCGGCCATCTGCACCCAGAGCGCTTCAGGGTCAGGTCGAATCGTTCTGCCGGAGGTCATTCGAGACAAGGTCAAGGGGGTCGGCAAAGGTCGTACCGGTTGTTACGGCCGAGCCGAAACCCCATGGATTTGGCTCGAATGGACCCGGCCCGAGGGGTTTCCCGCTGGCGGGCGCCAGCGTCGTCAGGCGGCTTGCCCGATGCACCACAGCGGGACGGCATCTCCTTCCTGGCGGATAGAGACGTCATCGGGGAAACAGAATCGCTTCAATCTGACCGTGAAGCGCTCTATAAGCCGGCACCAACCCAAACAGTGCCGGAGAAAATCATGGACGTCAGGGACTCGAACGGCGCCACCCTTGCCGATGG
>JBBSOT010000176.1:0-9783 GCA_038259455.1 Hyphomicrobiales bacterium | reverse complement strand
TTGCCGGCTGGTGTCAGTTTCGACAAACTGATGCGTGCGCTCGTCGGTGTCGCCCTGTTTGCGTCCGCCTATATGGCCGAGGTGATCCGCGGCGGGCTCCAGGCAATTCCCAAGGGGCAGTATGAGGGCGCTGATTCGCTCGGCCTCGGCTATTGGCAGAAGATGACGCTGATCGTCCTGCCGCAGGCGCTGAAACTGGTCATCCCGGGCATCGTCAACACGTTCATCGGCCTCTTCAAGGATACCAGTCTGGTCTACATCATCGGCATGTTCGATCTGCTCGGTATCGTTCGGCAGAATTTCTCCGACGCAACCTGGGCCTCGGCTCAGACTCCGATCTCCGGGCTCATCTTCGCGGCCTTCGTCTTCTGGATATTCTGCTTCGGAATGTCGCGCTATTCGATCTTCATGGAGCGCCGCCTCGATACCGGACACAAACGATAGAAAAACCAAGGGGAACCGGCCTATGGCCACAGAAAACGCAGTCAGTGTCGACGAAGTGAATGTCGACCCGAAAAAAATGCATATCTCGGATACCGACGTAGCGATTGAAATCGTCGGCATGCACAAATGGTACGGTGATTTTCACGTCCTGAAGGACATCAATCTGAAGGTCATGCAGGGCGAGCGCATCGTTATCTGTGGCCCTTCGGGCTCGGGCAAGTCGACGATGATCCGGTGCATCAACCGGCTTGAGGAGCACCAGAAGGGCAAGATCGTCGTCGATGGCAAGGAACTGACGAACGATCTCAAGAAGATCGACGAAATTAGGCGCGAAGTCGGGATGGTGTTCCAGCACTTCAACCTGTTCCCGCATCTGACGATTCTGGAAAACTGCACGCTGGCGCCGATCTGGGTCCGCAAGACCCCGAAAAAGGAAGCCGAGGAGACGGCGATGCATTTTCTGCGTCGGGTCAAGATTCCCGAACAGGCCCATAAGTATCCCGGTCAGTTGTCGGGTGGCCAGCAACAGCGCGTGGCGATCGCCCGGTCGCTTTGCATGAACCCGCGCATCATGCTTTTCGACGAGCCAACATCCGCGCTCGACCCCGAGATGATTGCCGAAGTCCTAGAGACGATGGTTGGCCTGGCCGAGGAAGGCATGACGATGATCTGCGTAACCCACGAAATGGGCTTTGCGCGCAAGGTCGCCAACCGGGTCATTTTCATGGATCAGGGGCAGATCGTGGAGCAGAACACGCCGGCCGAATTCTTCGACAACCCACAGCATGAACGCACAAAGCTGTTCCTGTCACAGATTCTGCATTAGCGACAACCTCATCGCAACGCCAAACGGCCCTGCTGAAACTCAGCAGGGCCGTTTGGCGTTTAGCGAGTGCTGGTCCTGTCGCTGCGCGGCTTGTAGAGGGTACCGCCAATGAAGCGTGTGTTTGTATGGATCGCCATGCTGCTTGCCGTGCCAGTTCTTCTGTTGGCCTTGGGTACGCTCGTCCCGCGCCCTCTATGGCCGGAAGAACCTACCAGCCAACCGGCGATGCATCGGATCGCGCTCTTGAGCAATCCTATTCACACAGATATCGCCATACCCCTTGATGATGTTACGCGCGCCGTGTTTTCGCCTCTCCTTCGTGCCGGGGTTCCCTATGATCTGGTCGGCGCGCAATACCTCATCTTCGGTTGGGGAGGTCGCGCATTCTACACCCAGACGCCCACCTGGGCTGATCTGAAACCGGCGCCCTTGTTTGCCGGTCTGACGGTGGATGATTCCGTCATCCACGTCGACGTGGCTGGCCAGATCGATTTCGCGCTCCCGTTCGTGACGCGCATTCAGATCGATGACGAGGCCATGAAGCGACTTCGCCAGTTCATCCTTGCGAGTTTTAGGTCCGGACCGGACGGGCCGGAACGGATCCCGGATGCAGCCTATGGCGACTTCGACGCATTTTTCGAGGCGAATGGCCGGTTCAATGCTTTTGCCGGGTGCAATACCTGGACCGCAAAGGCGCTGCGCGCCGCTGGTCTGCGAACGGGATGGTGGAATCCACTGCCCCAATCGCTGGCCGCCTCGCTTGCCTTGTACAATTGAGCCTATTTGAGAGCAGGCGGCTCCCAGCCATAAAGCCAGTCAAACCCCGCAGCCAGCCGGCTCTGAGGCTTCATTCGGAGGTAGAGATTGCGTACCTTCGCCACTGGTCCGGATGCGTGAAACGCCCGATGATTGGAAGCGCCTCGCCGGGCCACCCGTGCCACGCGCGCCCGCCTTTGCTTTTCCCAAGCTGACAGGGAAGCGGCGAGTGTGCCTTTTCTGCCGACAACATGCAGCGCCAGCGTTTCGGCATCCTCTATCGCCATCGCTGCACCCTGTGCCGCGTAGGGCGTCATGGCGTGTGCTGCGTCGCCGATGAGCGCGATGCCCCCGGTTGCCACCCATGGCTCGGAAGGGTCAACCGTATGGATCGGCCAGACCGTCCAGCTGTCGCCATCGTCGGCAAGACTGCGCAGTCCCGGCGCCGTGCGTTGCATGGCCCGTCTGAGAACGTTGATGTCCATTTTGCCGGACCAGGTTTCGGCCATCGCAGCCCCGCTGGTCGTGGCGACAAGATTGAGGGCGCTGCCCCCGTGAACGGGATAGGCGACCAGGTGGAAGCCGGGATGCACGAACGCCGAGACCGCGCCTGCAACGGCAAGGTCGATCAGAGCCTTGCCGGCGGGGCTTGCGGCACTCACAGTCCTGCGCCAGGCCAGTTCCCCGGCAAACCGGCTTTTGCCCTTGCTGCCGTTCAACCCGCGCAGCGTCGACCAGACACCGTCGGCCCCGATCAGCATGAGGCCGCCGGCGCGCACGGTGTCGCCATTCGTCTCCACCGAGGCGGTTACGCCATGTGCGTGGAGGCTGGCGCCGATGACCCGTGCGCCGGTCATAAGTTCGATGCCGGGTTCTCGAGCGACATGGGCGAGCAGCGCGGCCTGCAGGTCCGATCGGCGAAGGGTGATGTAAGGCGCGCCCCAGCGTTTTTCCGCGGCAGCACCGAGCGGCACGCGTCCAATTTCAGCGAGGCTGGACGCATCGCGGATGATCACCGCTGTCGGACGCACAGCCGTCAGCCGCAAGGCGGAGAGCACGCCCAGGCGCTCGAGGATACGTGTTGCATTGGGAGAAAGCTGGATGCCGGCGCCGCTTTCATCAAGCTTTTGTGCGCGCTCGAAAATGCGAACCGGGTAGCCGCGAACGGCAAAGGAGAGGGCCGCGGTCAGGCCGGCAATGCCGGCGCCTGCGATAATGACCTGCCGTGAGCGGGCCTCACTCATCAAAAAGCCTGCTGTTCTGGATCAGGCCGCGCGATCGGGGTAAATGCAGTTGTCCGGTCTCGTCTGCGAGGGGCCGAGCCCTGCTTCGAAGCGGTATAGCGTCGAGCAGTAAGGGCATACCTTTTCGCTATCCGATCCCATGTCGAGGAAGACATGAGGATGGTCGAATGGTGGGTTGGCCCCGACACACATGAACTCTCTGACGCCAATCTCGATTGCCGCGTGGCCCGCGTCGTTCTGGAAATGGGGTATCGAACCGCCCGCCATGCTACGCTCCGTTAATTCATATGGATGCTGTGTAGGCTAGCGTTTGTAACATTACCGGGATCTTTGCAAGCCGGACGAAATCAAACTGTTGCAAAACCCTGACACGAGATAAATTCGCGGGAAATCGGCTATGGATGGAAAACGCCGAGGGGCAAAGATTGAGATGAACGAGTTGAAACCGCTTCAGAAGGAGTTCACGGACGGCCATTCGGTCGATGTCGGGGGGAGCTCAGGCAACCCGGACCGTTTCGTCAACCGCGAGTTCTCCTGGCTGCAGTTCAATCGCCGGGTTCTAGAAGAATCGCACAACACCAATCACCCCCTGTTGGAGCGCGTTCGTTTCCTGTCCATCTCGGCGGGAAATCTCGATGAGTTCTTCATGGTGCGCGTCGCCGGTCTCGCCGGCCAGGTTCGGGAAGGAATCGTCCTCAAATCTCCCGATGGGCGAACGCCGGAGCAACAACTGGAGCAGCTTCTGCTTGAAGTCGGGCGCTTGCAGGAAGATCAGCAGAAGAGCCTTTCAAACCTGATGTCTCTCTTGAAGAAGGAAGGCATCGAGACGATCAGCGCCGACCAGCTCTTCAAGGACGAACTGGCATGGCTGGAGGAGCATTTTCTGGAGCAGGTCTTCCCCGTCCTGACACCGCTCTCGATAGATCCGGCGCACCCGTTCCCGTTCATTCCAAACCTCGGCTTCTCCATTGGGCTGCAATTGCGCAACCTCAAGGATCGCGAAGAGATGACGGCGCTGCTGCGGTTGCCGATCGCCCTCAAGCGCTTCATCCGCCTGCCAGACCGCAAGAAGTGCGTGCGCTTTATTCCGATCGAGGAAACGGTCGGACTGTTCATCGGCAAGCTTTTTCCCGGCTACGAGGTCAAGGGATCCGGCACTTTTCGGATCATCAGGGACAGCGATATAGAAGTCGAGGAGGAGGCCGAGGACCTCGTCCAGCTGTTTGAAACCGCGCTGAAGCGGCGGCGCCGCGGCTCGGTCATCCGCATCGAGTTCGACAGCCAGATACCCGAGGAGCTGCGGGAGTTCGTGGCCGGCGAACTGGGCATCGCGTCGAACCGCATCAGCGTTCTGACGGGGCCGCTGGCCGTCGACCAGATTTCAGAGATCGTCGCCGTTCCGCGCGACGATCTGAAGTTCACGCCCTACAACCCACGCTTTCCCGAACGCATCCGAGAGCATCGCGGCGATTGTTTTGCAGCCATCCGGGAAAAGGATATCGTCGTTCATCACCCTTACGAATCCTTCGATGTCGTTGTCCAGTTCCTGCGCCAGGCGGCCGCAGACCCCGAGGTGGTTGCGATCAAGCAGACGCTTTACCGTACATCCAACGACAGCCCGATCGTGCGCGCCCTGATCGACGCGGCCGAAGCAGGCAAGTCGGTGACCGCGCTTGTGGAACTGAAGGCCCGGTTCGACGAGGAGGCCAACATCCGCTGGGCACGCGATCTCGAGCGTGCCGGCGTACAGGTGGTCTTCGGGTTCATCGAGTTGAAGACGCATGCAAAAATGTCGCTTGTCGTCAGGCGCGAGGATGGAAAGCTGCGCAACTACGTGCATCTGGGCACCGGCAACTATCACCCGATCACAGCGCGCATCTACACGGACCTGTCCTTCTTCACGACCGATCCGCTCATTGCCCGCGACGTGGCGCAGATATTCAATTTCATCACCGGCTATGCAGAGCCGGGTGAAACCATGCGGCTTGCCCTTTCTCCATACACGCTCCGCAGCCGCATCATCGAGCATATCCGGGCGGAGATCGGCCATGCCCGTGCCGGCCTGCCGGCGCGCATCTGGATGAAGATGAACTCGCTGGTCGACCCGACCATCATCGACGCACTTTACGAGGCCAGCCGGGAGGGCGTCGAGATCGACCTTGTGGTGCGGGGCATCTGCTGCCTGCGTCCTGGGGTTCCTGGGCTCTCCGACAACATCCGCGTGAAATCGATCATTGGCCGATTCCTGGAGCACAGCCGTATATTCTGCTTCGGAAACGGTTCCGGACTGCCATCCGACGACGCGATTATCTATATCAGCTCTGCCGATCTGATGCCGCGCAATCTCGATCGACGCGTTGAGTGCATGGTGCCGATCACCAACGCGACGGTACATGAGCAGGTGCTTGGCCAGATCATGCTGGGAAACATAATGGACAACCAGCAAAGTTTCGAAGTATTGGCTGACGGAACCTCGCGGCGCATTGCGCTCGACGAGGGCGAGGAACCCTTCAACGCCCAGGAATATTTCATGACCAATCCGAGCCTTTCCGGACGGGGCGACGCTTTGAAGTCGCATGCGCCCAAGCAGATTGCGCAATTCAAGCGGCGCAAGAAGACAAGTCCGTCCCAGTCCTGATGAAATCATTTTCTCAGGGACGGCTCCAGGATCGGCAACCCTTGTCGATCATCGACATCGGCTCGAACTCGATCCGGCTTGTGGTCTACGAGGGCGTGTCGCGCTCGCCGACCGTCCTCTTCAACGAAAAGATGCTGGCTGGCCTTGGCCGCGGACTGGTGACGACCGGAAAGCTGGACACGGCAGCCGTGACCCGATCGATGGAGGAATTCCGACGGTTCCGGGCGCTTTCGGAGCAGGCCGGGGCCGATCGGCTGTGCGTAATCGCGACAGCGGCTGCACGTGAAGCCGAGAACGGTGCCGACTTCATCCAGCGGGCCGGAGAAGTGCTCGGTACAGAAATACGTGTGTTGAGTGGACGCGAGGAGGCCTATTATTCGGCGCTTGGCGTTATCTCCGGTTTCCATCCAGCCGATGGTATTGCCGGCGATCTGGGCGGCGGCAGCCTCGAACTGGTGGATGTCAGCGGCGAGACGATCGGCGACGGGATCACGCTTCCACTCGGCGGTTTGAGGCTGCAGGACATGTCGCGCAACTCGCCCGTCGCGGCCGCCAAGATCGCCCGGAGCGAACTTGCAAAGGCCAAGCTGCTTAAAGCGGGGGCTGGCCGCGTGTTCTATGCGGTTGGCGGAACCTGGCGAAATCTCGCGCGTCTGCACATGAACATGACCGGCTACCCTCTGAGCGTCATGCATCACTACGAGATGGGCATCGAAGGTTCGGCCGCATTCCTGCGTCAGGTGGCGCGCGGCGATATCGAAAAGATGAAGGGCATCGAGCGCGTATCCAAGGTGCGGCGTGCGCTGTTGCCCTATGGTGCGGCCGTACTCCTGGAAATCATCGCAGCGATGAAGCCGTCCAAGATCGTGGTTTCGGCGCTCGGCGTTCGCGAGGGGTTCTTGTTCTCGCTGCTGCCGATTGAAGCGCAACGCGCCGATCCTCTCATATCGGCGGCCGAAGAGTTGGCCCTGCTGCGTGCCCGCTCGGTGATACACTCGCACGAGCTTGTCGACTGGACGACACAATCGCTGGCAGCATTCGACATTGCCGAAACCGAAGAAGAAGCACGCTACCGCCACGCAGCGTGTCTGCTTGCCGATATCGGCTGGCGGGCACATCCCGAATACCGGGGAACGCAATCGCTGAACATCATCGCGCATGCATCGTTCATCGGGGTCGACCATCCGGGCAGGCTGTTCCTGGCGCTGGTCAATGCCTTCCGCAATGATGGCGTGTTCAACGATTCCATCGCGCCCGAACTAAAGGCCCTGGCCACGCCGCGTTATCTCGAGCGGTCGCGACTGCTTGGCGCCATGATGCGGGTCGTCTATCTGCTGACGGCGTCCATGCCGGGCATCATGCCGAGTCTTAAGTGGGAAAAGCGGCCGAACGACGTGCTGGCGCTGGTCATTCCGAAGTCCAATGCCGCGCTGCGCGGCGAGCGTCCGGAGGGGCGGCTGGCCCAGCTTGCCAAAGTCTCTGGGCGCAAGCTCGAACTGGTCGTGGCCGACGAGTAAACCGCCAACGGCCCCGGACATGCCGGGGCCGCTTAGGGGGTAGGGGTCAGCCGCGTCGCGCGTCGACCGAGTAGGCGCCGGCGCCAAAGGCGGCGAGGATCAGAAGGCCGCCGACAATCGACAGGTTCTTCATGAACATCAGCTGCTGGATTTGATCGGCCAAATCGGTGTGGGCGATCAGCGTTGCGGCGACCGTGAATACGGCCAGCGCCAGCGCAGCGATGCGGACCTGGAAGCCGGCAATGATGGCAAGACCGCCGACAAGCTCAAGCAGGCCAACGAGCACGGCAAGAACGCTCGGCATCGGCAGGCCGATGCTTCCGAACCAGCCGGCGGTTGCGGTAATCGCGGTCAGTTTGCCAAAGCCCGCGGTAATGAACAGGATCGAAAGCAGGATACGGCCGATAAGAACTGCCGCGTTTGCGGCAGCGGAAGAGGAATGGGTAGCGGAGGAGCTTATGGACATTAGCTTGTTCCTGAAATTGATGTTGGCCAAGACTTAGCCCACAAAGCATGTTCACTAAAGATGCGTCGTTGGCGACATATCGTTCACAATATGGCTAGCCAGGGTGTGTCATGTCCTCCGGCCTGACCAGCCGTTCGTAGTCGGCTTCCGTGACCAAGCCAGTTGCCAGGGCTTCCTCGCGCAGCGTCGTGCCGTTGCGGTGCGCGGTCTTGGCGATCTTGGCGGCGTTATCGTAGCCAATCGTCGGAGCAAGTGCTGTCACAAGCATCAGTGACCTGTCGAGCGCCGCCTTGATGTTGTCTTCGCGCGCCTCGATGCCGACGACGCAATTGTCGGTAAAGGAAACCGCCGCATCGGCCATGAGTTGGACCGACTGCAGGAAATTATAGGCCATCAGCGGGTTATAGACATTGAGCTCGAAATGGCCCTGGCTGCCGGCAAAGGTGAGCGCAGCATTGTTGCCGAACACCTGCACGCAGACCTGGGTCAGGGCTTCCGATTGAGTTGGATTGACCTTGCCCGGCATGATCGACGAGCCGGGCTCGTTTTCAGGAAGGGAGAGTTCGCCGAGACCCGAGCGAGGCCCCGATCCGAGGAAGCGTATGTCGTTGGCGATCTTGAACAGCGCCGCCGCCGCCGCATTGATCGCACCGTGCGAGAAAACCATGGAGTCATGCGCTGCCAGAGCTTCGAACTTGTTGGGCGCGGTGACGAAGGGGAGACCGGTGATCGCTGCAATGCGTTCGGCCACCTTTTCGGCAAAACCGACGGGTGCATTGAGCCCGGTCCCGACAGCGGTGCCACCCTGAGCCAATTCCATCAGGCCGGGAAGGGTAAGTTCTAAACGCTTGATCGATGAGGCAACCTGCGCCGCATACCCGGAAAATTCCTGTCCAAGCGTCAGCGGCGTTGCGTCCTGGGTGTGCGTCCGTCCGATCTTGATGATGTGATCGAAAGCCTTTGCCTTCGCATCGAGAGCCTGGTGCAGGTGCTTGAGTGCTGGCAGCAGGATGGAGTTGATCCGCTCCGCGCAAGCGACATGCATGGCCGTCGGATAGGTGTCGTTGGACGACTGGCTCATGTTGACGTGATCGTTTGGGTGCACAGGCTTTTTCGAACCCATGCTTCCGCCGAGCATTTCAATGGCGCGGTTTGAAATAACCTCGTTGGCATTCATGTTCGACTGGGTGCCGGAACCGGTCTGCCAGACAACCAGCGGGAAGTGATCGTCGAGCTTGCCATCGATCACTTCCTGGGCTGCAGCAACAATGGTCTTGCCAAGCGATTTGTCGAGACGACCGAGTTCCATGTTGGCTTCGGCCGCTGCACGCTTCACGATGCCGAGCGCCCGCACAACCGATAGCGGCTGCTTTTCCCACCCGATCCTGAAATTGCCGAGCGAGCGTTGCGCCTGAGCGCCCCAATAGCGATCCGACGCAACATCAATTGCCCCAAACGTATCGGTTTCGGTTCTGAATTTCTGCTCGCTGTCTGTCACCGACCGGCCTCCGGATTTGCAATGCGAATTGGCCTATCGCGTTGGACAAGTGCCATCAAGGGCAGAAGGGCCAGTGCAATCACCAAAATCGGTTGAATGAGGGTTCGCAGGTTCGATGACACATGCCTGCTCGATACCACGCCCCGTTTCCGGTCTGGCCATTGATCCTTCGACTACTCGCTTCGCTCGCGCTCTGGATGAGGGTAAGCGAAGGTCGGGAAGCGGGCGCTAGGGCCGCACCTCTGTAATTAAATAATGGCGCGGTAACCTGCGCCCGCCAGCGTTCTTGCCCTGCCGGAGGGAGCAACGAGTTTCACGCACATGCCCCCGCCAGGGCCCGGGTTTCTGGATGAAAATGTCCAACTGCGCTACCGTTTGCGCAGCCACCCGGCGC
>JBBSOT010000175.1:0-9787 GCA_038259455.1 Hyphomicrobiales bacterium | reverse complement strand
GCCCTTCGGTCCTGGGCCAAAATCGGTGCCGCCGCAGATCGGGCGTTGCGGCTGGGGCGCGGTTTGAAGGCTGGTTGAAGTCATTGAGCGGTAACCTGTCTGGCAAAGGGCGAAGGCGGCGTAGGCTGAGTTCCGAGCTTTGAAAGGAAGGACTCGGCTACCCCGCATATGGGAACTTCGCCGGCCGTTGCCAGCATGCCACGCAAGAGGTCCTGCAAAAGCAGTCCATCGCAGGAAGAGTCGCGCCATTGCCTTGGTAAAAGAAGTGGCTCCCCGAGCAGGGCTCGAACCTGCGACAATTCGATTAACAGTCGAATGCTCTACCAACTGAGCTATCGGGGAACAGGGCTCGCATGAGCGAGGGCTGCCTATAGCAAACCATTTTCGGCTTTGCAAAGAGACGTTTTCATTTTTTCGCCTTTTGTTTCGCCTCCATACTCGCAATGTCGGGCAAGCGACATCATATCGTGCCATCCGCCGCCATGCTGCGGAGTGAGGCTATGCGGAAGGCTCAAGGCGGCAGCGTGCAGAAGAACCCATACGACACCGACAGCGCGGCTGAGCCTGACGCCGTAAAGCGGCGCACGATCAACATTTTCGGCCGCAAGGTCGCCATTCCTCAATCGCGCCCGGCGCGCATATCGGTCGGCGTCGGGTTGGTGCTCGGCGGTACGCTGGGTTTCCTGCCGGTCCTTGGCTTCTGGATGGTTCCGCTTGGGCTTCTGGTGCTGTCGCATGATTTCGGCCGCATCAGACGGCTGCGCCGGCGCACATCGGTCATCTGGGCCAAACGGCGGCGCAAGTCGCCGGGTCCGCCAGCCTAGGATTTCTCTTCGAGCCGCCGCAGCGCCCTTTCCACATTGCGTCGCGCAGCCGCCTCGAAACGTTCGCAAAAAGCATCCGACAGAAACAGCCGTGGCCTGTCGGCAAAGCGCCTGAGCACGTCGCCCCGGCCCTTGCGCCAGCTTGCTTCGTCGACCCAGTCATACTCGCGCCTGATGGCAGCCTCGTAAGCATCGAAATCAGCCGGTTCAGCGCCCAGGATCGACAGGTCCATGTCGAGAAAGAGCGCGGCATCGCCAGCCGAAGCCGCCGTCTCGAAGGCGGGCAGCGTGTGTGTCGCCGTCGCCCTGATCATCGCCAGTATGATCTCAAGCCGCTTTGGATCGGCACGGTTCTCGAGCATTTCGTGCGCCATCAAGGCGCTGCGCTCCTCATTGTCGCTTCGGCGGCTGTCATAGACGGCGTCGTGGAACCAGATCGCGGCGTCAACGGCTTGCCCGTCGGAAAGCGCATCCCGGTATTCATGCGCCAGGGCCAGCAGCGCTTCGATATGGGCCATGCCGTGATAATGCCGGTCCGGCGCGCGGTAATACTTTGAAAGCACCTGTCTGATGGTGTCGTCGATCAACTGTCGGTTTTCCATGGCTTCTTGAATCCGGATGAACCAATTCCATTTGATGAAGCACTAAGGAAACAATTCCATTTGATGAAGCGCTAAGGAAAATTGAGTTCAATAATGCTATGGTGTCGCCTATATGTCCCTGACACCGTAGCAGACTGGGAAACGGAGTCCGCCGATGAATACGCTTAGCGTGGCGCGCAGCCAGAGGCCCGAGCCGATCGATCCGATCTGGGACGCGGTCCGGACCGAAGCCGCCGAGGCGGTCGATCGCGACCCGCTGCTGGCGAGCTTTCTCTACGCCACCATTCTCAATCAGGAGAGTCTTGAAGATGCAGTCATGCATCGGTTGGCCGAGCGGCTGGCCCATCAGGACCTTGGCGCCGACATCATCCGCCAGAGCTTCAAGGCGATGGCGAAGGCGGATCCCAGCTGGAGTTCGACGGTGCGCGTCGACATCCAGGCCTATTATGACCGCGACCCGGCCTGTGACCGTTTCCTCATGCCTGTGCTCTATTTCAAGGGCTTTCATGCCATCCAGACGCATCGCCTGGCACATTGGCTGCTGAACGAGGGACGCACGGACTTTGCCCTCTACTTGCAAAGCCGTTCATCGTCCGTCTTCCAGACCGACATCAACCCGGCGGCGCGCATCGGCAAGGGCATCTTCATCGACCACGCCACCGGCCTTGTGGTCGGCGAGACGGCTGTCATCGAGGACGACGTGTCGATCCTGCACGGCGTGACGCTCGGCGGTACCGGCAAGGCCGGCGGCGACCGTCATCCGAAGATTCGCTACGGTGTTCTCATCGGCGCCGGCGCCAAGATCCTCGGCAATATCGAGGTAGGCCATTGCGCCAAGGTGGCGGCAGGCTCCGTCGTGCTCGCCCCGGTGCCGCACAACAAGACGGTCGCCGGTGTGCCGGCACGGGTCGTCGGCGAAACCGGTTGCGACCACCCGTCGCGCCAGATGGACCAGCTGCTGTCGACGCAGAACCTCGACCAGGTCGCGAGTTTCGACATATAGCTGACTGCCGGGCGGCTGTTGCGCCTTGCCTGGGCGAACTGGACAGATCGACCGTCGATGGCGCGCCTTGCGCCGTGTCGCCTTTACATCGCCATCCTTGACGTGTCAGAAGCGCGCCGAACCCGAAACCGGAGAGATGCATTGAACCCGGAAGAAATTCTGAAGCTGGACCGTTACTTCAAGCGCGTGTTCCAGAACCCCAAGCTCGAGATCAAGGCCCGGCCGCGCAAGGAAGATTCATGCGAGGTCTATGTCGGCGACGAGTTTCTCGGCCTGGTCTACAAGGACGAGGAAGAGGGTGACTACAATTTCTCGATGGCGATCCTGGACATCGACCTCGACTAGTATCAGTCGTGCCCGCGGGCGGCTGATGCATCTCTGTGCGTCTGCCGACCGATCGGCGCCGCGCGGCTCTACCGGGCAGTCTTCAAAAGTGCTGCCGCCTTGTTCCTGATCGCCGCGTCCAGCTCACGCCACTGGCCAAGCAGTTCCTGCGGAAAACGGTAGGACAAGCTCAGATTGTCGCCAAGGTGGATGTCGCGCTCGCAAGGCGCCAGCGACTCGGCAGCGCTCGCGCCGCTCAGGCAGCGGGCGACGAACGGTTCGCCGCCAGGCTGCTCTGCCACCGCCAGCACCTCGTTCATATAGCCGGACGCCGGAGAAAACTCGAAAAGCGTGACGCTCGATGGTCCGGCAATGCCCGGTTTCACCAGCATCGAGGAGTAGATCGGCGCCAGGCGTCCGCTCATGTCGCGCGACATCATCCGTTCATCGAACGACAGGAAGATGATGCGGCGCGTATCGCCGGCATGGTTGAAGTCGTGGCGCGCGTCGTCCGAATAGCCGTCGAGATCGGGCCAGCGCATGTAGAGGTCGAGCCGCTCTGCTGTTCCGTCCTGGCGGGCCCGCTCGAAACGGATCATGTTGTCGGGCGCCGATATCACATTGTTGCCAATGACGATCTCGCGCAGCGTGGTCGAATTCGTGTGTCCGGCCAGCGCGATCGATCTCCCGAACCACTTGCCGCCCGCGCTTATCGCCGCCGACAAGAGGGCGAGGGTCAGGAAGATGTAGAACACCTTCATCATCAGGGATGAGTCGACCGTACGGAAATCCTGGGCTTCGGTTTCGTCAGCCGCGGCGTTCTTCATTCTGTCTTCCTCGACCCGCGATCGCTGTGCCTGGGCGGCACAGTTGGACACGGCACGAATGTTGCGAGCCATTCATGGAAACGACTCTGCGTTTTCATGGTAAATGGACGGTAAAGATGGCTTCCTTGGCACTGATCTGTTTTGCACTTCTGACCGGCTTGACCGTCTGCGGCCTGCTTGGATCGACCATGGAGCTTGCCACGCGCCGGCGCCTTTCCTTCCGCGAGCCGTTTGTGTCGCCGCGTCACATCGTGCGTTCGCTGGCTGCCGCTGCCGCCGCCGGGCCGTTCATGCTGATCAACGACGCGCTTGCGGCATGGCGGTCGGGCCGGGTATCGACGCTTTTCCTTTTGTCTTGCGCCGTCTCCGCACTCGGCTGGGCGCTTGCCACAGGTATTGTCGTGGTCGACCTTGCGCGACTTGCCTTCGGCTCCCTATCCTGACCCTCAACAGGAAGGAAATTCTCATGCCGATCTACTCAATCGACGCGTCCGAGCCGCATTTCGAGGACCGCTCCAGCAACTGGCTGGCGCCCGATGCCACCTTGATCGGTAATGTCTCGGTAGGCCGCTCCGTGTCGATCTGGTTTGGTGCGGTCCTGCGCTGCGACAACGAGGCGATCGTCATCGGCGAGGGCAGCAATGTGCAGGAACACACGGTGATGCACACCGATATCGGCTTTCCGCTGACCGTCGGGCGCGGCTGTACCATTGGCCACCGGGCGATCCTGCATGGCTGCACGATAGGCGACAACAGCCTTGTCGGCATGGGCGCCATTGTCCTCAACGGTGTCCGGATCGGGCGGAACTCGCTGGTTGGCGCGGGCGCTCTGGTCACCGAGAACAAGGAGTTTCCCGACAACTCGCTGATCGTCGGTTCGCCGGCCAAGGCGGTGCGTGTCCTCGACGATGCCGCCATCGCGCAGCTGAAGGCGTCAGCCGAGCATTACATGGCCAATGGAAAGCGCTTTGCGGCAGGACTGAAGGCAATCGCCGACTGATCCGGATTGCGCCTGGAGCCTCAAAAAGGCGGAGCCGGTCCCGGGGACTGGGACCGGCTCCTGAACCCGATCGTTGGGGACGGGGAGGTGGGGGACTCGACCGGGTTTTCTGGCGGAGGTCCCTTGGAAGGGGCCTCGATCCTTGTCTGCCTACTTGACGCTGCCGACAGCGACGGAACTCCTGCCGTCATCGATTGCGATCCAGGTTCCTGAGCTTCGCTCCGATTGGCGTTTCAGATAGGTGTAGTCGGTGTCGGCCCAGGCCAGGACCCGGGGCTCCAGATTGTCGAGGATGAACTCGCCGCGGCTCGTGCGAACGGTCAGCACGGCATGGCCGGCCCCGCTGCGCTGGCGCACCACGGTCATCAGCAAGTCGCCCGCCGGAACGCCCAGCGCCATCAGCCGCCGGCGCTTCTCCAGCGCGTAGTCCTCGCAGTCACCGATACTGGTCGGGTAGGACCAGACTTCTTCCTTGCCCCATATTTCGATGTCGGTGCGTGGGGAAACCGCCGCATTGACCGCATTGTTGATGTCGACGATTGCCGCCCACAATTTTCGCGACAGTTCGGTCGGCGCCTTTCTGGGGCTCTTCTGGCGGCATTCGACCGGCTCGCGAAGGCAGAACTCGTAATGGCCGATCGGCTGCGTGGTGCGTCCGCCCGTGTGCATGAATGCCTGCCCGGCCTGTGCGGCGCTTCCCCAAGCCCCAAGAAAGATGGCCACTGCCGTAACCAACGATGTGCTTGTTGTTTTTCTCATTTGCATCGTCCCCCGTTCTCGGAGACAATGACACAGCTCGATTTACTTCAGGCAAAAGCGCGAAGTATATCTTGAGTAAAAACTAGGTCTAATTTGGCAAGCATTAGACTAAAATAATCATAGAGTTTGATTAAAATCTTAGCAATCGTGCGCGGGGCAGCGGTGTGGGCCGCCGAAAATCAAGAAGGCCCGGCTTCGGGCGAAGCGGACCTATTCAGAACAGGAGAAGGCGAAGGGCGTTTCGGCAACTAGGGTATTGACCCTAATTGGAAGGCCGGCTGTTGAACTCGCTTTCGAGGCTCTCGGGGCGCTGGACAACCGCAAATTCGATGGCCAGCCCGTCTTCAAAGTGGCGCACGACCTGGCCACGCATGGTTCCAAGCGTCACCTGGATGCCGATCGCCGGCTTGACTTCAATTTCTATCGCTGCGCCTGACAGCGACAGGTCGATGATGCGGCACGGATACTGTCGACCATCGGTCAGTTGCAGAACGCTCATCGGATTGCGCGGCGCCACGCGCTCATGGCGGCGGTCCTCCGGCAGGTCGAGTTCGTGCTTGTTGGCAAGCCAGGTCAGCTGCGCGGCAAGCTTGTCCTTCTTCCGCTCAGACGCGACGACCGTCATGGCAAAGCCATCCTGAAGCGTGCGGGTCACCACACCTTCGATGCGGCCGATATGGTCGATATAGGCGATGATCTTTTCGCCGGGTTGACCGGCATGGCTGGTGCGAAGCGAAACGTTGCCAGGGGACATGTCCATCACCTGGCACGGATGCTCGGTGCGGTCTTCCAGCATGAAGCGGCCGTAGATCTTGACGCTAACCCGTTGAAAGTTGCGCCTTTCAGCCGTTGACGGCGCGTAATTGATCGCCGTTGACTTCATCGTTGCTTTGCCCTCGCTGGAATCATCTTCGCCGACCAGCGAAGTGTCGCGATCAGTTAGCGCCATAGAGGTTAATAATGGGTAAGCTTGCTGCTCTCGGGGGGCTGTTCTGGCATCTACTCGCCGCGTCCGCCGTCGAGCACGACGAGATGCCTTATGCGCCGTGAGCCTCCGGGCCGCCTGCGATCTCCTTCGGGAGGCAGGTTGGTGGGCGAAAGGGCAGGGACCTCGATGGCCTGGCGGCCGTTGAGGAATTTCGATTCATGGTCCGGGTCGATCACGCGCACGGAGTCGATTTCGGCATGCATGATCGGGTCCGCGCCCAGCCAGAACGGTTTCTGGACGGCGGACATGATGCCCAGGCAGCGCTGGTTTGCGACCCCACCCTCAAGCGGCACGACAAGCATCTCGAACGCATTGGTGCGTCCCGCCCGGCTGATGCCTTCAAAGGTGATCGTCACCACCGTCTTGGACTCGAACACGCCGTGCGTGAGGCGTGCGACCATTTTCTGGTCGGATTCCTTCCACAGGGAGGGGAACGAGAAACCCTTGAGTTCGCGCCCATACACGGCACAAAGCCGCGTGCCGGCCAGCCGGAATACGGGTTCGCCCCTGGTGTCCTTCTCGAGAATGAAGGTATCGGAAAGCAGCGTCTTGATGTCCGATGGTTCGATTTCGGTGCGCTGGGGTGCTGCCCGTCCGGCGCGCAGACGGTTCCAGTAAAGGAACAGTTCGATCGATCCGTCCTGTTTCATGCTACTCAGCTCCGCGCGTTCCGTTTTCTTCTGTGCCATCGTTGAACAGAATCGCACTCCCCGATGACCTACATGCAGTGCCTCGCAGGATGCATGCCAGTCCGGTTTCGGGTTGTTCACGGTGCGGGACCGTTAAGGTTAATGATTGGTTTACGTTGTGCCCAAACCGTGTCCGTGGCACATCACAGGTCGACGAAAGCAGCACTTCAGTCAAAATACTTGGGGATGAGCAGGGGGCTCGACCAGCCGTCCGGAGGCAACTCTGGACGGCTTTTCTTTTTGTGATTCGGCCGGGCGTGGGCTAAACGCATCGGCTATGACGCATCCCGATACGCCGCCTTCCGAGCCAAACCTTGGCGAACCGCGAGAGCGGGAACCCATGCCGGGACGGCGCGAGCCTGTCTTCAACCTGCCGCCGATCGTCCTTTTCTTCATTGCGGTCTGCGTCGTCATCTATGTGCTGCAGTTCCACGTGCTCAGCATGCAGCTCGATTACGAGCTGCTTGTGCGGGCGGCGTTCATTCCCATCCGCTACTCGGGCGACTTCCCGATCGACACCTATGCGTTCACCAGTCCCGTCACCTACTCTCTGCTGCATGGCGGGTTCGCTCATCTGGCTATCAACATGGTGTGGCTCGGCGCCTTCGGTTCGCCGCTGGCGAACCGTCTCGGTCCGGCACGCTTTGTGCTGTTTTGGGTCGCTACGTCCATCGGAGCGGTCGCCTTGCATTATGTTCTGCACATGAACGACCAGTCGCCACTGGTCGGCGCGTCTGGCGCGATCTCCGGCATGATGGGAGCTGCGGCCCGTTTCGGCTTCCGAATCGACCGACGGTCGGGCCACTCGGCCTTCGGCGGTCCGGTTATGCCGATCGCGGATGTGCTAAGGTCGCGTGGCGTGGTCACATTCCTCGCCGTGTGGATGGTCATCAATCTGGTGACCGGGCTGGTCGGCCTGGCGCCCGGCGAAGCCAGCCAGATCGCCTGGGAAGCGCATATTGGCGGTTTTCTGGTCGGCTTCTTCTTCATTTCGGCCTTTGACCCCCGATCCGGTCGGGCGACAGTCTGAGCGCTGCCGGAATGCGCGATGGCCTTCGCTGATGCCCCGAGATGCGATGGTGACTTGAAAAGCGCCCATTCCGGTTGCACCATTGCCGCCGACGATAGAAAATTGCTCTGGGGGTAGGGTACGGCCAGTTCAGCAGGAGGACGCCATGTCGGTAAAAGTTATTCTCGAGCAGAAGGGTCACGACGTATTCACGCTCGGGCCCAACGAGCCCCTGTCGGAGGCTGTGAGGATACTGGCGCAACACCGCATCGGTGCGCTTGTCGTGACCAATGAAGACCGCAAGATCGTCGGCATCATCTCGGAACGCGATATCGTACGCGTGCTGGGGTCCGAAGGCGCCGCCGGCCTCACCGAGACCGTCCGGCAGGTCATGACGCCCAAGGTCAAGATTTGCAATGAAAACCATTCGATCAACGAGGTCATGGAGATCATGACCAATGGTCGCTTCCGCCACCTTCCGGTAGAGAAGGATGGCCGCCTCGACGGCATCATCTCGATAGGCGATGTGGTCAAGCGGCGGATCGAGGATGTCGAGCGCGAAGCCGCGGAAATCCGCAGCTACATCGCCACCGCATAAGCTACCCGCGGGAGCAGCGGCGCGACGTCACCGCGCCGGAGTGAGCTTTTGCAGTCGCCCGATCAGGTCTGTGTTCGAGCAAAACGCCGGCGGTTCCTGCGGAGTCTCGTTGGCCGCCAGCCAGCTGGCGCATTCCGCCTCGTGCCCGCACTTGCTGCACCGCTCGGCTGCGCGTGTCTCGACGCCGGCATGGCCGGGCAGGTGCGTCAGCTTGCCATAGACGCCCAGCGTTTCCATCATGCGCTGCATCAGCGATTTTTGCTTCTTGCCGAATGCCAGAAATTCCAACCCCGTCATGTTGCGGCTCCCTTTTTTCCCAGAATGCCATTCCGGCCATGCGTCGCCTTGATCTCGATCAAGCATCTCCCTTGCCAGTAGAGGCCGTTTGTTCTAGCCAACAGGCACGTTTCATCTGAAAAACTGGCTCTTTCGCATGTCCCTGATCGACACCCGCACACCTGACCCGAAACGCCTCATCGCCGGAGCCACCGGCGACTGGGAAATCATCATCGGGCTGGAAGTCCACGCTCAGGTGACGTCGGAGTCAAAACTGTTTTCCGGCGCCTCGACGGCGTTTGGCGCCGCGCCCAATTCCAATGTCAGCCTGGTCGACGCGGCCATGCCCGGCATGCTGCCGGTGATCAATGAGGAATGCGTACGCCAGGCGATCCGCACCGGTCTCGGGCTGAAGGCTGAGATCAACCACAAGTCGGTTTTCGACCGGAAGAACTATTTCTATCCGGACCTGCCGCAGGGCTACCAGATTTCGCAGTTCAAGCAGCCGATCGTCGGCGAGGGCACCGTCACCATTTCGGTCGGCCCCGACAAGAAAGGCGAGTTCGAGGATATCGAAGTCGGTATCGAACGGCTGCATCTCGAGCAGGACGCCGGCAAGTCGATCCACGACCAGCACCCGACGCTGTCCTATGTCGATCTCAACCGGTCCGGCGTGGCGCTGATGGAAATCGTCTCGAAGCCCGACATGCGCTCGGCCGACGAGGCCAAGGCCTATGTCACCAAGCTCAGGACCATCGTGCGCTATCTTGGTACGTGCGACGGCAACATGGACGAGGGTTCGCTGCGCGCCGACGTTAATGTTTCGGTGCGGCGTCCAGGCGAGGATTTCGGCACCCGCTGCGAGATCAAGAACGTCAATTCGATCCG
>JBBSOT010000174.1:0-9839 GCA_038259455.1 Hyphomicrobiales bacterium | reverse complement strand
GTAGTCGATGAAGATCGGCCGGTCGTAGTCGGCCTCGGTGAAGCCATAGGCCTCGGCGGAAAGCTCGTTATAGTCTTCGAGCGGCTTGGCTATGCCAAGCGGGTCGAGATCGGCGTGCAGATGGCCGCGCATGCGGAAGGCGCGGATCATCATCACCGCCCGCACCGAATCGCGCGTGGCGCGCAGGACGTCGGCTTCCGAGGCTGCCGCGCCATTGGCTTCGGACTTGTCGCGAACCTTTTTCTCGATGACCTTCTCGACCAGGCCCCAATTGCCGTCGAGTGCGGAAACCAGTTCGCCATTGGCTTGCAAGGGCCAGCTTGGCCTCGACCAGGAAGCGCCCTTGGCGTTCTTCCTGACGTCGCCGGCGTCGTCCTTCAGCGCGGCAAAGAAATCCTGCCACTCGGGATCCACCGCCTGCGGGTCGTCCTGCCAGGCGGAATGCAACTGCTCAATATAGTCGGCATTGCCGCCATAGAGGAAGGAGGTGAGGGAAAACTGGTCGTTGGCCTGATCTTGTCGCGCCATTTCTTCGTCCGGAGTCTTCGCTCCGTCTCCTGTTGGGTAAGGCCGGCGTCCGCCGGTCCTATGCCTTGATCGCCTCGACCAGCGTCGTGCCGAGACGCGCCGGAGAAGGCGAAACCTTGATGCCCGCAGCTTCCATCGCTGCGATCTTGTCTTCCGCGCCGCCCTTGCCGCCGGAAATCACGGCGCCTGCATGGCCCATGGTGCGCCCGGGCGGCGCCGTGCGCCCGGCGATGAAGCCGGCCATCGGCTTGCGGCGGCCGCGCTTTGCCTCGTCGATGATGAACTGGGCGGCGTCTTCCTCGGCCGAACCGCCGATTTCGCCGATCATGATGATCGACTTCGTCTCGTCGTCGGCCAGGAACATTTCAAGCATGTCGATGAACTCGGTACCCTTGACCGGATCGCCGCCGATGCCGACGGCCGTCGATTGGCCAAGGCCCTCATTGGTGGTCTGGAACACTGCCTCATAGGTAAGTGTTCCCGAGCGCGAAACAACGCCCACCGAACCCTTGCGGAAGATGTTGCCGGGCATGATGCCGATCTTGCACTGGTCAGGCGTTACCACGCCGGGGCAGTTCGGACCGATCAGCCGCGAGGTCGAGCGGTCGAGCCTGGCCTTGACCTTGATCATGTCCATCACCGGGATGCCCTCCGTGATGCAAACGATCAGCGGGATCTCGGCATCGATCGCCTCGATGATGGCAGCGGCCGCACCCGCCGGCGGCACGTAGACGACCGAGGCGTTGGCGCCCGTCGCTTCCTTGCCTTCTGCAACGGTGGCGAAGATCGGCAGCGGCACGGAACCGTCCCATTTGGTTCCGCCCTTCTTGGGATGGATGCCGCCGACCATCTGGGTGCCGTGATAGGCCAGCGCCTGCTCGGTATGGAAGGAGCCGGTGTTGCCGGTCAGGCCCTGAACCAGGATCTTGGTGTTCTTGTCGATGAGAATGGACATATCGTTACTTACCCTTCACCGCGGCGACGATCTTCTTGGCCGCGTCATCCAGATCGTCGGCAGAAACAACGTTCAGCCCGCTCTCATTGATGATCTTCTTGCCGAGTTCGGCGTTGGTGCCCTCGAGACGAACCACCAGCGGTACCTTCAGCCCGACCTCCTTGACCGCGGCGATGACGCCCTCGGCGATCACGTCGCACTTCATGATGCCGCCGAAAATGTTGATCAGGATGCCTTCGACCGCCGGATCGGCGGTGATGATCTTGAACGCCGCCGTGACCTTTTCCTTCGACGCGCCGCCGCCGACATCGAGGAAGTTGGCGGGCTCGGCACCGTAGAGCTTGATGATGTCCATCGTCGCCATGGCAAGGCCGGCGCCGTTGACCATGCAGCCGATATTGCCGTCGAGCGCGACATAGGCGAGGTCGTATTTCGACGCCTCTATCTCCTTGGCGTCCTCCTCGGTCGTGTCGCGCAGTTCGACCACGTCGGGGTGGCGGAACAGCGCGTTGTTGTCGAACGACACCTTGGCGTCGAGCACCCTGAGATGGCCGTCCTTCATGACGATCAGCGGGTTGATCTCGAGCAGGCTCATGTCCTTCTCGGTGAAGGCCTTGTAGAGGATCGGAAACAGCGTGTTGCCGTCGTTGGCGGCATCGCCGTCAAGTTTCAGCGCGTCGTTCAGCGCCTTCAGGTTATCCGCCGTCACGCCCTTTTCCGGATCGATCGCCACGGTGATGATCTTGTCCGGCGTATCGTGCGCCACCGCCTCGATGTCCATGCCGCCCTCGGTCGAAACGACGAAGGCGACGCGGCCGACCGTACGGTCGACGAGCAGCGAGAGATAAAGCTCGCGGTCGATGTCGGCGCCGTCCTCGATGTAGAGGCGGTTCACCTGCTTGCCGGCCGGACCGGTCTGCTTGGTCTCCAGCGTGTTGCCCAGCATCTCGTTGCTGTTGGCGACGACCTCTTCCACGGACTTGGCCAGCCGCACGCCGCCCTTGGCGTCGGGCCCGAGTTCCTTGAACTTGCCCTTGCCACGGCCGCCGGCATGGATCTGGCTCTTCACCACGTAGAGCGGCCCGGGCAGTTGTCTGGCTGCCGCCTCGGCTTCGCCCGCCTTGAACACGGGAACGCCTTCCGCGACTGGCGCGCCGAACGACTTCAGCAGGGCCTTGCCCTGGTATTCGTGAATGTTCATGTCGCCTGAATTCCTATTTCTTGGCCAGGTTCGGCGCGATCTTGACGCATGCTTCGCACAGCGTCTGAACCGACTGGACCGAATTGTCGAACATCTTGCGCTCGGCCTTGTTGAGGTCGATCTCGATGACCCGTTCGACGCCGCCGGCGCCGATCACCGTCGGCACGCCGACATAAAGGTTCTTGATCCCGTACTGCCCCGACAAATGTGCCGCGCAAGGCAACACGCGCTTCTTGTCCTTGAGATAGGCCTCGGCCATCTGGACGCCGGATGCGGCCGGCGCATAGAAGGCCGAGCCGGTCTTCAGGAGGCCGACGATTTCGGCGCCGCCATCGCGGGTACGCTGCACGATCTGGTCGAGCTTCTCCTTGGTGGTCCAGCCCATCTTGATGAGATCGGGCAGCGGGATGCCGGCAACCGTCGAGTAGCGCGGCAGCGGCACCATGGTGTCGCCGTGGCCGCCAAGCACGAAGGCGGTGACGTCCTCGACCGAGACCTTGAACTCGTCGGCAAGGAAATGCCGGAAGCGCGCCGAGTCGAGAATGCCGGCCATGCCGACGACGTGGGTCTTGGGCAGGCCGGAAAATTTCTGCAGCGCCCAGACCATCGCGTCGAGCGGGTTGGTGATGCAGATCACGAAGGCGTTCGGCGCGTATTTCTTGATGCCGGCGCCGACCTGCTCCATCACCTTGAGGTTGACGCCGATCAGGTCGTCGCGGCTCATGCCGGGCTTGCGCGGCACGCCGGCGGTGACGATGCAGACATCTGCGCCTTCGATTCCGGCATAATCGTTGACGCCCTGAAAGCGTCCGTCATTACCCTCGACCGGGGCAGACTGGGCGATGTCGAGCGCCTTGCCCTGCGGCATACCCTCTGCAATGTCGAACATGACGACGTCGCCGAGTTCCTTGAGACTGATCAGATGGGCGAGCGTGCCGCCAATCATGCCTGAACCGATGAGCGCTATCTTGTTGCGTGCCATGTGAGGAATTTTCCCTTTATCTGTGACCGGGCAATGACAGCGCCCGAAAGAAGCTTGGGGCCAAGGAGGTGGAAGCCATGAGGCCAGAATTGGGCCTTGGCAATAGCGCCGCGCGCCGTCATTTTCAAACGGTTATTTTGTATCGAATGTTTTCAATCGGTTAGATCAATGGGGATTTACGTAAACGTCAATCATTTTTGGCGGAATGCTTCGCAGACCATGCATCCAGCCAGTCCTTGCCCTGCATTTCGATAAGGCGCGAGGCGGTGCGCTCGAACTCGAACGCCTCCGTTCCCTTGCGCCCGGCATAGAGTCCGTCGGGCGGGCTTTCGGCGCTGGCAAAGAGCCGCGTCTGCCGATCATAAAGCGTGTCGACGAGCAGGATGAAGCGCTTGGCCTCGTTTCGCTTGCCTTCTCCCAGGATTGGTATGCGGTCGATGAAGATCGTCGGGTAGCGATCGGCAAGCGCCAGGTAATCACGGGCCCCGAGCGGTTTCTCGCACAGATCGGCGAAGCTGAAGCGTGCCGCGTCGCCGGCGGCTCGGGGCACTGCAACCTTGCGGCCCTTGACCGCGATGGTCTCGGCAGTTGCCGGCTTGCCGCCAGTGACAGCCTTCCAGGCATCGTCCATCGCGGCATCGGCTTCGGGGGAAAGTGGCGTCTGGTAGACCGGCATGCCGGCCAGCTTGGCCAGCCTGTAGTCGGTTTCAGCGGAAAGTTCGATGACCTTTGCATTGCGCTTCAGGATACCGATGAACGGCTCGAAGAGCGCCCGGTTGAGCCCCTCGTGGTAGAGATCGTCCGGCGCGACATTCGACGTTGCCACCACCACGACACCATTGGTGAACAATGCCGAAAACAGTCGCGACAGGATCATGGCGTCGGCGATATCGGTCACCGAAAACTCGTCGAAACACAGCACCCAGGCCTCGTCGGCCAAGGCCTCGGCGACAGGCGGTATCGGATCGTCGCCCTTGGCCGTCCCGTTCTTGCGCGCCTGGCGGTGCTGCTGGATGCGGTCATGCGCGTCGGCCATGAAGGCGTTGAAGTGCACCCGGCGCTTGCGGCGCACCGGCACCGTGTCGAAGAACAGGTCCATCAGCATGGTCTTGCCGCTTCCGACGCCGCCATGAATGTAGAGCCCCTTCACGGGCTCAAGCGCCTTGCGGTTCTTGGCAAACAGCCAGCCCAGCGCGCTTGACTTGCGGGCGAGACGCTTGGCGCGGATTTCGTCGTTCAGGTGATCGAGCGCAGCAACGACCGGCTTTTGCGCCGGATCCTCACGGATATCGTGGTTTGCGGCGAGATGCGCGTAGCGTTGCGCGACGGTTGTATGGGTCTGGATACCGTCGCGCAAGTGCATCGATTATTCGGTCGAAATGGATCGGGCTCGCCAATTAGCGGAAAAGCGAAATAGGCAGGCCGGACGACGTCTGTCCATTGAATTTTTCGGGCCCCGCCGAGTACAGGCGCGCCACGACGCCGCCGCTCTCGTCGTAGAGAGACAGTTGCTTGCCCGAGACGTTCCAGGACTTCACCCCGTCAACCGGCGGAGGGCAACGCAGCGGGCCGGCCCGGTACCCTGCGCCGAATTTGGTCTGCGGCGTTGCAACGCGACAGCTCTGGCCGGAAACCGAGGCGCTCCACACCCCGGCAACGCTGGCCGTCGTAATGTCCGGTGCGCCGGCTGCGGCATCGGCGGGTGCGATCGAGGCGACATCGGTCGATGCGCCCGGCGCATCGGGAAAGCTTGACGAATCGGCCGGACCTGGCGTTGCAGGGGGCGGCAGCGCGCTCGTCGACACCTGGCCGGATGGTGCCGGCTGGAGGGGAGCGGGCTGGGTGTTCATCGATGAGACGCGCGTGCTCGTGCAGCCCGAAGCCAGCACCACCATCAACCCTGCGGCCACAAGACCGATCTTCGAAAATGCCATTCAAACCTCCGTCGGGACCACAAGCTTGCGGTCACCGGTAAATCCATGTCCCCACCATCAAACAGGTGAAGGTGTCCAAATTTCAGCCCGATATGGTTAAAATACGGTTTGCAGCAAGCCTGTTGCAAAAATATCATCGATTGTGTCGGCCCGATCCGGCCGTTTCTGCCCTGATTGGCCAGCCGCGCGCACATGCTTGTCCGGTCCACCTGCCACCCTATCTTTTATCGATGACAACACAGCCGCGCTCCTTGAACCGATGCGGTCTGCCAACACGGTCAGGAATTTCTGCATGGCGACGCGCTGGAAGCCGGCAAATCCATACTATCGGGGGCCGCGGAGCGATCATTACAGGGACGGCCGGTTCTTCAATCCGGGCGGCGAGGCGCCGCGCGGCTTTCTCGACGTGTTGAAGTGGCAGTTGGGCGGCAACCGGGCGAAATGGCCGTCCACCTGGCCAAGCCCCCATCCGCAGGCCAAGCCGACCTCATCGGTGGACGGTGACAGCCTGCGCATGACAATGATCGGCCATGCGTCCCTGCTGATCCAGCTTTGCGGGCTCAACATCCTCGTCGATCCCGTGTGGTCGAAACGCGTTTCGCCATTGTCCTTTGCAGGTCCTGCTCGCGTCAATGCGCCCGGTATCGCTTTCGACGATCTGCCGCGCATCGACCTGGTGCTGGTCAGCCACAATCATTACGATCATCTCGACCGCGCCACGCTCGCCCGCCTGAAGGCGGCGCACGATCCGCGCATCGTGACGCCACTCGGCAACGACGCGATCATCGCTGCCGCGGCACCGGGTGCGCGTGTCTCGTCGCATGACTGGGGCGAGAGCCTTTCGCTCGACAATGGCGTCACCGTGCATGTCACACCGGCTCACCACTGGTCGGCGCGCGGCATGTTCGACCGCCACAACGCGCTGTGGAGCGGTTTCGTCATCGACAGCCCGGCCGGCAAGGTTCTTGTCGCTGGCGATACCGGCTTTCATGGCGGCCGGCATTATCGCGAACTGGCAGCGTCGCACGGCTCCTTTCGACTCGCCGTGCTGCCGATTGGCGCCTATGCACCGCGCTGGTTCATGCAACCACAACATCAAAATCCGGAAGAGGCAGTCGAGGGCATGCTGCTCAGCAACGCGGCTTTTGCGGCCGGCTGTCACTGGGGTACGTTCCAATTGACCGACGAACCTGTCGACGAACCACGGGAGCGGCTTGTCGCGGCGCTCGCTGCAAGGGGCCAGAGCCCGGACACATTCCGTGCCATGCAGCCTGGCGAAGTCTGGGATGTGCCGCAGGATCGACGCATGGCGGTTGCGCATCCCGAGGCTGAAGGGAACCTCTAGGCAGCATCGTCGTTTGGGTGCTTAGGCTATTGCATTTTGGAGGGTACTTTAATGCTCAAATGGATTTTGATTCTCGTCATCGTCGCCGCTGTCGCCAGTCTCCTGGGCATGCCGGCGCTTGCAGGTGCCGCGGCCACGGGCGCCAAGATTCTCATCGGCATTGCGCTGATCCTGTTCCTGCTGCTGGTGCTCGGCGTTTTCGCGCTGACCTGATCCCGCGTAACGGGCTCGCACTGGTAATTTGCAGGTCTTTCGGCCATATAGCGCCGAACGGAAACAAGATTTCGACAGACCATGGCCAGTGCAGCCCCTTTCGCCAGGATGAACGGGCTCGGTAACGACATCATCGTTGCCGACATGCGCGGTCGCTCGGACCGCGTCAGCCCGGCTGCGGCCATCGCGCTCAATGCTGACCCTGCCACGAAATTCGATCAGATCATGGCGATCCACGATCCGCGCACGCCGGGCACGCTAAGCTATGTCGAGATCCTCAATTCGGACGGCACCTACGCTCAGGCATGCGGCAATGGCATGCGTTGCGTCGTGCAGGCGCTTGCCGCAGAAACCGGCGAGCGGCTGTTCACCTTCGAGACGGTCGCCGGCATCCTCACGGCCGAGGAGCATTCAGACGGGCTGATATCGGTCGATATGGGTATTCCGCGCTTCGGCTGGCAGGACATTCCGCTCGCCGAGGAATTTCGCGACACGCGCATGATCGAGCTGCAGATCGGGCCGATCGATGCGCCGGTGCTCCATTCGCCCTCGGTTGCCAGCATGGGCAATCCGCACGCCATCTTCTGGGTCGACAACGACGTCTGGTCTTATGAACTGGACCGTTTCGGTCCGTTGCTCGAAAACCATCCCATCTTTCCCGAGCGCGCCAATATCTCGATTGCCCAGGTCACGGCGCGCGATGCCGTCACCGTCCGCACATGGGAGCGCGGCGCCGGCCTCACTCGGGCCTGCGGGTCGGCGGCCTGTGCGGTCGGCGTCAGTGCTGCCCGCACCAGGCGCACCGGCCGCGCCGTTACGGTCACCGTTCCCGGCGGCCCGCTGAAGATCGAATGGCGCGACGACGACCACGTCATCATGACCGGACCGGCCGAGTGGGAGTTCTCCGGCTTCTTCGATACGCAGACCGGCGCATGGACCCGCGAAGAACAGGGCGCGGCCTGATGGCGGTCGATGTCGTCACCTTCGGTTGCCGCCTCAACACCTACGAATCCGAGGTCATGCGCCGCGAGGCCGAGACCGCCGGACTTGGCGAACTCGAGAGTGGCGCGGTTATCTTCAACACCTGCGCGGTCACCCACGAGGCGGTGCGCCAGGCAAGGCAGTCGATCCGCAAGGCTCGCCGCGAAAACCCCCGGGCGCGCATCATCGTTACGGGTTGCGCCGCGCAGACCGATCCTGCCTCCTTCGCATCCATGGACGAAGTCGATCTCGTGCTTGGCAACGAGGAGAAGCTCAAGGCGCACAATTATCGCGCCTTGCCGGATTTTGGCGTCAACGATTTCGAGAAGGCGCGCGTCAACGACATTTTCTCGGTCCGCGAAACCGCCTCGCACATGGTCGATGCCATCGAGGGCCGGGCGCGTGCCTTCGTTCAGGTGCAGAATGGCTGCGACCATCGCTGCACCTTCTGCATCATCCCTTATGGGCGCGGCAACTCGCGCTCCGTGCCGATGGGTGCGGTGGTCGATCAGGTCCGCCGGCTTGCCTCAAACGGCTATGCGGAAATCGTGCTGACCGGTGTCGACATGACGAGTTTCGGCGCCGATCTTCCGGGCGCCCCGAAGCTCGGCAGGCTGGTCAAGAGCATCCTGGGGCAAGTGCCGGAAGTCGAGCGGCTGAGGCTTTCGTCCATCGATTCGATCGAGGCAGACGACGATCTGCTCGATGCCATCGCCACCGAGAAACGGCTGATGCCGCATCTTCATCTGTCGCTGCAGTCGGGTGACGACATGATCCTCAAGCGCATGAAGAGACGCCATTCCAGCCAGGATTCGATCCGCTTTTGCGAGGATGTCAGGAAGCTGCGCCCGGACATGGTCTTTGGCGCCGACATCATTGCCGGATTTCCGACCGAAACCGACGAGATGTTCGAGAATTCGGAGCGTATCGTAGCCCAATGCGGGCTGACGCATCTGCACGTCTTTCCGTTCTCGCCGCGCGAGGGAACGCCCGCCGCACGCATGCCGCAGGTTCGGCGCGAGATCGTCAAGCAGCGTGCCCAGCGTTTGCGCGCGGCAGGCGAGAACGCCTATGCCCGTCACCTGGCATCGCTGCGCGGTACCGGTCAGAAAGTTCTGATCGAGCGCGTGGGGCTAGGCCGCACGGAAGGTTTTACACTGACGGCGCTCGATTCTGGCCAGCCCGGCGAAATCGTCGCGGCGACTGTCACCGGCGATGACGGAAAGCGGCTGATCGCCACTCCCATTCAACCGATTCCTTCTCCTCGGGCCGCCTGAGACCGCATGGCATTCGGATTCATCAAGAAGATCTTTTCTTTCGGCAACAAGGAAGTTGTCGAAGAGGTGGTGCCCGAAAAGGACCTTCCGCCATCGGTCGAGCAAGCGATTGAAACGCCTTCTCCTGCCGAAGGGCAGGCCGTACCGGAGTTCCTGAGGCGCGAGGAACTGAAACCCGAGGAAGTGCCTGCGCCCGCCGAGCCTGATCTTCCGGCCGAGAGCGCGCCAGCCGCCGAACCGGAGCCTGTCGAGGCGCCGGCAACAGAACCGGCCATCGAACAAACACCCGAGCCTGCCCCGATAGCAGTTGCACCTGAGCCTGCTCCGGCCGAGCCTCTTCCAGAGCCAGAGCCAGAGCCAGAGCCAGAGCCAGAGCCAGAGCCAGAGCCAGAGCCAGAGCCAGAGCCAGAGCCAGAGCCAGAG
>JBBSOT010000173.1:0-9950 GCA_038259455.1 Hyphomicrobiales bacterium | reverse complement strand
TCGCCGAGAGATGCCAGCCCGCTTGGTCGAGTATCAGCACGGCATGGGCACCGGGCGCCACGGCGGCGGATATCTCGGCGAGGTGCAGCGTCATGCCCTCGGTATTGCAGCGGGGCAGGACAAGCGCTGCGCCCTTGCCCTCGGCGGGGCAGATGGCGCCGTAGATGTACGCTGACGTGGTGCGTTGGTCCTTCGGCGCTGACGGCCGTGTCCCGCGCTTGGCCCATCGCCGGGTGATGCCGTTCTTCTGGCCGACCCGCGCCTCGTCCTGCCACCACAACTCTATGGGCGTGCCGCCTGGTAGCGTGGCTTCGATCGCTGCCACCTGGGCTGGGAAGTCTTTTTAAAAACGTCGATAGCATCGGCTCCCTGAGCATGGTGCCGGGGCCGCGCCGTCAGTTTGCGATAGCCCATGGCGCGCAGGTCTCGGCTCAGCGTTTGCTTGCTGACCGAGACGCCGTATTCGTCGAGCAGCCATTGCATCAGATCGACGATCCGCCAGCGCACCACGCCATGCGACGCCGGGATGGGGCCCTGTTCGATGATCTCGGCAAGCGCCCGCTTATGCTCGGGACCAAGCACTGGACGGGGACCGGGGGCTTTGCCGTCGAGCAAGCCATCGGGCCCGCTGGCATTGAAGCGCAGCACCCAGTCTCGAACCGTCTGCAAACCAACCCCGCCGACCTGGGCCGCCGCGTGTCGCGCACCGCCGTCGTAAATCACCGCCAACGCCAGCAACCGCCGGACCTGGTTGGCGTCACTGCTCAAACGCGCCAGCCTGCGAAGACCAGCCCCGTCAAAATCATCCCGAAGCCCAACCGCTGATGCCACCGCCAACCTCCCACAGCCTGCGATGTTGAATCAGATCGTGGCCGCTTTGGGAATCCCCCGCAGAGAGTCAGGCCCCATGAGACCTGGTATAACCAGCCCCAACGGCTGAAGGCTGGGATGGAGTGATTGCTTGCGCAATGTGATCCCAATGAAGCCAAACCCCAAGATAAGCAGAGCCCAGCTTGCCGGTTCGGGGACCACTGCCGTCGATTGCACCGACACATTGTCCAGCAGCCAAACGCTTTCGGCATGGCGGAAGCGGAAGTTCAACAGCGTGGTGTCGCCTGTGGCGACGACAAAGCCCTCGGACGTCAAATAATCAAAACCGGGCTGGGCAAAGCCAAAGCTGAACAAGGCGCCATTCCATTCGGCGGTGAAGAAATTGGAGCCCCCGCCCAGGTTCGCTATGTCGAAGCTCAAGCGATATGTTTGACCCGGGACGGTTTGAAGAACCTGCTGAATGCCGCCCTCCTCCGCGACCGGACCAAAGGCGGCGTGACGGATGCCATTGGTGGGGCCACCTCCCAGCGGGTCGTCGGTAATGAAGGACTGATTTGAGACGCCGAACTCGGTCCAGCCGCCGAAGTTCCCGGTTTCAAAGCTACCATTGGTCACCAGTTCCGTGGCATGCAGCGGGCAGGCGAGCGCAAGGGCCGAAACGGCAATGAAAGACATGATCTTCATGTGAAATTCTCCTCTGGCTTTATGGCAACGCGGCAGTGTTGTTATTGAGGTTGCCCTCAGGCTCCCCGATGCAGGCGACGATGAAATTGAGGTCGGCCCCCGTCGGCAACGGCGCAACAAGCTCCAGCGTCTGCCGAGCGGCCACATCCGTGGTGGCGACCGCCTGCCAGCTTGCCGAGGACCCGGCCCGGCCAGTTACGGTGCAGGCGCGGGCGATGTCTGGCCCGGCGTTGTAGAGCCAGAGCCGAGTGGCGCCGCCTGGTCCTTCGCGGTCCACGCGCCGAATGCGGATGTCGAAGTCTGCGGCTTGCGGGGTGGCGCGCGCGGGCCTTTCGGGGACAGGTATCTCCGGCTCGCGGCGCTGGCCGGGCCGGTCAGGTGCGCCTTGGGTGCGCGTTTGCGTACGAACTTTGGGGCCGGCCAACGGCGCGCAGATTATCTGTACGTTGGCCCAGGCGGTGGCCGGAAAGTCTCTTTGGTAGGGCTCTTTGAACCCGATGCCGCCTGGCCAAAGCTCATGCGTGGCAACGCCCCGAAGTTGGTAGGCCTCTTTTTTCAGCAACAAGCCGCCCTCCCGCGCAAAGCGATCCTGCGCCGCCCCGCTCAGCCGGTCGAGTTCATCATTGCATCGCTTGATCGGTGAAACCCTGACGTTGGTGACCGTGGCAGAGCGCGGATCGATATAGGGCGTGGTCAACCGGTAAACGCGCGCGTCTTGTAGATAGTCAGGTTTTTCGATGGTGATGGCGCCATTGTCGGCGGCAAGCGTCAGCCGAAGCGGGCCTTTGCCAGCCATCTTGCCGGGCTTTTTTCCCCATACCGTGATCCAGAAGTCGAGCTGCCTTGTGTTTACTGTGTCGTAGCGCGTGTCGGTTTTGCCAGTCACCCGGATGCGCGTCACCTGTGCATCGGTATCGACACCTCCCTTGGGTAGAGTTTGCCGGATTTCGAGGACATCGTCCGCCATCGCTGCCGTGGGGGCGGTCAGGGCAACTGCCAGCGCCAGCATCAGCTTTGGGCGATTGGCGGTCCACATGTTGTGAGGCCCTTGCCTGGCGCTGGCATCAATCGACATAGGGCGTCTTGCCGGCGAGGAAGGCGGCATAGCCCTGACCTTCGAGCGATGCCGAATCCAGCTCTTCTGAATTGTGCAGCATGACGAGCACATATTTGTCCGGCAATCGTAGCAGCGCGCCACCTGACCGCTGGTTCCCGGGGGCAGCATATTCCTGACGGCCGCCCGACCAGACGACATAGGGTTCACCGAAATGTTCATTGGTCCAGTCGCGCGGTCTGGCGCTCGTCCAGATGATGCGATTGGCCGGATTGTTGCCGGCACCGTACATCAGGTTTTGCGCCTTGGCGGACAGCAGCTTGGTCCCGTTCAAAGCCGCCGATGCAAAGGCCGCGAGATGCCGCGCTGACATCCAGTAGCCGCCTGAGCCAACACAGCCTGAGCCATCGGCCTTGCGGCTGGTGATGATGCCGGGGCCAGTGTCCGACTTTGATTTATACGCATAGGCGCCGGTGGCCTTGAACTCGCCCGCCGCGTCGCAGCTGGGTACCGCGCCGCCAGGGACTTTTTTCATCACCGTGTTGCGGATGTAATCGTCCATGAACGAGCCGAGTGCTCGCTGGGTGTAGATCATGTCATTTTCGTTGCTTGTCGTCCGGGCGCTGTCCTGGTTGATCTGCGATAGCCAGGTCGGATTGGCGAATGCGCCCAGCGCAAAACCGAGCACGCGGAAGTTGAGATTCTCATAGTTGAATGCAATCGCGCGCGGTGGTCCCGGCCGCGCGGGCTTGCGGAACTCGTTCAGCATATTGTCGGTGGTGAAGCCGGTGCGGTGTTGCATATAGTCGCGAAAGGTGAGTTTGGCAGCTCTGGGCGACATCCCGTTTTTCCAGAACGCGGGCAGCACAAGCGACACCGGCGTATTCAGCTTGGCGTCAGTATCGTTGCCGCTGAAGCCGGCGCCTACCGGCGGCTGCTCCATGGCGTGGAGCATGCTGACGCCGGCTACGAACTTGAACAGGCTGCCGATGTTGACCGGTGTTGAGGTTTTCATCGGCAGGAAGCCATCCTGATTGTCGCGCGCAGCACCTCCGGCGCCTTCGGAAACCATCTGGCCGTCTCGCATCAAGACGAAGGCATAGCCCATGCCCTTATCCTTAAGCTGGCCATGGAGACTGGTTTCAAAGGCGGCGCGGTCAAAAGTCGGGGTTACCGAAATACTTTGAGTCGCCTGTGCCCGCCGGGGGGCGGCACGCTGCGCCGACTGGTCCTGCGCAAGCGCGGCTGTCGAACACATTGCTGCTACACATGATGCGGTCATCAAGATTAACAGGTTTGCCTGTAGCATAGTGCGGGGTCCCTTTTTCCCCGCCAGCTGATGGTGGCTGATCGGGTTCATCCAAGTCTCCGCTGCCCCCGCACACGGAATGGTCTCTGCTGTATTGTCTAACGGGCCGGGCAAGGTTATTCTTGGATATTAGCGCCATGATCTGGTTCTGGACGACAAGTTGTCCGATTTTCTCCGCGATCATTGTTTCCATTGGATTGACTGAGGGGCTCCCCATGCAGCAACCCGAAGCCGACTATCGACCCGTCAGATTTTCATCGAGCGCGTTTCCAGAGCGCGAGCGGATGTCGGCCTGGCGGGATTTTTTCGGTCCGACGATGTTTGGCGCCGATGTGAAGCCACTCGGCGAACAGGCATATCGTCAGGATATTGTCGTTCGTCCCCTGCCGGGTGTCAGCCTGCTTTCAGCCGATAACACGCCGGTCCATTTCACCAGGTCTCGTGCCATGCTTTCAGATGGCCGCGGAGACTATGGCCTTCACATCAATTCAGGCCGTTCGTTGGTTCGGCAGCGCAGCCGGGACGTGCTTTGCGAGCCCGGAGAGCCTATTCTCGTCACGTCTGCAGAAGCGGCATCAATGGAGTCCCCGGAGGGATCACACTTTCTGTGCCTGCATATAGACCGCTCATTGCTGCTAAAAAGCGTCGCCGACCCCGACGATAGCGTGCTGAAGCGGGTGCCACGTGACAACGGGGTGCTGCGCTATCTGCTAGGCTATGTTCGATTTCTTGAAACTACAGATCTGATTACGGTCGATCCGGACGTAGCCGGGAACGCCGGCGCCCATCTCGCCGATCTTTTGTCGCTTCTGTTCAACGCGACAGGCGACGCAGCGACGCTTGCACAGCGTGGAGGCCTGCGCGTCGCCCGTATGCTGGCGATAAAGCGCACCATAAGCGAGGCACTTGGCGAGCCAGCACTTGGTGTTGAGCATATAGCTGTTCGGCACGGCATTTCTGTGCGGTCAGTGCAACGCATTTTCGAACGGGAAGGCGTGACATTCTCGGGATATGTCCTGAACCGGCGTCTGGATCAGGCCTTTCGAATGCTCGGCGATCCGGCCCATGCCAAGATGCTCGTCATAGATATTGCCCTGGCGTGTGGCTTTGGTGACTTGTCCTACTTCAATCGCTGCTTTCGCCGGAAATTTGGCGAAACGCCGGGGTGTTTTCGTCGATAGCCTGCGCAAGCACCGGAAAATGAGAAGGAGCCGGTACCATGAGCGGGAAATCAACCAGATCATCGTATGAGGCTCCGTCTCCTGCGCCTTGACGTCGCCGGAAATGATTGTGTCCGGAGCGGCGGGCAAGTTTAAGCGCGAGCAGGCAGGCCCGAACGTTTCCGTCGAGATACGGCGCCTACAAGACCAAAGCCGGCAATCAGCAAGGCCCAGGAACCTGGTTCGGGTACAGCAGCGGCGATAATGCTTCCTTCTAGCTGTTGGTCGGATGCCGGCAGTTGGCCAGGCGCAAAGGTTACCAGACCGGTGCCGGTGAAACTGCCGGTCGCAGCAAGAAAGCGACCGGTGCCTCCGGTGACAAGATACGACTGCAGGTTTGAGAACTGCATGGGGCTGGCCGTTGCGCTCAGCCGCCCGGCGTACGTGCCCAGCAGCGTGTCGCCAGACCCGAAATCCAATTTGAATAAGCCGTCCGTATAGTCAGTTGGAAGCGGAGGTACGATACAATGGCTGCCGCTCGGCGAAAAACTGCCGAGGCTAGACGTGCCGCTGGCCGGAGCGATGGCGGGACCGAAGCTGACAGTCAGAGCAGGTCCGCAGCGTCCGCCCGCGGCGGGCGGTGGGTTTTGATGCTGATAAGAGCCGCTGAAGGCAAAAGTGGCGCTTGCAGCAGGTGTAGCAAATCCCATGGCGGCGGCGGCGAGTGGGACAAATATCTTGATCATCTTGCGGCTCCTGAAATTACTGTACCTGTCGTTCGCAAATCCGGTCTGTGTTAGAAAGGATGTGCAACCGACCATTGGCCGACCACAAACCGACCATGGAGATTTGAATGGAGCAGGCGCAACGGATCGTTACGACCAGCATGTCGGCGCCAAGCTATGGTGGCATCGAGATCGATCCGGCCATCCGTCAGATCAAGGTCGACGGCAAAGAACAGAGCCATAGTGTCGAACCTCGCGTCATGCAGGTCCTGCTGACACTGCACGGGGCCACGGGCCGCGTGATCTCGCGCGACAGCCTTGCGAGTAGTTGCTGGGACAGTCTCGACGTCAGCGAGGACGCAATCAATCGTGCTGTTGCCAAACTGCGCGCGGTGCTTGCTGCTGCTGGCGCTACTTGCACGGTCGAAACGGTTCGCGGTGTTGGCTATCGCCTGGTCGCTTGCGCAACAGCGAGCGCGGCGCCAATTTCGGATCACGCGATTGTTCCCGCGCTCGACCTTGAGACGCGTGCGCTTTCGGCAATGTTTGAAGGCACGGCAGAAAGCCTTGCGAGCGCCATCGGATATTTTGACAGCCTGGTGGCGAGCCAGCCTGCGGTCGCTGCCCATCGTGGCAGCATGGCCATGGCGCTGTTGCTGATGATCCCGCATGCAGCGCCAGCCATGAGGGGAGAATTCGCAGCGCGGGCGCGGGAAGCCGCAACCGAGGCCCAGCGGCTCCAGCCAGGCGAAGGCCGCTCGCTCGCCGCTTTGGCCGGGCTCGAGCCAACGTTTGGAAACTGGGCTGGCAAGAACCGCCAGCTCACTGCGGCACTGGCAGTCTCACCTCCAGCAGTGGCACCACTCTTGTTTCAGCAGGTCCTGTTCCTTGCCCATAGTGGGCAGACCCGGGCCGCGCTGGCGATTGCGGCGCCGCTGGCGGTCGCCGCACCCTTGGTGCCATGGATACAGGCTGTCGCGGCACACCTCCATGCCGCTGAAGGCGAATGGCAGCAGGCCGACCAGATCCTGGCAGTTTCTCACGCGCGCTGGCCGAAGGATCGGTTGACGTGGCTCGCGTGTTTTCACTTGTGGTTGCATCGGGGACTTGTTGCCAAGGCGCTGACGCTCCTTGATCAGGGCACCGCTCTTCCGGCGGCGATATCGACATCCGAGCGAGCGTTGCTCGCCTGCACCGCTGCAGCCATGGCCACCGGCGACGAAGCGGCACGCAGCGCGGCACGCAAGTTGTGCCAGGCAAGCCTCAGCGCCGGACGCAGCCAGCTTGAGAACGCCGTACTGTGCTCCGCGCATCTTGGGGCACATGATGATGCGGTACGCCTGCTGCAGACGCTTTTCCAAACAGAGGCCGGCGAAGGCACCGGAAGCATTGCCTTTGCCAAGATCGGCCTTGAGCATGTTGGTGAACGTAACGCGGCGATCTTATTTATTGCGCCAATGCGCCCGCTGCTGAAAAGGCCCGAAGTGTCAGCGCTGTGCAGGGATATCGGCCTCGCGGACTATTGGGCAAGCATGTTTATAGAGGAGCCTTGGTTAGCTTTCAGAAGCTGAACCGATGCATTGGCGGCACTCGCAGATCGCGTCATTTTCGGGTCCCAGTGCGGACACGCTGGTCGGCAGTTTCCGGCGGCGGTTGGATCAGTCAACTTCAGCGCGAGGTCTTTTCAGCCAGCATCGGAGGCCTTTGAGGCTGCTGCGAACTGGACTTGGCTGAGAAAGTAGGAAAGCGGCGCACCAATTGCGAGGAAGAGCAAGAACAGGCCAAAGCGCGCCATTCCCTCCGGCACGCTAGGCCGAACCAGCAGGAACATGATCAGCATAGCGCCTGCAATCGCCGTCGACCGAAACCGAGAAACGCTCAGCGCTGCGCTGCACCGCCGGCAGGAGAACGTACGTCCAAGGTTCCACTGGGTTCGCATGACGGGCACTTTGAGGCCGCATCGCGGGCACGCGGGACTGGACATGAACAATGGCTCCTTCAGCGGCGGCTCGCCTGACCCTTGCCCGGAACATAGCAGATCAGCAGGCACCGTGGGTAGCGGGGCAGCGTGCAAGCCCGCTTGATGACTGGTGCTGATTTACATGGCGACTCCCTAGCGTACAGTTTTTTGCCCGTGCCGGTTATTCACCTGGACGCTTCAAATCTCATAACGTGCAAGACAAGGTCCCCTTGCGGACGTGGCTTGTAGGTCTTTCATGTCCACAATTCCGGGCTGCACGGCCAACCAATAATCCGTTGCCCAGGCTTGCGCGGATAAAGGGATCGGTCGAGGGATTCTAGGTAAAGAATTCGTATGGCACCGTAGGGAGAGAGGCTGGTCGGGCTGCTCCGTGCGCAACTGGGAAGGACTGGACATGATGCTGCGCTGGTTACTTCTTCTGATTACCCTCGCTGGACTTCCCCGAGCTGCGCAAGCGCAACCTGCAGCGCCGGTCGAGCTGTCCGTTGCTTCAGACGGAATTGCGGGCCGCTTCTATGATGCCAGGAACAGCCAAGGCGCTGTTGTTCTCATGCTCGGTGGGTCGGACGGCGGCTACCCCTCACGCCGGGCGGCGGAGGAGCTCTCGTCGAGCGGCTACTCGACGCTCGCGCTGGCCTACTTCAGCGGTTACTCTGGGCCTGTTGCCGGTGTCCCGGATCGCCTCGAAGGGATTCCGCTCTCCTATTTTGAGCGCGCGCTGGCGTGGCTTCGCAAGCGTCACCCGGGCCGAGCGGTCGTGCTCATCGGAGAGTCGCGTGGCGCCGAACTCGCCCTGCTCCTCGCCTCGAGAGACAGGCAGATTGGTGGCGTCATCGCATTTTCGCCGTCGTCGCTCGTCTGGGGCGCCGTAGGTGACGCGAGCGGGCAGCGTGCGGCTTGGCGGGACCGCAGAGGTCAGGTCTCGTTCGCCACGAGCACAGGTCAACCCGGTCCTGCGGCCTTCAACGGTGCTTTGGTCGATCGTGATCAGCTTCGCCGGGCAGGCATTCCGGTCGAGCGGATCGCGGGGCCGATCCTGCTCGTCTCAAGCCGCACGGACAACATCTGGCCAGCAGCCTACATGGCTGATCGGATCGTCGAGCGCCGCAATTGTTATGGCGCTCGAGGAGAAGTCGTCAACCTTCAGTATGACAATGCCAGTCACCTGCTGATGGGTCCCGGGCGCGGCCTTGTGAGGTTTGAACAGGGAACAGTGCGTGTTTGGTTCGGGGGCACCGAGGAAGGCACACTGGCCGCGCGGGAAGATGCTTGGGGGGCAGCCAAGGACTTCCTTGCTGCGCGATCTGGGCGACCTGCGAAAGCTAGTTAGAAGACTCTCCCAGCCTCGTCCCCTTCCGGACACCGCCTACAAGGCGGCTCGGGCCCAACTAGCGGCCCGGCTGCCAAGCCAGCTTTGCGGCCTTTGCGTCTCGTGTCATAATGAAAGCGTGACCAGAATTGCTTGCTTCGCCGCCACGCTTGCTCTCGGCTTGATCGCACCCTCAGCCGCGCAGGAAGCTCGGCCGGCGTACGACTTTCGTGATCGTACCCGCGCACTCGCATTCGATCCCGCTAGCTTCTTTCGCGAACAGTCCAAACCAGCATTGTCGGTCCGGTATTTGGGCAACGATTACGGTTATCCCGTTTACACGATCGCAGTCCGGTCAGGCTGCACGGAACACGACAAAGGCGAGGCCCGCCGGACATGCGGAGAGCGGCTGACCGCTCGGATGGTCCGCTCACCCTTCAAGGGCGACTCGCCAAGACCACGGGCGCGCGGACAGCAGCTGTTCGTTGCGATATCTCAGGCGCAACCACAAAACGACAACGAACTGCTCCGCTTACTCGATAACGCGGGGCTGGAGTGGCTTGAAGCCGATGTTCGGAAGTGCCCAACGGCAATGGCGCATCTCGCAACGAGCCGGAACCTCAGATTTTCAACGACCACTGCTCCGCTTGGCCAGCTCGACGAGATAGTGCTCCACGCTGACACCGTCACACTCGAGATTGGCAGTTACCTGATGCGATCGCGCTATGAAGGCTGGCTCAAGCCGGGCAGCCCGGGCGCATGGGCGAACGATTTCGCGGCAAGCTTGGAAACATGCTGGAAGCCCGCTGCGGCGCCCGTGCCTTGGAGGGGTGTCAGGGACTGAATAGCGATAAGATCGCGTATTTGACAGGATCGACCGGCCAGCGCGGCCCCTTT
>JBBSOT010000172.1:0-10006 GCA_038259455.1 Hyphomicrobiales bacterium | reverse complement strand
TTGCGTCAATTAGGGCTCGTGCAGGACATCGTCAATGGCTCGCCGCGTGCCGCATCTCGTTGTCACGGCTTCACTCCGACAGACAATGCGCTAGTGTAGTCGGATGAACTGGCTGGCCATTATTGTCGGTATGTCGGTCGCGGCGGCTCCTCAACCTGTGGCGGCTACGGGTGATCCGGCGCTTTCCCATTGGCATGCGAACGTCTCCACGGCCGGGGCGCAATCCAGTTCCCGACGGGAAAAGCTGTTCGCCTATCTCGCAGAGGCGCGCACCGAAGCGGAAGGACGCGCGATCGAGGAAGAGATCTGGCGGTACTGGCTCGATCTTGCCCCCGATGGCGCATCGCGCTCGCTGGTCGATCAGGCCATGCAGCGGCGCGAGAGCTATGATTTTGCCGGGGCGGAAGCGCTGCTCGACCAGGCGGTCGAGCGTTCACCGACCTATGCCGAGGCATGGAACCAGCGGGCCTTCATCCGATATCTGCGCGACAACGACCAGGGCGCCGAAGACGATCTATTGCAAACGCTTGAGCTAGAACCAAAGCATTTCGGGGCGCTTGCCGGGCTTTTCCTGGTTTTGTTTCGCCGGGGACGCATCGAACAGGCTAACGCTGCTTTGGTTCAGGCGGTGAGGATTCACCCCTGGCTGAAGGAGCGGACGATGCTGCCGCCGGACCCGGCCGCCACACGCCCGCCGATCTCTGGCAAGGAGCGTGACCTCTAGGCCCAGAAGGCCGGAAAGACCTCTTCAAGGCGCGGCCCTCGCCGAAACGGCGCGATACGCTCGGCAAGCCCGGTGCGGTCGGAGATATCGACGCCGACACCACACAAGGTGGCCGGACCATTCGCCGCCTCGAAGCGGCCCTTGGGGACCTTGGACAGGAACCGGTTGAGGGGTTCCTCCTTGTCCATGCCAAGCGAAGAATCGTAATCGCCACACATGCCGGCGTCAGTGAGGTAGGCGGTGCCACCGTTCAGTATCTGGTGATCGGCAGTCGGCTGGTGGGTGTGCGTGCCGACGACGAGGCTCGCGCGGCCGTCCACAAAATGTGCAAAGCACATCTTTTCCGATGTCGCCTCTGCATGGAAATCGATCACCGCAGCGTCGACCTGATCGCCGAGTTCTGCTGCGGCCAGTTCGCGCTCACCGGCGCTGAACGGATCGTCCAGTTCGGGATGCATGAACACGCGGCCCATGATGTTTGCGACAAGAACGCGTGCGCCATTCCTTGCCATGAATACGCCCGAGCCATGTCCGGGCGTACCCCGGGGGTAGTTCGCAGGACGCAGAAAGCGCTCCTCGCGCGGCGCAAATGTCAGCGCCTCGCGCTGGTCCCAGACGTGGTTGCCCGTTGTGACGACATCGGCGCCAGCCTCGATGGTCGCGCGGAAAATCTCATGCGTTATGCCAAAGCCACCGGCCGCGTTTTCCCCGTTGACGATGACGAAGTCGAGCTTGAAGTCGGAGATCAGACCGGGAAGCTGGTCCCAGACCGCCGTCCGTCCGGATTTGCCCACCATGTCGCCGAGGAAGAGAAGCCGCATCGCTCTTCTATAGGGGCGCTTCGAAGCGGCGCAAGCCGCTTTCGGTCAGGACCTCGGGAATGGTCACGTCGTGCGGTTCGTCGGGCACCCGCTCGACTTGCTGGCAATCGAAGGCAATGCCGATCAGCCGTGGCGTCAGGCCTTTGTCCAGCAGATGTGCGATCGCCCTGTCATAGTATCCGGCGCCATAGCCGATGCGGTGCCCCCGCGCATCGAAGGCGGCCAGCGGCACCAGCATGATCGATGGCTCGAGGATCTCGGCGTCGGGGCCCGGTCCGGCCGTGCCGAAGCCCATGTCGACAAGTGCGGCGCCGCGAACCAATTCGCGAAAGACAATGGTGGTCTTGTCGAGAATGGCAGGTAGACAAAGCCTTGCCCCACGTTCCCGCAAGGCAAACATCAGGGGCCTGACATCGACCTCGGAACGCATCGGCCAGAAGCCCGAGACGATGGAGGTGCCGTCGACGGGAATGACGGCTCGCGCGGTATCCACCATTTCGAGGGACGCTTCGATACGCCATTGCGTGTCCAGCGCGTCGCGCCGGGCCAGCGCTTCCGCGCGCAGATTTCGTTTGAGCTCTTTTGAGGAGGTCATGGCTGAAAGAGTAAGCGGAATTGCGTGCGATGCGAGTCCGCCAGCGACATCGTATGGCATGCTGGCGAAGCGAAGAGGCTTGAGAGGTGACGATCCACCCAACCGGTGGAAAAGCGATCCCGGGAACCTACAAAGTAGGTGGGCGCCGTGTGTCCGAACCCACGGGTCCGGCCAGGGACAGCTCCCTAGGGATCAATAAGGCCCCGGGGAATATGTTTTCCTGCCGGGAAGCGCAGATCGTCCCGCCTGATATAGGCTCGCCGGGGCGTCTGCGCCAATCAATTTGACCGATCCGTCAAGGATTATTGTGGGATGCCCTGCGGCCCGGGGTCAGCGCCGTGCGTTCTGATCGCCGATTGCCACCAAACGATGAGCGGAACGGCGACAAGTTCGACGAAAAGCCCGGCCAGATGCCCGGTGGATGGAGGTCCTGCGAGTAGAAGAGACAGCAGCCGGGCCAGGCCCCCGGAGAAGGTCAAGGCGGCCAAGAGCCGAAAACGCCCGGTCTTTCGGTCGATGTCTGGAATGCAACTGTACCAGGCAAAACCGAGCGCAAGGAAGATGCCTGAAAGAAACCGGAAATGACTATCCACATCGGCGGGCCATGGTCTTTCCAGATGCAGGAAGGAAGGGCCGGTCCAAATTCCGGCTATCCCGGTCATCACAGGCACGATGGCGAGGGTGGCGACCACCAGTTGCAACGCCGGCTTGCTGCGGAACGGATTTTTCACACGATGATCGCTGCCCATGGTCAAGCTACGCAGACTGGCTGCCCGAGTTTCATCCGCGTGAAATCCTTGCGCGGATTACGCACCGTATGCGCCGGTTAGTCCCCCTTGGTCACGGTGTTTGGTTAAGCAACAGGGTTAAGCGGGTTTTAACCTTTGCACTTCATTATCCCTAACGAGTTCAATCAGTCCGGAACGAGGATGTTCCGATTCTATTCAGGGGTGACGGGAATGTTTGATTTCGCAATGAAGGCGCTCTTTGCCGCACTGCTGGCCGGCGTAGCCGGACCGGCTATTGCCGCGGACTACTATGAGCCGCCGGTCGATATTCCGCCGCCCCCGGTCGTTGGCGGCTGGTATCTTCGCGGCCATATCGGCATGAGCAACCAGTTCTACGATGGTCTCGAATCCGACCTCTTCAGCATTCCGTTCGATACCGGCTGGTACGACGACGGCGGCTTTGGCTCGGCGCCCATCTTCGGTGGTGGCGTCGGCTACAAGTTCAACGATTATCTGCGCGGTGACCTGACGGTCGAATGGCGCGGCAAGTCAGACTTCAGCGCCCTGCAGTGGGTCGAGGCCACCGATGGCGGGCCCATAACGACAGATGACTACGAAGCCAAGAAGTCGGAACTGCTCTTCCTCGCCAACGCCTACGCCGATCTTGGCACCTATTATGGCATGACACCTTATCTCGGCGCCGGCCTTGGTGCTTCCTACAACAAGATCTCGCATTTCCGGGATACGAACATCATCACCGGTGGCGGCGGCTATGCCGACGATCACGGCGAATGGAATCTCGCCTGGGCGCTTCATGCCGGCCTCGGTATCCAGGCTAGCGAACGCATGACGATCGATCTCGGCTACAGCTTCGTTTCCCTGGGCGATGCCTCGACCGGGGTGCTGCACAATGACGATGGCGTCTCTTTCCCCGAGGGCCTGAATGAAAACGTCGAGTTCAACAATCTCTACTCGCATGACTTCAAGCTCGGCGTCCGCTATTCGCTGAACTAGCGCAAGGCGCATTCTGGACGCGGAAAACACGCCCAGCGCTGAATCCTCCGCGCGCCTTTTCAGGACCATGCCGATCTGCGGCGTGATCCAGTCGCAACCAGCACAAATCAAGAAAAGGGCCCGCTCGACGGGCCCTTTTCTTGTCGCCCGGACAGGCCTCGGAACGCGGCCACGCATGTTGAAATTTGCCGTAAACCGATCGTTATCCTTAACCGGCACTTAACCACTATAGTTAACAATGCTCCAGAACACGGTCGCCACAGCAACGGTGACACCTCAGGAGTATGATATCATGGGCCTCACAAAGCGCACCTTGCTGGCAGCCGCAGCGTCGCTCGCAACGCTGGCAGCGGCAAGCGCCGCCGATTACGATCCGCCGATCCATGTCGAGCAGGCAGCCGAATATGTGCCGGTTGAAGTCGGCTCGGGCTGGTATTTGCGCGGCGATGTCGGCTACATCTTTAATGCCAGCATCGGTGAGGTCGATTATCGTACCTATGACAGCGGGACCTACACGTCGCGATCGTTTGACAGGCATGACATCAGCCCGGATTTTTCCTGGGGCGGCGGTGCGGGTTACCGGTTTACCGACTATTTCCGCGCCGATGCGACGGTCGAGGGCTATCGGGCATCCTTCAGCGGCAGCACTTCGTCTGCCGAGTCCTGCCTGCCTCTGGACGCCGCCTATGACGGTACGTCCTGCCGTTCGACGAACGGGTCGGAAGCCTCGGTCATCAGCGTCATGGCCAATGGCTATGTCGACCTTGGTACTTATATCGGCATCACGCCCTATGTGGGCGCGGGCGTAGGCTACAGCTATGTGAGCTGGGATGGCTTGAACAGCAACTACTACTGCGTTGACGGCGCCTCGTCCTGCCCGACGACCGGCGTCGAGTATTCAACGTCACATGGCGGCGAGGACGGCTGGCGATTGACATACGCTTTCATGGCCGGTTTCGCTTACGACTTGACCCAGAACTTCAAGCTCGACCTGGGATACAAATATCGCCAGATCGATGGTGGCGACATGTTTGGTTGGGATTCCGCCAGCGCAGCAGACGGCGCGTCGGGTGTGCAAGGCAAGAGCGGCAGTCTTGATAGCCACGAATTCAAGGTCGGCCTGCGCTACGAACTCTGGTAGGCGATCGACACGGGAAGACCTTTGGCGGGCCGCTGCCCGCCATCAGGCTGCGGGATACGAACTTCCCCCAGGTCGCCAACCGACGACGGCCCTGAGACTGCTTTCACCTACCCTCCGGCAAGGCGTGGCAGCAGGAAAATTTCGGCGTCTTCAGGCAGTTCCTTCGCCCAGGTGTCGCGGTAGATTACGCCGTCTATGGAAACGGCGATACCGCGATCGATATATGGCTCGAGGCTCGGATACTGTTCCGCCAGCTTTCGGAACAGTTCCCGAATGTCCTTTGCCTCGATATCAATCTTGTTCAGGCCCCCGGCTGCCGCGCCCAGCGACCCCCAGAGCGTCACTTCAACCATCAGCCTGCCTGTTCTGCCTCGATCGCTGCCAGGATACGCGGCGGTGACATGGGGATATGCGTCATCCGCACGCCAGCCGCGTTCGATACGGCATTGGCTATCGCTGCAAGCGGCGGCACGATCGACGTCTCGCCTACGCCGCGCACCCCATAGGGATGGTTTGGATTGGGGATTTCCAGGATCTGGGTGTCGATCATCGGCAGGTCCGAACAGACGGGGATGCGGTAGTCGAGAAAGCCCGGGTTCTGGAGCCGTCCGTCACTGCCGTAAATATACTCCTCATTGAGCGCCCATCCGATGCCTTGCGCGGCGCCGCCCTGGTACTGGCCTTCGACATAGGCAGGGTGAACCGCCTTTCCGGCATCCTGGACGACGGTATAGCGCAGCACCCTTGTCGCGCCGGTCTCGGGATCGACCTCGATATCGCAGATATGGGTAGCAAATGACACGCCGGCGCCGTCGGCGACGAGTTCGCTGTGGCCGGCGATCGGGCCGCCTGTATTGCCGGACTTTGCCGCGATGTCCTTGAGCGAAAGAGACGCCAGATTGCCGTATTTCTCGCCCTTGGCGATGGCATGGCCCTTCTCCCAAACAACATCCTCGACGGGGATGTCCCACGTCTGCGCCGCGCGTTCCCTCAGGGTCTGGATCGCGTTTCGCGCCGCCGAGATTGTCGCCATGGAAGACGAGAACGTCCCCCGGCTCCCGTCCGTCATGTCATTGTAGCCGAGGCTGGACGTGTCGGCGACCACCGCTTTCACCTGTTCATAGGCGATGCCGAGCTCCTCGGCAGCGACCAGCGACAGCGAGGCCCGCGAGCCGCCAACGTCCACGGTTCCAACCGCCAGCGAAACGCTGCCGTCCATGCCGATGTTGATGTCGGTGCATGTCTGCCCGCCGAAATTGAACCAGAAGCCGCAGGCCATGCCGCGGCCCTGATTCTTGCCAAGTGGCGCCTTCATGTGCGGATGGTTCTTGACCGCCTCCAGTGTCGGCCCGATGCCGATGGGGCCATAGACCGGACCGTATGATGATCGGGTTCCTTCCCGCGCTGCATTCTTGATCCGGAACTCGACGGGGTCGATGCCGACATTCTTTGCCAGTTCGTCGATGGCGCTCTCGACCGCAAATGCGGCCATGGGTGCCGAAGGGGCGCGGTAAGCTGCCGTCTTCGGCCGGTTGACCAGCACTTCATAGCCGACCGTCTTTACGTTTTCGAGATTATAGCAGGCGAACGCGGTCATCGCGCCAAGCTCTGCCCACATGCCGTAATAGGGGCCGCACGAATAGCGCAGAGATGCCGATGCAGCGGTGATGGTACCGTCCTTGCGGGCGCCGATCTTGACGTCGATGGAAGTCGCGCTGGTTGGCCCCGAGGCGCGGAACACCTCGTCGCGCGTCATTACCAGCTTTACCGGCCGGCCTGCCTTGCGCGACAGTGCCAGCGCAACCGGCTCCGTCCAGACGTGGGTCTTGCCGCCGAAACCGCCGCCGATTTCGGACGAGGTGACGCGTAGCTTCGAGACGTCCAAGCCAAGAAGCTCGGCGCAATGCTGCCGGTAGACGAAATGACCCTGTGTGCAGACCCACAGCTCGGCGGTTCCGTCCGGGCTGGTATTCGCCACGCAGGCATGCGGCTCAATATAGCCCTGATGCGTCTGCTCGGTCTTGAAGGAGCGCTCGACGACGAAATCGGCCTGGCTGAAACCCGCCTCGACATCGCCATGGCCGTACTGCGTGCGCTTGGCGACATTGGATGGCGCGTCCGGCTTGGGTTCGACCCCCTCCGTGAAGACGGTATCGTGCAGCACCGGCGCGGTCGACTTCATCGCCTCGTCGACATCGGTCACATGCGGCAGGACCTCATAGGTTACCTCGATGAGTTTCAGCGCCCGCTTTGCGGTATGTGCGTCGACGGCGGCGACAGCTGCCACGGCATGGCCGTCGTAGAGCGCTTTTTCGCGCGCCATGCAATTGTCCAGAATGGCGTACATCTCTGAATTGCCATCAGTCAGGTCAGGCAGGTCAGCAGCCGTCACAATGGCCTTCACACCGGCAAGCTTTTCGGCCTTCGACGTGTCGATCTTGATAATCCTGGCGTGCGCGTGCGGGCTTCTCAGAACGCGCCCGACCAGCTGGCCGGCCATATTGAAATCGGCGCCGTAGCGCGCGCGGCCGGTTACCTTGTCGACCCCGTCGGGGCGGATCGGACTGGTGCCGACAGATTTGAAATTGCGTTCCAGATGGCGTGGATCAAAACCCATGGTCATGCTCCCTTCATAACGGTTGCAGCGTCCTGAACGGCACGCACGATCTTGTCATAGCCGGTGCAGCGGCAGAGGTTTCCGGCGAGGCCGAAACGGATTTCCTCTTCGGTCGGGTCCGGATTCTTGGCGAGAAGGTCCTTTGCCGCAATGAGGAAGCCTGGCGTACAGATGCCGCATTGCAGGGCTGCATGCTCAAGAAACTTCTGTTGCAGCGGATGCAGTTTGTCGCCGCGCGCCATGCCTTCGACGGTCTCTACCTGACGGCCTTGCGCCTCTGCGCCAAGCACCAGGCAGGAGCACACCAGACGGTCATCCAGGATAACGCTGCACGCGCCGCAGTCGCCCGTGCCGCAGCCTTCCTTGGCGCCCGTCAGGCCGAGTCGATCGCGCAAAACGTCAAGCAGCGTTTCGTCCGGCTGGCAGAGGAATTCGACTTCATCGCCATTGATAGTGGTGGTTACAGCAACTCCAGCCATTACTTTTCTCCTGCACGCGCATAAGCGGTCGCGGCGGCCCGTTTGGCCAACACGCCGGCAACTTTCGTTCGGAACGCGACGGTGCCGCGCTTGTCGTCGATGGGGCGGCAGGCGGCTGAACAGGCTTCGGCGAGTTTTTCAAGCGTCGCGGCATCCGCTTTGCTGCCGATGAGAATCCTTGCCGCTTCTTCCACGAGAAGGACGGTTGGCGCCGCGGCGCCGAGTGCAACGCGGGCAGATTTGACTACGCCTTCCTCGTCGATCGTCAGGCTGACTCCAGCGCTGACCACCGCAATATCCATTTCGGTACGGGGAATAAAACGCAGATATGCATCGCCGGAATGCGGCGGACGCTTGTCAAGCAGGATGGCGTCGATGATCTCTCCGTTGGTCAGCGATGTCTTTCCGGGTGCTGTTGCAACCTCCTCGACAGGGATCGTGCGCTTGCCTCCCGGCCCTACAATCGAGGCCTTGGCGCCTGCGGCAACCAGCGCCGGAACGCTGTCGGCGGCCGGCGAGGCGTTGCAGATATTGCCGACGATCGTGCACCGCCCTTGCACCTGCTTGGAGCCGATCAGGTTTGCCGCTTCGACGACCCCCGGCCATGCCTTCCTGAGAACCGCGCTTTCGCCCAATATGGCACAGGAAACGGCCGAACCGATGCTGAACCCGTCCGAAGTCTCGCGGATCTCCCTGAGTCCGTCGATAGACTTGATGTCGACGACGAGGTCGGGCTCGATAAAGCCGCCCTTCATTTTCACCAGAAGGTCGCTCCCTCCAGCCAGAACGGCAGCCGTGCCAGTCGCGCCTGTCAAAAGGCCGACAGCTTCTTCCATTGAACTAGGACGCTCGTAGCGCATCTCTTCCCCTTATCAAGACAATCCAGCCTCAACCTGCGTGTTCCCGCCTCCGGACGCCGATAGTGACCAGTCACCCAGTTGTTCAGGTCCGGCATTTGCTGGAACGGGTTTAGTTTGAATGGTTGCGCGCGCGTTGTCCATGCGTGGCGGGTGAATTCGTGGCTTGACGACGGACCGCCCGTCGAATATCGCCGTCCGTGGGCCACCCCTCCCCAACGAGGGGCCTGCTATCTGGAAGGATAGAACCACGATGACAAACATTCCAAAGCCCGGACTCCGTCCGGCAAACCCGCATTTTTCTTCAGGTCCGTGTGCGAAGCGTCCAGGCTGGACGCCCGATGCACTCAGCAATGCCGCGCTCGGTCGCTCGCACCGTGCCAAAATCGGCAAGGCCAAGCTGGAACAGGCAATCACCCTTACCCGCGAGGTTCTGCAGGTACCAGCCGACTACCGCATCGGCATTGTACCCGCATCCGACACCGGCGCCGTCGAGATGGCGATGTGGTCGCTGCTTGGCGAGCGCGGCGTCGACATGGTCGCCTGGGAGAGCTTTGGCGCCGGCTGGGTGACCGACGTCGTCAAGCAGCTCAAGCTCGGCGACATCCGCCGCATCGAGGCGGGCTATGGCGAACTGCCCGATCTTTCGCAGATCGATTTCGACCGCGACGTGGTGTTCACCTGGAACGGGACGACATCAGGTGTGCGCGTACCGAATGGCGATTTCATCCCGGCCGACCGCAAGGGCCTGACCATCTGCGACGCCACCTCGGCCGCCTTCTCGCAGAAACTCGATTTCGACAAGCTCGATGTCGTCACCTTCTCCTGGCAGAAGGCGCTCGGCGGCGAGGGTGCGCATGGCATGCTGATCCTGTCGCCGCGCGCCGTGGAGCGGCTGGAAAGCTACAAGCCGGCCTGGCCGCTGCCGAAGATCTTCCGCTTGACATCCGGCGGCAAGCTGATCGAGGGCATCTTCTCCGGCGAAACCATCAACACGCCGTCGATGCTCTGCGTCGAGGACTATCTTGAT
>JBBSOT010000171.1:0-10057 GCA_038259455.1 Hyphomicrobiales bacterium | reverse complement strand
CGGGGCCATCAGGAAGACCCGCTTGCCGGTCATCTTGAAGAAGCCAACCTGTATGATGACTGACAGCGCTTCCATCACGAACAGGCCGCCAATGATACCAAGCACGATTTCATGCTTGGTCGCCACCGCGATGGTCCCAATCAGGCCGCCCATCCCCAATGACCCGGTATCGCCCATGAAAATGGCGGCGGGTGGCGCGTTGAACCACAGGAAGCCGAGACCGGCGCCGATGACGGCACCGAGGATGACGGCCAGTTCACCGGTTCCCGGTACGAAATGGATCTGCAGATATTCGGCGAAGACTGCATTGCCCGACAAATAGGCGATGACACCGAAGGACGCGGCAGCGATCATGATCGGCACAATGGCCAGACCATCGAGCCCGTCGGTGAGGTTTACCGCGTTGCCGGCGCCGACAATGACAACGCAGGCGAAGGGAACGAAGAACCATCCGAGATTGATCAGAAGGTCCTTGAAGAAGGGAAACGTCAAAGTCGAGGAAAACGGCTCCTGGCCATTTTGCATGATGACCGTCGCCGCGATACCGGCGATCAAAAACTCGATCAACAGCCGCGCCTTGCCGGAAAAGCCAAGATGCGACTGCTTGGTGACCTTGAGATAGTCGTCGTAAAGGCCAATCGCACCGAACCCCAGAGCAACCAGCAGAACCACCCACACATAGACGCTGTTGATATTGGCCCACAACAGCGAAGAAACGACGATACCCGACAGGATCATCAGCCCGCCCATTGTCGGCGTGCCGGCCTTCTTGAAATGCGTCTGCGGGCCGTCGGCGCGTATCGGCTGGCCCTTGCCCTGACGAACGCGAAGCGAGGTGATGATGGACGGACCGAAAATGAAGACGATCAACGCTGACGTGATCAGCGCGCCGCCGGTGCGGAAGGTGATGTAGCGGAAAACGTTGAAGGCCGAGACCTGATCAGAGAAATTCACAAGAAGCGTAAGCATTGGATCAGTCCCCCCGGACCGGCATCAGGACAGATTGCCATTGCCGGCATCTGCCGGAAATTTTTGAAGGATCGCGTCGATCAGCTTCGAGAAGCCGATCCCCTTGGAAGACTTGACCATGATGACGTCGCCGGCACCGATCGCTTCGAGAAGGACGGGCTGCAGTTCGTCGACGCCGCTCCTGTACTCGACCTGTGCTCCTTCCGGCAAGCGTCCAGCCAGGGCTCTCATCTCAGGGCCGGCTAGGAAAATCGCGTCGGTCCGGGTTGCAGAAAGCAGGTCAGCCAGAGCCGAATGGAGCCGTTCTGAATGAGCGCCGAGTTCAAGCATGTCGCCAAGGACTGCCATACGCCGGCCCTTGCCCGACGTCGGGGTCGCGTCAAGCAGCGCCAACGCGGCGCGCATCGACGCCGGATTGGCGTTGTAGCTCTCGTCGATCAGTGTGATCGATCCCTTGGGATGGCTGAGCACATGGCGTTGCCCACGACCGGCCTCGGCACTGAGGCTCGCCAGACTGAGCGCTGCGCCCTCGAGATCGGCGCCAGCCAGGTGGACGGCGCCAAGCACGGCAAGAACATTCTGCACGACATGCCGCCCCGGAGCCCCAATGGTTGCCGTGACTTCCTTGCCGGCAATCCTGGCTGACATAAGAGAATGATCCGGATGCAACGCCAGATTGGTCAGCCTGAAAACAGCCTTGGCATGCTCGCCGAAACCGCAGATCTTTTGGACGCCAGCAGCCTTTGCCAGGCGCGCCAGAAGTGCCCAGTTGTCGTCGTCACGGTTGATCAGCGCGACGCCCCCCGGTTCAATTCCCTCAAAAATCTCGGCCTTGGCGCGCGCAATGTCCTCAAGCGCGTTGAAGTGCCCCAAATGCGCCGCAGCAATCAGCGTGACGATGGCTATGTGCGGGCGCACCATCTTCACCAGAGGTCGGATCTCGCCCTCATGGTTCATGCCGATTTCAAAGATCGCAAAATCCGTATCGGCAGGCATACGCGCCAGCGTCAGCGGTACCCCCCAATGGTTGTTGAACGATTTATTCGACGCATGCACCTTGCCGGCCGAAGACAGAGCGTGGCGTAGTGCTTCCTTGGTGCTGGTCTTGCCGGCCGAGCCGGTTATGGCGATGACCTGCGCCATGGTTCGGGCGCGCGCCGCTATGCCGGCACGTTCCAGAGCCACAAGCACGTCCGGCACGACGATCATCGGCGCTGTCAGCCGGCCGAGCGCCGGAAGCTTTCCTTCCGCGACGACCAGCAGCCCCGCCCCGGCCTTAACCGCCGCGGTCGCGAAATCATGGCCGTCCATCGTCTCGCCCTTTATGGCGAAGAAGGCATCGCCCGGCTGCAGCGAGCGCGTATCGATCGAAATGCCGCTGACGCCTTCCGGCATCGTTCCGACCGGACGCCCGCCCATCGCGTCAACAAGATCTGTGGAGAGCCACAAAAAGCTCATGAGGTGCCTTCCCGGAGCGCCTTGCGCACCTCTTCATGGTCCGAGAATGGCAATGTCTCGTCGCCGATCGTCTGCCCCTGTTCGTGGCCCTTGCCGGCGACAATCAGCGTATCGCCGGCAGCCAGCATGGCGATGGCGTCGTGGATCGCTGCATGCCGGTCGGCGATTTCGATAGCGCCCGGGGCCGCCGCCAGAATTGCGGCACGGATATCGGCCGGCACTTCCGACCGCGGATTATCGTCGGTGACAATGGTGACATCGGCCAGTCGCGTAGCGATTTCGCCCATGATCGGCCGCTTGCCGCGATCGCGATCGCCGCCGCAGCCGAACACCACGATGACCCGGCCGGTGGTGAAAGGGCGCACCGAGGCCAGCACATTCTCCAGCGCGTCGGGCTTGTGGGCATAATCGACATAGACAGGCGCGCCATTGGCAGCAGTGCCTACCAGATCGAGACGGCCGGGCGCCCCTTTCAGCCGTTCGAGCGCCGAAAGCGCCTTGCCGACCGGCGTACCCGTGGCGGCCGCCAGTCCTGCCGCCACCATTGCATTGAATATCTGGAAATCGCCGGCCAGCGGCAGGTCGATCTCATGCAGCACGCCGCTGGCGTCGATCTCGGCCCGCTGGCGGAAACGTTCGTGCTCCACGCGCTTGAGCCTGAGGAAGTCACCGCCGCGGCCTACTGTCAGCACCTCAAGCCCGGCTGCTTTCGCCGCATCGATTGTCGGCTTCGACCAGGGATCGTCTGCAAAGATCACGGCCGGTGCGCCTTTTGGCAAAAGCGTGTCGAACAGGCGCATCTTGGCTCGATGATACTCCTCGACGGTCGGGTGGTAATCCATGTGGTCGCGGCCCAGATTGGTAAAGCCGCCCGCAGACAGGCGCACCCCGTCAAGACGCCGCTGGTCCAGGCCGTGGCTAGACGCTTCCATTGCCGCATGCGTGACGCCGGCATCGGCGAGTTCGCCAAGCAGTCTGTGCAGTTCAACCGGGTCTGGCGTCGTGAGCTGACCATAGTCATTGCGCCCTGGCGCAACGACGCCCGTCGTGCCGATGCTTGCCGCCGCTTCGCCGGTCTGTTCCCAGATCTGCCTGGTGAAGGCGGCGACCGAAGTCTTGCCGCTGGTCCCGGTCACCGCAACCATTGTCTTGGGCTGGCGCGGGTGCAGAGCGGCAGCCGCCTTCGCCAGGGCCAGCCTCGGATCACCCACCGAAAGGACCGGCACTGGCAACGGGTCCAATTTCGCCCCGCGCGCCGCAACAACGGCAACGGCACCGCGCTGGACTGCGTCTGCGGCGTAGCCGGCGCCGTCTGCCTTTGTTCCGGGGACGGCGACGAACAGGGTACCCGGTCCACTGCGCCGTGAATCGGATGTCACATCCGCGACCTCGGCGTCGGCAAAAACACCGCCATCGGCGATCAGTATACCGGCAAGGTCAACAAGCTTCATCAAAATCCAGTCGTCAAAAATTGGCGGCGCGCATCCCGGCGCCTTGAGAATCACTGATAGGAGACGACCGTAGCCCCGCTTTCATGGCCGAATTCCGGCTTCACGCCAAGCAGCGCGCCTGCTCGACGGACAATGTTGGCGACGATCGGGGCCGCATTCGAGCCTGCGGTGGCGCCCATGCCCGGCTTTTCAGGCTTCGGTTCGTCAATGATGCTGAGCACGATATATTGTGGATCATCCATTGGAAACGCTGCGACGAAGGCATTGAACCGGACAGACGAAGAATAACGACCATTCACGACCTTCTCTGCGGTGCCGGTCTTGCCCCCGACGCGGTACCCGGGCACACGCGCATTCTTGCCCGACCCTTTCTCGCCGTTGAGTTCGTAGAGATAGCGCATGTCGGCGCTGGTCTTGTCGGCAACAACCTTCTTCGCAACAGCCATTGCCTCTTCCTGCGTACGCGCGAGGAAAGTAGGCTCAATCAGATATCCGCCATTCATGAGTGCAGCACAGCCGACCGCCGTCTGCAGCGGCGTCGTAGAGACACCGTGGCCAAAGGCGACGGTGATCGAGTGCACTTTCTTCCAGACCTTCGGTTCCACCGGATGCGCCACTTCCGGCAGTTCGGTATCCATGCGGTCGAGTAGCCCCAGCCGATGCAGGAATTCGCGATGGCCTTCTATGCCGACAACATCGGCTTCCTTGGCCGACCCGATGTTCGATGAATAGATGAACACTTCAGGCACTGTCAGCACGCGGCCCTTGCCGTGAAAGTCATTGATCGTCTGGCTGCCGATCCTTATCGGCCGCGATGCGTCGAACGTGCTGTCCAGCGTTACCTTGCCGGAATCCAGCGCCATTGCCGTCGTGAAGCTCTTGAAGGTCGAGCCCATTTCGTAGAGACCGGCCGACATCCGGTTCAACCTGTCCTTTTCGTGCGCGTTGTAAGGATTGTTCGGGTCGTAATCGGGCACCGACGCCATCGCCACCACTTCGCCGGTCTTGACGTTCAGCACCACTGCTCCGGCGGCTATTGCGTGATACCGTTCCATCGCCTGCTTGATCTCGTCATGCACGATGTGCTGCACGCGGATGTCCATCGAGAGCTTGAACGGCTTGAGATCCTTGGCGATCGCCAGGCCGGATGCCTGAAGGTCTGCAAGACCCTGGTCGTCGATGTATTTCTCGATGCCGGCGATGCCCTTGTTGTCGATATTGGTAAGACCGAGAATATGGGCAGCGGTTTCGCCGCCCGGGTAGAAGCGTCGCTTTTCGGTGCGAAACCCGATGCCCGGCAGACCGAGCTGCATGATGTCGTTCTGCTGGCGCGGCGTCAGCTGCCGCTTCAGCCAGACAAAGCCGGCCCCGCTTTTCAGCTTGTGATAGGTCTGTTCGACCTCGATATCGGGCAGCACGGTCGACAGTTTCTCGATGACCTCGTCGGCATCGACGATGCGGCGCGGTTCGGCAAACAGCGACGCGGTCTTGATGTCGGTGGCCAGCACCTCGCCGTTGCGGTCGACAATGTCTGGTCGCGAAGCGGTAACGCGGCTCGCCGGACCTCCCGACTCTTCGGGATCCTGCATGCCGAGATAGACGAGCCGGCCGCCGATGGTGGCATAGATGCCAAAGAACACCGCCATCGTCATGATGACGCGGTTCCGTGCCTTGCCGCCGGTCGCTTTACGCGCTCCTTCGACCACAATCGAACCAGGCTGCTGATCGTCCGTGCCGGTGCCTTTGCGCAAACGTCTGATCATTGCACCACCGCCCCGGTAACTGTCTGGTCTTGCCCGCTCTCAGCCATGCCGCCGAGGTGCTGATTGGAAAAATCCTCGATCACGACCGGTTTGGACGGCAATTCGTCCAGATCGACAATCTGGTGCGGCTCGATCGGCTGCAGGGCCAGTTCGGCCTGATAGATGTCGGCAAGCTTCTGCAGCCGCGAAGGTTGTGTCAGCAGGCTCCAGTCGGCCTTCAGCAGATCGAGCGTATCCTCCTCGAAGCGTATCTGCCGCTCGATCTTGTGGACATTGGCAAGACGGTCTTCGGCATCCTGCTTGATCTTGTAGGTAAAGGCAGCCGCGGAAACCATGACGGCTATCAGGACGATGTCGCTGGTTCGAAACACTGGTACTACCTCTCTGCCGAAAGCCGGATGTCGGGGAGCTTTGGAAGCCCGAGAATCGAGAAATCATCGGCGCGCGACGGCGCATCCGTGCGGATCGCAGCGCGCAGCTTGGCCGAACGAGCGCGCGGATTGGCCTCGATTTCGGCTGCTGCAGCGACTACCGCGCCGCCCTGCTTGGAGAATGTAGGCGCCCTCTCGGCCAATTCTGGCAGGAAACGCGAGCCGGCCGCGTTGCCGGAACGGTCTGCGATGAAGCGCTTGACGATGCGGTCCTCAAGCGAATGAAAGGTGACCACCACTAGGCGGCCTCCGGGCTTCAAGGCCCGTTCAGCGGCAAACAGCGCTTTTGCAAGTTCCCCCAACTCGTCATTGACGTAGATGCGCAGCGCCTGGAAGACGCGCGTCGCGGGATGGATCTTGTCCTTGGGTGCGCGGCCGACATGCGCCTCTATCGCCCTGGCAAGATCCAGCGTCGTCTCGAAAGGCTGCGTAGCGCGCCGCTTCTCGATCATGCGTGCGATACGGCCGGCATGGCGCTCCTCGCCCAGGAAACCGAAGATGCGCGCGAGATCGCCTTGCTTGTAATGGTTGACGACGTCAGCGGCATTGGCGCCTGCCTGCGCCATCCTCATGTCGAGCGGCCCATCGGCACGAAAGGAGAAGCCGCGTTCGGCTTCATCAAGCTGCATTGAAGAGACACCGATATCGAGCACCACGCCGTCAAGCTGGTCAGCATACGTGTCAAGCTGCGAAAACGGCCCGTGCACCAGCCGAAGCATGCCATTTGAAGAGGACTCCAGATCGCGCCCGGCAGCAATCGCATCGGGATCGCGGTCGATCCCGATGACTGAAGCGCCGGTTGCCATGATGGCCTGCGAATAGCCCCCTGCACCGAACGTTCCATCCAGGAAGATCTCGCCTGCCTGCGGCGAAAGGGCCGACAGGACTTCGGCGAGGAGAACCGGAATGTGACGGGCCGGTCCGCCAACCGCGGGGCTATCCCCGCCGTGACCTGCCATCATTCCGGTTGCTCCCCAGGCTTCGTCCCCTGCCGAAGTCGTGAAAGTCTGGCGCGCACCTGCGCGCCATAGTCGCGAAGCCGCCCTGGCTCCCAGATCTGGAAGAAATTGCCGCGCCCGACAAAGGCCACCTCTGTCGTGATGCCCGTATGTTCGCGAATAAAATCGCTGACCGTTATGCGCCCGTCCTGATCGTATTTCAGGAACGCACCGTCGCCATGCACGAAGAACGACATGTCGTCGGCAGTCTGCAGGAACGGATCTTCCAGGGCAATTCTCTCCTCGTAGCGGTCGAGCAGATCGAGCCCGCCCACATCCAGTGCAGGCACATCGAGCTGTCGGATGGCATAAAGTTCGCCATAGCCGCGTGTCTGAACCACCGCGCGAAAATGAGCCGGCACGGAAACCCGCCCCTTGGCATCCACTTTGTTGACTGCACTGGACAGAAACCGGTTCATCGATCCTTAGAACAGCAAACGTCGCCGCGCTCCGTCTTGTCATCGCGCCCGCACCTTTGCAGAGCGCTTCCGATGCCCGCTGCCCCCCATATCGATCTCGCGCAACGGCGCTCCTGGCAGAGTCGGAACCCTGCGGCTTACGCGCGCAATACGCTCATCGGGAAAACAGACTTGATTGTGCTTATGGGATATCATGGGGTACTATGGGCGTCAACGGGAACAACTACTCCACACTCACCAAATCCATGCCCGGAGGACGGTTTGCCAGCGTTTCGTCGTTTATCCTCCATTAAGCCTAACGAACCGTTATTGGATTGCTGGCGCGCGCCATGGCACTTGCCGGGTCGAGGCACCCGTCATAGCGTCGATCCGAATCCGACAGGCATCAGCAGAGACAAAACGATATGAATGACACCCCGGCATCACGCGCGGCAAAGCTGGCGCATCTGCGCCGCCACACGCTGGCCAAGGGAGACCCCGTCCCCCTGCCCCTGACCATGGCCTCGATCTTCAACCTGCCCGGCGATCCGGCCGGCTTCAGCCAGTATGGCCGCTTCGACAATGCGACCTGGGATGCCGTTGAAGAAATGCTCGGCCATCTGGAGGATGCGACGGCGATCGCCTTTCCGTCAGGCATGGCTGCAATATCGAGTGTTTTCCTCAGCCTGCTGGAGAGCGGTGACCGGGTGCTGCTGCCCTCCGACGGCTATTATACGCCGCGCGTGCTCGCCGAGCGCTTCCTCAAATCGTTGGGGATCGCCTTCGACTTGCGCCCGACAACCGGCTATATCGAAGGCGGTTTCGAGGGCTATCGCATGGTCTTCGTCGAGACACCATCCAATCCGGGACTGGACGTTTGCGACATTGCGGCCGTCGCAGCCGCCGCGCATGCTGCGGGCGCCATTGTCGTTGCCGACAACACCACGATGACGCCCTATGGCCAGCTACCGCTCGACCTCGGCGCCGACATCGTCGTTGCCGCAGATACCAAGGCGCCGAACGGCCACTCGGATGTGCTTTTCGGCCATGTTACCAGCCGCGACAAGGCCATCGTTTCTGCCGTAAGGGAGTGGCGCAAGCTGTCGGGCGCCATCCCCGGCCCCTTCGAGGCATGGCTCGTGCACCGCGGTCTCGAGACCCTGGAGGTCCGCTTCGACCGTATGTGCACTTCCGCCGAGATCATCGCGAAGCGGCTAGGGGAGCATCCTGTCGTCGCCGCGGTCCGCTTTCCGGGATTGAAGGACGATCCCTCGCACGATCTCGCCAGCAGCCAGATGCAGCGCTTCGGCTTTCTGATCGCCATGACGCTCGGCTCGGAGGCCGAGGCCGACGCGTTCATTGGCGGTTGCTCCCTGATCCAGCCCGCCACGTCCTTCGGCGGCGTGCATACTTCGGCAGAGCGGCGTGCCCGCTGGGGGGACGCTGTCGCACCGGGATTTGTCAGGCTGTCGGTCGGCTGCGAGCCGACTGAGGAACTGTGGGCAGCCATCGATGCGGCGCTCAACGCGCTCTGATCTCGGCAGGGTCTGAAGAAAATTGCCAGCTGGCCTGTAAGCCGGGTTCTGTATGGCCCCCGACACCTTGCGATGGCGGGAACGTGGCGGCCATTCGTCTTGGACCGATGTTGCCATCGGTCTCATGCAACCTACCCGGACGGTGAGCCGGAAACAGCCCTGAGGGTTGCCCCTCTACCGCCCCTATTCGGTTTTGCTCCCGGTGGGGTTTACCGTGCCGCTCCTGTTGCCAGTCGCGCGGTGGGCTCTTACCCCACCCTTTCACCCTTACCGCGACATCTGGCGACCCGAAGGCCGCCGGGGTCGCGGCGGTTTGCTTTCTGTGGCACTTTCCCTGGGGTCGCCCCCGCCGGCCATTAACCGGCACCGTGTTTCCATGGAGCCCGGACTTTCCTCACCCGCAGCCTTTCGGCTGTTGCTGGTGCGGCCGCCCGGCCAGCTGGCAGGGCGTATAAAGGCGTTCGCCCGTCGAAACGCAATCGAAAAAGCGCCGCAAGGGTCACCCTTGCAGCGACAGGCCGGTCAGATACCGGCCAGACGCTTCTTCACCTTCTTGCAGTAATCCGAGGAGACGGGGTTCATGCGCTTGGCAGCATGCCCTGCATTATACTTCAGGATCGTGCCACAAGTCGTCCCGCCGCCGAGCCTCTGGGCCTTGGCCAGATATTTCAACCCGTACTTGATGTTGGTTTCCGGATCGAACAGGCCGGTCGTCGAGCCGGAGTAGCCCATCAGACGCGCCGTTGCCGGCTTGATCTGCATCAGCCCGATCTCGCCTGCCCTGCCCTTCGAATAGGGCTTGTAGTTGCTCTCCACATGGATGACGGCGTGGACCAGCGCCGGAGACACACCGTTCAGGGAGGCGTAGCGCTCGATCAGCGGGCTATACGGCGGCGTTACGTCATTCTCGTCCGGCTCGGTAGCCTTCTCCCCCGTTCGCTTGGTCAATGTGGCGGCGGCCAGCGACTTGGCGGCATGAAAAGCTTCTTCCGTCGTCATCCCGCGATCAGGCGCCGCCTCGACCGTAGCGGCAACGTCTTGGCTATGCCCCTGT
>JBBSOT010000170.1:0-10102 GCA_038259455.1 Hyphomicrobiales bacterium | reverse complement strand
TTCTTGAACAAGGCGACCAGATTGTCCCAGAGTTCGATCTTGGCGCCCTGGCGCTTCATGATGACGCCCTGCTGGATGATCGACAGCGTGTTGTTCCAGGCCCAGTAGATGACCAGACCGGCGGGGAATGTCGCCAGCATGAAGGTGAACAAGACCGGCATCCAGGTGAAGATCATCTGCTGCGTCGGGTCCGGCGGCGTCGGATTCATGCGCATGTGCAGGCACATGGTGACGCCCATGATGATCGGCCACACGCCGATCATCAGGAAGGCCGGAACCGCGAAGGGCAAAAGACCGAACAGGTTGAACAACGACGTCGGGTCTGGCGCGGCGAGATCCTGTATCCAGCCGAAGAACGGCGCATGGCGCATCTCGATGGTAACGTAGAGCACCTTGTAGAGCGCGAAGAAGACCGGAATCTGAATCAAAACCGGCCAGCAGCCAGCCAGCGGATTGATCTTCTCCGTCTTGTAGAGCTCCATCATCGCCTGCTGCTGCTTCATCTTGTCGTCCGCATACTTCTCGCGGATTTCCAGCATTTTCGGCTGAACCATCTTCATGTTCGCCATCGACTTGTAGGACTTATTGGCGAGCGGGAAGAATATGGCCTTGACGACGACCGTGGTGGCCAGGATTGCGAGACCGAAATTGCCAAGCACCTGGTAGAGCGTGTCAATCAGCCAGAACATCGGCTTGGTGATGAAGTAGAACCAGCCCCAGTCGATCAGAAGGTCGAACTGGCGAATCTTGTTGTCTGCCTCGTAGGCCTGAATCTTGCCGACTTCCTTGGCGCCGGCAAAAACCAGCGTCTCGATCGTGTCGGACTGTCCCGGAGCAATCGATATCGGATCGCTGAGAAAGTCCGACTGGTAGCGTGGACGGCCATCGTCGAAATAGGCATAGCGGGGCTGGAACGCCTGCTTCTCCGACGGCACAAGGGTCACAGCCCAGTATTTGTCGGTGATCCCAAGCCAGCCATTGTTCGACTTGCCGGGCTTGATCTGCTTGTCGTCCTCGACCGCGGAGTACTTGATTTCCTCAAGCCCCTCCTCGCCTGTAACGCCGATCAGTCCTTCGTGCAGGACATAGATGCTTGCATGGGTCGGCTTGTCGAACCGCGTGACGCGACCGTAGTTCGACAGCGACACCGCTGCCGTACCGGTGTTGTTCACCGTGTCGGACACGGAGAACATGTAGTTGCTGTCGACAGAAATGGTGCGCTTGAAAGTGAGTCCCTTGTCATTGGTGAAGGTCAGCGTCACTGGCGTCGACGGTGTCAGGGTCTGGTTGCCCTCAACAGTCCATTGTGTATCGGCACCAGGCAGGGCACCACTTTCAGCGTTTCCAACGTAACCGATCTCGGCGAAGTAGCCGTTCGGAAGGCCGGCAGGGCTGAGCAGTTCGATGGTCGGCGATGAATCATCGACCGTCACATGATAACGCTTGAGACGGACATCATCGAGACGGGCGCCGGTGAGATTGATCGAACCGGAAAGGCTCGGCGTGTCGATTGCGACGCGTTGGGTCGAGGAAACAGCAGCCTCGCGCGTCTCAGCACTTTGGACGCCAGCGCCCCCGGCACCGGGAACGGCGCCCTCGGGTGGCAGGGCCGGCGCATCGACACCTGGCATTGCCGGCGCCGCGGCCTCTTGCTCGGCAGCAAGCTCCTGCTTTACACGAACCGCTTCCCGCTCGTTCTCGATCTTGGGGTTCATGTAGAACACCTGCCAGACCGTCAGGATCAGCACCGATAGCGCGATGGTGATGAAGAAATTGCGGTTGTTTTCCATCAGGAACCCTTGGTCTAACGCTGTGCGCGCAATCGGCGCGAAAGTTCTTTCCCGATATCGGCGAACGGGACGCTCAGAAGTTCCTCGCGCCCGACGATCACATAGTCGTTGCCGGGCTGCATGTCACCTGCAGCAAGAACGCGCACGGCCTCCCTCAACCGCCTGCGAACACGGTTTCGGACGACGGCATTGCCCACCTTTTTGGTGACGGTAAAGCCGACTCGAGCTGCAGCATCGTCGCCTCGCTGAAGAACCTCAACGAGGAAAAGCCGCCCACGGCGCTTTTCACCGCGCCGGACGGCCAGAAATTGTGCCCGATTGCTAAGCCGCGCTGGCGCGGCCTGCCGGGGCTTGCCGGTTTCCGGCAATAGTATCGCCTTCGCTCAGGCGGAGAGCCGCTTGCGACCGCGGTTGCGGCGGGCGGCGACAACACCGCGACCACCCTTGGTGGCCATGCGGGCACGAAAGCCGTGCCGACGCTTGCGGACGAGTTTGGACGGCTGATAGGTACGCTTCATTTGTTTTAATACCGCGGAGTGCGGCCCTTCTTCGTTCTGCCACTTGAGTAACAGGGAGCTGTCCCGAGCCTTCCCGGCACGCAATACAAAGCGCGCCGGACTGGAGGCCCGAGCGTGAGCGGGCTTATAGAAAGAAGGGATTTGGAAGTCAATCGGGTGCAATCGTCCCAATTTCACGACATCATTACTTCACGATGGGGTGAGCACGCTTGCGCGCACAACCAAATAAGGGTGACATTGCGCAAAACTGCCTTGTTTGGCGTATGAGCCACCGGCATGTGACGACATGGCGTTGCACGGAAATCGGTTGAAGGCAGCCGCAGAACACCATCGGGGACGAAATCATGGCCAAAGTGCCGGCCAGTTGCACGACACCGACCGACGATACCGCAAGCCAAACCAGGAAGCACTGGCATCTTGTCCCGTTAGGGATTGTCATCGCTGGTCTGGGGTTCGGCTATGCGATGGGCTGGCATCATCTGCTATCCCTGCATTTTCTCGGCGAAAGCCGCATCATGCTCAAGCAATTCGCCGCGATGCATCCGGTCGTCGCTCCGGTCGGGTTCATTGTCATCTACGCCGTTGCCGTGGCTTTTTCCTTTCCCGCCGCCTCGATCCTGACGATTTTTGCGGGCTTCCTGTTCGGCTGGTTGGTCGGTGGAGTTTGCACTGTTATTGCCGCCACAACCGGCGCCACGGCTCTGTTCCTGGCGGCACGCTCAGCGTTTGGCTGTTTTCTCAAGAAGCGCGCCGGGCCCGGGGTTGCAAAGCTGGCGGCAGGTTTCGAGAAGGATGCCTTCAGCTATCTGCTGGTGCTGCGGATAGCGCCATTCCTGCCGTTTTTTGTGGTCAACATCGCGCCTGCCCTGTTCGAAGTTCGGCTGAAAACATTTGTTGCAGCGACGATGATCGGCATCATTCCAGGAACATTCGCCTATTCCTGGCTCGGTCAGGGTGTCGATAGCGTGCTCGTTGCCGCGGACAACGCTGGCCGGGATGCAAGGGTCTCCGATCTCGTCACACCCGAGATCACCATCGCCTTTGTCGCACTGGCGCTTGTCGCCGCACTCGCGACAATTGTAAGGAAGGTCTGGGCGCCCCGCGAATCCTGACCATGGGCAATGGTCGGAGCCTGGCGGGGCGGGCAAGGGCATTTCATGACTAAGGTACTCACTCCCGACATCTGTGTCATCGGCGCCGGCTCGGGCGGTCTTTCCGTTGCGGCAGCCGCTGCGTCATTTGGCGTCAAGGTCGTGCTTGTCGAAAAAGGAAGGATGGGGGGCGATTGCCTGAACTATGGCTGCGTGCCGTCCAAGGCCCTGATTGCGGCCGCGAAGCAAGCGCACACCATGCGATCCGCCGATCGGTTCGGCATCGCTAATGTCGAACCCGACATCGACTTCAAGAGCGTGATGGACCACGTACGCGAGGTCATCGCCAGCATAGCGCCGACCGATTCTGTCGAACGGTTCACAGCGCTCGGCGTCACCGTTATCAAGGCCGAGGCCAAATTCACAGGCAGACGCAAGCTGATTGCCGGCGAAACCGAAATTCGCGCGAGACGCTATGTAATTGCCACGGGATCCTCGCCCTTCATCCCGCCGATTCCGGGCCTGGACACCATTCGCTATCTGACCAATGAGACGGTCTTCGAACTCAACCGATTACCCGGACACCTGATCATTGCCGGCGGAGGACCGATCGGCATGGAACTCGCCCAAGCCTTTCGGCGGCTCGGGTCCCAGGTGACGGTCGTCGACACGTCGACGGCCATGTCCAAGGAAGACCCGGAGATGGCCGCGGTGGTGACCAGCCGGCTGCGCCTCGAAGGGGTGACTATCCGGGAACACACAAGCATCAAAAGCGTTGAACAGCGCGGAAAATCCGGCGTCAAACTCTTCATCGAAGGCCCGGAGGGGCAGGAGGAACTCGACGGTAGCCACTTGCTGATCGCCGCCGGGCGCATTGCCAATACGGACGGACTTGACCTCAAGAACGCGCGCGTCAAACTCGATGGCAAGGCCATCGACACCAGCGCCATGTTGCGCACGACCAATCGCCGCATCTATGCAATCGGCGACGTGGCAGGTGGCCTGCAGTTCACCCACGTCGCCAACTATCATGCCGGACTGGTGGTCCGCGCGCTGCTGTTCAGGCTACCGGCCAAGAACCGCGCCATCATACCGTGGGCCACGTTCACCGACCCCGAACTCGCGCAGATCGGTATGACCGAGGCACAGGCCATGAAACGATACCGCAAGCTGCGCATATTGCGCTGGCCCTATTCCGAGAACGACCGCGCACAGACCGAACGCAAGACCGAGGGTCACATCAAGCTTGTTGCCAGCCGCAAGGGCGTGATACTCGGCGTTACCATCGCTGGCGCCGGCGCCTCTGAAATGATCGCCATGTGGGCGCTGGCAATGTCGCAGGAGCTCAGCCTGCGCGACATGGCCTCGACCATCCCTCCCTATCCGACGATGAGCGAAATTGGCAAACGCGCCGCGATCACCTATTTTACGCCTCAGGTCCGAAAGCCGCTGGTGCGAGGCATCGTGAAATTCTTGCGCCTGTTCGGCTAGACCGGCAACCGCCGAAAGCCGAGGACGTTACCCAGGCATGAGTGAGACAGGATCCAGCCCCAGCCACGACGAACCGCGACAGGGGCTCTCCCGCGACGTGCCGCTGTCGCGCGGATTGTCTACCAAGTTGCTGTTGTTGACGGTCCTCTTCGTGATGATCGCCGAAGTGCTGATTTTCATGCCATCTATAGCCAATTTCCGGCTGCGATGGCTGGAGGAGAGGCTGGGAGCCGCTGCTGCCGTTTCTGTGCTTCTGGTCCAGGGCGACGCCGAGACGCTTCCCAGAACGCTGCAGAACGATGTGCTGATGTCGATCGGCGCCAAGGCGATTGCCGTGCGCGATGGCGGCGTGTCGAGACTGCTGGTGATAGCCGAGATGCCGCCCGAGGTGGACGAACATATCGACCTGGCGCAGACCGGGCCGGTGTCGGCGATGTCGGGCGCGATACAGACACTGTTCTTTGGTGGCGACCGGATGCTCCGCGTGTTCGGCAGGGTTGGCGAAAGCCGCAGCGAGTTTGAACTGATCATCCCCGACTTCCGGTTGCGCGAGGCGATGCTTACCTATTCGCGAAACGTCGCGCTGCTTTCACTGCTGATTTCGTTGTTTACCGCGATGCTGGTCTACACGGCGATCAACCGGATCATGATCCGACCGATCAGGGCGATGACGAGTTCCATGCTGGCGTTCGCGCAGGCCCCGGACGACCCAAGACGGGTGATCGTGCCCGATAGCCGCACCGACGAGATCGGGGTCGCGGAACGGGAACTCGCCGACATGCAATTGCGGCTGCAGAAAACGCTTGGCGAGCAGAAGCATCTTGCCGACCTCGGGCTGGCCGTGTCCAAGATCAACCACGACATGCGCAATATCCTGGCTTCCGCGCAATTGCTGAGCGACCGTCTTCGCGCGGTGCGTGATCCTTCGGTGCAGGCCTTTGCACCACGCCTTTTGCGAGCGCTTGACCGTGCAGTGTCCTATTCCGAGGGCGTGCTGGCGTATGGCCGCACGCAGGAGGCGCCGCCGGCAAGGCGCCGGCTGAGGCTGCACCAGATGGTTGACGAACTGCACGGCCTGCTCGGCATCGAAGGAATCGGCATCGACTTCGTCAATGCGGTCGAACCAGACTTCGAGGTCGACGCCGACTCAGAACAACTGTTCCGTGTGCTGATGAACCTGTCGCGAAACGCCATCCAGGCGATGGCTGCCGACGATGGTCCTTCGGTGGTGAGGCGCCTGACGATCTCGTCCGAACGAGAGGGCAGCGTGAGCCGCATCCTCGTGGCCGATACCGGCCCCGGCCTGCCCGCCAAGGCGCGCGAGCATCTGTTTGCGGCGTTCCGAGGGTCGGCCCGCAGCGGCGGCACCGGCCTCGGCCTGGCGATCGCCCACGAACTTGTGCGCGCCCATGGTGGTTCGCTTGACCTGATCGAAAGCATCGGCGGCCGCACTGTGTTCTCGCTGACCATTCCCGATCAGCCTATCCGGCTGGAAGACGTGCGCGGCGGGTTGCGACGTCCCGCATGAGGATGAGGGATGCGGCGGGGCGGCCAGCCTCCGACCCGAAAGTCGTGCATGTCTGCCGGCAAAAGTTTTCGACCATTGGCGCTTGCTTTTCATGATTGCCATCGCTAGTTAGCACGTCACGATTGCGGTCGGCTTGGGAGCCGGCCCAGAACCGTGTCATCACGGTTCACTGCGCGCCCGTAGCTCAGCTGGATAGAGCACCAGACTACGAATCTGGGGGTCAGAGGTTCGAATCCTTTCGGGCGCGCCACTCTTCAAGCAACCGCTTGAATTCATTCAAGGTATTGATTTTGCAATAGCTTATATCAATCGCGTGCTACTTTCGCATGCTACTGAGGCATTGTAAGATGACACGAATGAAGTACGTCCAGCGCCGTGCCAATCGCTTCGAGTTTCGCTATCAGTTGCCCGACGATCTCGCCGGGCATCTCTATCCTACGCCGTGGCCCGACTCTCTGAAATGGTGCATCAATCCACGAACCGGCCGCTTCAAAACAGAACTCGTTCGATCGCTTAAGTCGAATGATGGTCGAACTGCAGAGCGCGCCGCGTTGCCGCTGATCGAACAGGCACACCGCCTTGTAGATCTGGCTCGCCGGCGCCAGGCGAACCAAAATTGCACAGTTAAAGGTTGGCGACATTCGTCCGGCGTCTGGAATCCATTTCTTCGACTTCAACGATCAAGGCCACGATTAGAACCTGAAGAACCTTTAATCCGCACGATCGGTGCCAATCCACCGGGAATTCATCGAGATTGGCTTTCTCGCCTACGACAACCGACGGTCCCGAAGCAACGCTTCCTCCGCGCCGCTTTGGGCGGAATTCGAGCCGCCGATCGGACCAAAAGCAAAGCTCTGGTCAAAAGGGTCCGGCCGATACCTTGGCGAACACGCGGTCGATCATCCCTCGAAGCCATTCCATTCGTTTCGTCACACATTCAGGCGTGCATGTCGGGAGGCCGGGATCAGCGAAGAAATCCATCATGCCTTCACGGGGCATCCGGTTATCGGCAAGAAGCCGGTCGACCAAGTCGGCGTCGACTATCCTCGCCATCCTGAAGCATATCTGGACAACCAAGGCACCGACGGCGGCCAACGTCCGCGGCAGGGTGTACAAGATTTTGGGCTGGGCAACCGACATGGGATATTGCACTGGAGACAATCTGGCGTCTCGTGACGGACCGCTCCAACATCTGCTCCCCTCGATCGGCAAGATGAACAGGACATCCCTCGTCGGGCCAGTCACGCTACACTTGACTTGAAGCATTCGCGCAACGCCGCCGCGTCGCTGAGGTTCAAGCCCAACATGTGCAGGGCGGATGCAACTGTACCGACGAGTTCAGCATTGGAGCCGGCCTGTCTGCCATCTGGCAACAACAGATTGTTTTCGAAGCCCACCCGGACATGACCACCCAGCAATGCGGCGGTCGTAACGCACTGCGCTTCATGGCAACCAAATGCGCAGACGCTCCAAGACGCGAAACGCGGCACACTGGACGCAAGGAATGACAACAGGTCGCGGGGCATCGAGATTTGCGAGACAGTGTAGCGCCCTAGGACGAACAGCACCGGGATATTGGACCACGGCAAATTGCCTCGTTCCCCCATAACTGAAAGCCTAGTCGCTTCGGACTCGTCGTAGACGATGATCTGCGGCATTACCCCTTCACGCTTCATCCATTCCAGTGTCCGGAAGAACTCCGGTTCGGCGGCTTCGTCTGGAGCCAGTTCTCTCAGCGCTAGCGAAGCGGCTTCGGGCCGGACCTTCTTGAGTACGGCCATCTGCTCGGCCGGTGTGTAGACGCCGAGCGACTCGGTCGTGATCTGCACGACCATCCGGTCGCCGACCGCTCGCTGGATAGCCGCGATCACGTCGCGATAGGCATCTGCGCTTAACAGGTGCGTCCCGTCCAGCTTGCGAACATGAACGTGGATCATCGACGCGCCGGCCTCCAGACATTCCGCTGCAGTCCGCGCCAGTTCCGCGGCTGTCAGCGGTATCGCCGGATGATCCTGTTTGGTCCGACGCCCCCCGTTCGGGGCCACCGCGATCGTGACGGGTCGGTAAGTGCTGGCTTTAGCCACGCTCGATCTTCTCTCTATGTTGATCCAAACAAATCATATAATTCCACAATGAAACAACTGTTGCAAACACGGACAGTGACGTGTAGAGGAAACGCATGCAGACCGGACCTCTCGCCGACAGAATCGTACAGGATTTCGACGCATTGTCAGAGCAACTGCAGCTCGCAGCCCGCTACCTGCTCGAACATCCGCGCGAAGTTGCTCTTTTGTCGATGCGAGAGCAGGCGCGGCAAGCGAATGTGCAGCCGGCCACAATGACCAGGCTTGCCAAGCAGCTTGGTTATTCCGGGTATGACGATATCCGCGAACTCTACGCCGACGCGATGCGAAGCGAGGGCACCGGGTTCGCCGGCAGGGTCGGAGCGCAGGCCGAAAGCCAGAAGCTCAAGGGCGATCATGCATTGGCCGCCGATATGCTTGGCGGGATCGACTTGCAGGTCAAGGCGCTCTCGCGACCAGCCGTTCTCGACGTGTTGGTCGACGCCGCGAGACGCATAGCAGGCGCACGCCGCATCTACTGCCTCGGTCTACGCTCCAGCCATTCCTCGGCCTGGCACCTGCACTACATACTCTCGCTTGCCGGGAAGCAATCCGTCATGCTGGACGCCATCGGCGGCATCGGCGCCGACGTGCTCGGCAGCGCGACCTCCGATGACGTCCTTGTCGTCGTCAGTGTGCTTCCTTACACCCGGCAGACGGTCGATATCACCGACTATGCAAGCGGCTGCGGCGTGCCCGTAGTCGCGATTACCGACAGTCTCGTCGCGCCCATCGCACAGCGGGCTGCGGTCACGGTGACCGTGCCAACAGAGAGCCCGTCTTTCCTGCACACCATGTCCCCGGCCTTCGTCGTTGCAGAGGTTCTCGGCGCGCTTGTGGCCGGCCACAACGGCGATGCCGCCAAGGAGGCGCTGGCGAGCGTCGACCGACAGTCAGCGGCACTCGATACCCACCTTCAGTCGAGGGGCAAACGGCGATGACACGGATTCTGCATCGCTCGATCCATTCGACGCCACCCGTTGCGGTCGGCGGGAGCGGCATCGAATTGCGCGACGCCGCGGGCAGATCCTACATTGACGCATCCGGCGGCGCGGCCGTGTCATGTCTAGGCCACCAGCATCCTGAAATAATCGCGGCACTCCACGCCCAGGTCGACAGGCTGTCTTATGCCCATACTGGCTTTTTCACGTCCGACGCAGCGGAGGAACTGGCCGACCTGCTGATCGAGGACGCCCCGGAGGGACTGAGCCACGTGCTGCTCGTTTCGGGCGGCTCCGAAGCCGTCGAGGCGGCGCTGAAGCTTGCGCGGCAGTATTTTGTCGAGAACGGCGAGCCGCAGCGGCGACATGTCATAGCGCGCCGCCAGAGCTATCACGGCAACACTTTGGGCGCACTGGCAGCTGGCGGCAACGAATGGCGGCGCGCGCAGTTCAGGCCGTTGCTGATCGAGACCCATCATATCGATCCCTGTTACGCCTACCGGCTACAGGAGACCGGAGAGTCCGACGAAGCCTATGCCGCCCGCGCAGCCGGGCAGCTCGAGGACAAGATCCTCGAACTTGGGGCCGATCAGGTCATAGCATTCGTTGCCGAGACGGTC
>JBBSOT010000169.1:0-10108 GCA_038259455.1 Hyphomicrobiales bacterium | reverse complement strand
TGACGGAACGACCTGCGCCGATGTCATGACACGCGACCTGATTACGATCCGACCGGATACTCCGGTGTCTCGCATCGTCAGTCTGTTTCAGGACCATCCGATAAAAAGTCTGCCGGTCGTGGATGACGCACAGCATTTGTGCGGATTGGTCCTGCAGGCCGATCTGCTCAAGGCCCTGTCAACATGGTCGAAGGGACCGCGCAGGCGCACTCGGCCAGAATTCGGTAGCGCAGCCGATATCATGCGTGGAAGTGGCCGCGCCGTGGCCCATGACCTGCCCGTCGGCACGTTGTTGAATCGTTTGGCGGCCCATGGCAGCGAAGTCGTTCCAGTGACACAGGACCGGCGGCTTGTCGGGATCCTGACCCGGTCCGACATCATCCGCCTTCTGCTGCGCGGTTCCGAGGACCGCCAAGCTGCCTGAACCCCCTCTGCGGAGAACACTCATGCGAACCCCTTTCGACCGGATAAGGCAGGCTCTTAGTTTTGAGGTGATCGGCCTGATGATCGTCACACCCCTGTTCGCGTGGATATTCGATCATTCGCTGCGCGAGACAGGCGGCGTGGCGCTGATCGGCGCGACGGGGGCAACGGTTTGGAACTATGTCTACAATCTTGGCTTTGACCATGCCTTGTCACGCTGGCGCGGTGATCCGCGCAAAACCCCTGCCTTGCGTATTCTTCACGCCGCGCTGTTCGAGCTGACACTCGTGGCTCTGCTGTTCCCAGTCTTTGCCTGGTGGCTGGATATCTCGCTGATGGATGCCCTGCTGATGGACCTCGCCTTCGCCGCCTTCTACATGGTCTACACCTTTGTGTTCACATGGGCGTACGACACTCTGTATCCGCCGACGCTGCCGAGGCGCGGGGTCGCCTGATGTCGGAGGATGAAGAGACCGGTGGCTGCGATCCTTGCTTCGCGCACCATCTGGTCGGCGGCCAGCCGGTCGATCCGGACACCTGGCGCGACGTGGCCCGCTTCCGGCGCGCGGAACGCACCCGGCTCCTCGCCACACGAAAACTGTCGACCAGCGACCGACGGGCTGCAACCACAGCCCGGATCCGCGCTCTGGGTAACGTCGTTACCTTCATTCCCGGCACCGCGCTTGCGGTCTATTGGCCGATCCGGGGGGAGCCGGATCTGCGCACCTGGATGACCGACGCCGATGGGGCGGGCGTTCAAGTCCTGCTTCCTGTCGTGGTGACCAAGGACGCACCGCTGGAGTTTCACCGCTGGTCCCCCGGATGCCGGATGACCCGCGGACTCTGGAACATCCCCGTTCCGGCAGACGGCGCAGCCGCCACCCCTGATGTCGTGATTTCCCCGCTGGTGGGAGTGGACGCGCAACTGTTCCGGCTGGGCAACGGCGGGGGCTACTATGACGGCACCCTCGCCAGCCTCGATCCAATGCCAAGAGTGGTCGGCGTCGGCCTTGCCGGATGTCAGATCCAGACAATCTATCCGATGCCCTGGGACATACCGATGGATGCGATCGTGCTCACCGACGGCACTGTCGCGCATCGTCACTAGCCCTCAGGTGGCGAAAAACGCCACTGTCATCACGGCACCGATGCCGATGATGACGCCGCGCAGCAAGCCCATGTGCCGAATGCGCCGCGAGTACCGCGCGCCGATATATCCCCCCAGCGTCGTCGCAAGTGCCAGGACCACCGCCGAATCCCAGGCGATCAATCCCGCCGAGGCATAGGTCGCCACCGACACCACCGACAAGAGTGCCGACAGCAGGTTCTTGAGTCCGTTCATCCCGTGCAGATTCTCGAATCCGATCAGGCCAAAGACCGCCAGCAGCATGATCCCAAGTCCGCCGTTGAAATAGCCACCGTAGCCCGCGACCAGACCGATCGCCACGGCCGACAGGCCCGGCCCGGCAGGTCCGATGTTCCGGCTGCGCACGGCGCGGATCAGCCCGGGCCCCAGCGCAAACAACGCCGTCGCGCTCAGCAATAACCACGGCACGATTCCGACAAATGCGTCGCCCGGTGTGACCAGCAGCAGTCCAGCTCCGATCAGCCCACCCAGGGCCGTCACGCAAAGGATCACGCGCAACCGCAGCGCCCCTTCCGCGCGCAGATCGTGGCGGTAGGCCCAGGCGCTGGCGACATATCCCGGCAGAGCGGTCAGCGTCGCCGTCGCGTTCGACATGACCGGCGGAACCCCAACCCACATCAGCGCGGGAAAGCTGACGAGCGTGCCGCCCCCGGCCAGAGAATTGATGCTGCCGGCCAGCAAGCCTGCCAGAACGAGGATGAAGAACGAAGACATGGCGACTCTCCTGTTGGATGCGTGCCTCCTTTGCCCTATCGTCTCAATGGTCTGCAAATTGGTCTGAATGGAGGCATGCATGCGCATAGCAAAGGCTGAAGCCCTCCGGCGACTCCGTGTCCTGATCGAAACGGAAGCCCCTGCCACCGGGGACCGTCTGCCCGCCGAACGGCGGTTGACGGCACTCATCGGCTGCAGCCGCGAAACGCTGCGCACTGCCCTGGCCGTTCTCGAGGCTGAGGGCACGATCTGGCGTCATGTAGGTCAGGGTAGTTTTCGCGGTCAGCGTCCGCCCGGCCAGCCAGTACGCGACACTATCCTGTTGGAGGCGACAACGCCGTTCGATCTGATGGATGCCCGCCGTTTGCTGGAACCGCCCGTGGCGGCCGCAGCAGCTGCTCGACGAACGGATGGGGATGTTGTTCTGCTCTATCAGCGTGTTGCACAAGGCCAAAAGGCCCGGGACCGCGCCGCCTGCGAACGCGCCGACGATGCCTTTCACCAGACCATTGCCCAGGTCGCGCGCAATCCTGTGCTGATCGCTCTGCTCAGACACTTCTCCAATGCCCGCTGCCGTGCCGTCTGGCAGCGCGAATGGGACCGCACCTATCGTCGTGTCGGCGTGACCGAGTTCACCCAGGTCCATTCCGGACATCACCGCACCATCGTGGACGCCATCGCCGCAGGTGACGGCGCAGCCGCACAGCGCGGCATGGACCTCCACCTAAAGGCTGTCAGCACAGCAATGGGGGCAGGCTGACATGGAGAGAAATTTTGCAGCCAGCCATCCGCCGACCGCCGACGTCCCTCTGAAAAGTACGCTTAGCCTGAGGTATCGTCGATCCGTGGCAGGAACCATGCCAACACCCCCGCGAGCGGCAGGAACGCGCACATCCGGTACACCGCCTCGACGCCGTAGCTGTCCGCCAAGACACCAAGGAACGCAGCCGCCACGCCGCCCAGGCCGAAGTTCAGCCCATAGAACAGACCTCCGATCAGGCCGATCCGGTCGGGCAGCAGATCCATCGCGTAGATAAGAATCGAGGCAAAGGCGCTGGCCATGATCAGGTTGATCAGGATCGTCAGAACGCCGGTCCAGAAGAGGTCTACATAGGGCAGCATCAGCGTCAGCGGCAACGGGCCGAGAACCGAGAACCAGATGATCCGGTATCGCCCGATCCGGTCCCCCACGACTCCACCGATCAGCACGCCGACGGCAGATGCCACGAGAAAGACGAACAGCATCATCTGCGACGCCTGGATCGACAGGTCGAAGCGCTCGATCAGGTAGAAGGTATAAAACGACCGGAAGCTTTCGCTGTAGGCATTCTTGGTGAACATCAGCAGGGTCAGCAAGACCAGTCCGATGCAGATCGTCATCGGCGCATGGCTGACCGCGACCGTGCCTGCCTTGCTGCGCGCCGCGCGCAGGGCCGCGAATTCGGCGCTGATCCGTCTCTGCTTGCTGCCGATCCAGGTCAGCAGCAGCATCGTCACCAGCGCGATCCCCGCAAACCACGCCAGACTGGGCTGGCCCCAGGGCACCACGATGAGGGCTGCAAACACGGGCTCAAGCGCACCGCCCGCCTGCCCGCCGACATGAAACATGCCCTGCGCCAGCCCCTGCCGCCCGCCAGCTGCATAACGCGCCATGCGTGTCGCTTCGGGGTGGAAGATCGACGAGCCGATCCCGATCAACGCCACCGAAAGCAGGTTCATCGAATAGATTAGCGCAAATGCCAGTCAGACCATCCCGGACAGCGTAAAAATCATGCCCATAACTGGCGAATACGGGGCAGGATACTTGTCGGTCACCATGCCGATCACCAGTTGAAGCATCGCTCCGGCGATCTGGAACGTCAGGGTGATCATTCCGATCTGGACGAAATCCAGCGCATAGACCTCTTTCAGGATCGGATAGGCCGCAGGGATCAGCGATTGCATCAGATCGTTCAGAAGATGCGTCACACCCAGAACCGCAAGTACGGTCAGATGGGTTCCGGTTCGGGTGGCAGTTGTCATGGCGATTGTCTTGTTGATTTCACTGTCTCAGAGGGCAGCGAAGACAATTGCGCACACACAACCGATCGTCGTAACGGGGCTAAGAGTTTGAAATCTTGCCCAGCATCGTTTTCACGAGGACAACTCATACCGGAGAAATGGAGCGACGCTGATGCTGTCAACAAACGGAAAGCTTTCAGTGCTTTGTCCCGTCACACCTGCAACAACGACTCAAGCGCGCTCCGCGAGCGGGTGACTTCGGCCAAGGTATATCGATCGAGTGTTGCGAAAAAAGCCTCCTGCGCCTCGGCCAGCGGATCGCGCAGGCCACAGGCCGGCAAGATGAGGCAGGACGTGTTGGGCCCGAAACATTCCACAACTGGATCATCGCGCTTCATGGCGCGGACCACCGCGCCGATACTGATCTGGTCTGCCGGACGTGCGAGGATCAGCCCGCCGTTGCGCCCTCTTTCCGACGCGACGAACCCCTCGCGGGCCAGTTGCGTGGCGACCTTGGACAGATGGTGATCCGACAGGCCGAACAGGGCGGCAATCTCTGACGTAGGCACACGCTCCGGTGCGCGCACTGCCAGGGTCATCAGTACGCGCAGGGCGTAGTCGGTGAATTTATCCAGCTGCATGATAAATATTTAGCATTTACAATGCGCATTTAAAAGCTCTATATATTGCGCATTAACAATACTGATTAAGGATCAAGACGATGACGCTTTCCGAAGCATTCCTCTGGCCGGGTACCAAGGCTTGCGAACATTTGGGGGTAGATCCCGAGGGAGAGGCGGGCCTCATCCGTTGGATGGTCAACACGCTTTTCTACCTCGTGGTCAGCTTGATCGTTGTCTGGCTCATCGTCGCATGACAATGCCGCCGCGTATTCCCGTTACAGAGGCGCAGATAGACAGGGTTGTGTCTGAATTCTACGCCCGCGTCCGGGTCCATCCCGCACTTGGCGAGGTTTTTGCGGTGCATGTGACAGACTGGCCGCAACACCAGGAAAAGATCGGGCGGTTCTGGCGCAACGCGCTCTTGCTGCAACGATGCTATGACGGCAATCCGATGCAGGTGCATAGTGCCGCGGGCAATGTCAGATCACGGCATTTTCCGGTCTGGCTGTCCCTCTTCGATACCGTGCTCGACCAGGAATTGCCTCCGTCCTTGGCTCAGGCCTGGTCCGCGCTTGCGCACCGGATCGGACGCGGGCTGAGTTTTGGCCTGCCACAGGACAGCGGAGAGGCCACGATGCCGTATCTGGGTGAGGCCTGGGTCAAGAAAACGCCAGCTCCGCTGGAGGATGTGCAATGATCACAGTCCCGTCTTCCGGTACTTTGGACTTTTGGAGTCACGCCATCGAAAGGCGACATCCATGACGACCCGGACAGCGTCCCGGATGCGCAGTTGGGCAGGTCCGGCACTTCTCTCCTTCGGGTTCAGACCCTTCTTTCTTGGTGCGTCGGCTTGGGCAGTCTGTGCCATGATTTTTTGGGTGCTGATGCTGGCGGGACGATTGAGCCTGCCGACGCGGTTCGATCCGATGTCTTGGCACGCGCATGAGTTCCTGTTCGGCACGCTGGGCGCAATTCTCGCGGGCTTTCTTCTGACCGCCGTGCCGAACTGGACCGGACGATTGCCGGTCACCGGCTGGCGGCTCGGGGCGCTGGCCCTCGTTTGGGCCGCGGGGCGCGCTGCTGTGGCAATGTCAGCGCTGCTGCCTGTCGGCGTTGCCGCCGTGGTCGCTCTGGCGTTTCCGGTTATTCTGGGCAGCGTGATCCTGCGCGAGATCGTCGTGGGGCGGAACTGGCGGAACTTGGTAGTGCTGGCCGTTCTGAGTGTTTTCGCGCTGGCAGACGCGCTCTATCTCCTGGATGCGGCCCATGGGCGAGTCGCGGCGCAGGGCATCGGACTTCGGCTTGGAGTCGCATCGATCGTCATGTTAATCGCGTTGATCGGCGGGCGGATCATCCCGAGTTTCACGCGCAACTGGCTGGTCAGTGTCGGCGATGCCGCGCGTCCCACCCCGCCGATGCAACGATTTGACCAGCTCGTGCTGCTGGTCACGGTTGGGACGCTGGTCATGTGGGTCCTGTGGCCGGTGGCGGAATCGACTGGCATCGCGCTGTTGGTCATGGGGGTCCTGCATGCTCTGCGCCTTGCCCGCTGGCAGGGTTGGCGCACCGTGTCGGAGCCCCTCGTGCTGGTCCTGCACGCAGGCTACGGATTTGTGCCGCTGGGCGCGGTCGCGATCGGGTGCGCGGCGCTGTGGCCGGGCAGCATTGCCCCCGGTGCCGCGATGCACCTCTGGATGGCGGGTGCTGCTGGTCTGATGACCCTGGCCGTCATGACACGGGCGACCCTTGGTCATACCGGGCAGACGCTCACGGCCGGTCGCGGTACAGTGGCGATTTATCTACTGATGATCCTGTCGCTGCTGGCACGGCTTGGTGCTGCTGTTTGGCCTGATCTGCCATGGCTGATCAGTGCAGCGGCTCTTTCCTGGATCTGCGCCTACGGAGGGTTTGCGGTCCTTTACGGTCCGATGCTACTGCGGGCGACACTCGGAAAGACATGATGGGCTGGGCATATTTCCTTGTGGCATTCGCGGCCTTCTTCATCCTGCACAGTCTGCCGCTGCGGCCCGCGGTTCGGGCGCGTCTTGTCGCAATGCTTGGTCGGCGGGGTTTCACTGTCGTGTATTCCGCGATTTCGATTGCCGCGCTGGTCTGGCTTTTCGCGGCAGCGGCGCGCGCGCCATTCGTGGAGATATGGCCGCGCGCTGCGTGGCAGGCATGGGTTCCCCTGACCGTGATGGGGGCGGTCTGCATCCTGATCGGTTTCGGGGTTGCCCGCCCCAATCCGCTTTCCTTCGGTGGGTCGCGCAACGACACATTCGACCCGTCATATCCGGGCTTGACCCGCTGGGTCCGCCATCCGATTTTTGCCGCGCTGGCGTTGTGGGCACTGGCGCATCTTTTGCCCAACGGCGATCTGGCGCATGTGATCCTTTTCGGGGTTTTCGCAGCCTTTGCCCTGCTGGGGATACCGATGGTCGACAGGCGCCGACAGCGCGAAATGGGACCGGATCGCTGGGCCGCCCTGCAAGAGCGCATCGCCCTTGGCCCGATGATCCCGCATCCCCTGTCCTGGAGCGGGACGGTCGTGCGGGGCGTGCTGTCGGCTGGCGTTTACTGGGCCTTGATTCTGGCACACCCGGTCGTCATCGGAGTGTCCCCGTTGCCTTAGACCGGCGGCGGCGTGTCCGAAAACAGCCGCATCCCCAGATGGGCAGGCGGTGCGCCCACGGCGCAGCCGCCCCGGGCGGGATCGCGTTCCAGATAGGACATTGCGGCAATATGCAGCCCGGCAACAAAGAAGGCGGGACAGCGTTCGTTTGACGGGTCCGATTCCGTCCCGGAATAACACTCCTGCGTCCACTCCCAGACCGACCCATCCAGATCGGCAACACCGTCAGCCGTCGTGGAAAAACTTCCCCTTGGTTTCAGCGCCCGCGGGAGTTCCGCTTCGATTAGGTAGGCCGATGCCCAGCTGAGCGCGGGGTCGGTGAAGATCGGGTCGGGTTCGTCAGGGATGACACTGTGTGCCACGCGCTCCCACTCGGCCACGTCTGGCAGGCGGAACGACTGCCCGGTGGCCGTATTCAGCCAGGCGATATATTGCATCGCGTCCGGGTAGCTGAGCCCGGTTGCGGGCGTGTGTTCGGCTCGCTGGTCGGACCGCAGCACAAGCCAGAGCGCGCAGCCGCCTTGTGCGTGGCACAGGTTCCACTGCGCCACGCTGACCTCGTATTTCTGGACCCATACGGCGTGATCATCGCCCAACAAGATTGGCCCGACCATTTCGGGCAGCAGGGCCAGATCGGTGCCGTGTGCCCACCACGCAGCCCCGCTGATGATCGCACCCGCCACCCCAAGCGACGCGAATATCGCGGCAGCACCAGAGAGGCGGGTCATTGCATTATGCCTCGGTCTGACGGGGCGCCACGACCTGTTCCATCAGCGCGTTGTTCCAGTCGCCATCGACGACGAAATGCGCCGTGGCGCCCAGAATGGCGGCCTCGATCAGGTTGTGGTTGACGTAGGCATAGACCCCCGGCTGCTCGAACGTGTACATCGCCGCCATCGCGCTGCCACCCCGCACGAACCAGGTTTCCATGCCGGTCATCGGCGCGTCACTGAACGACCCGCTTTCCCAGACATAGTTGCCATGCCCGCCGATAAGGTGCGGACGGCTGTCGCGGTTGGCCTGATTGTGGATCATCAGCACCGTCTTGCCCACGGCAGAGTGCAGGGCATTGGTGCCCGTCAGCGCCCCGACCGAACCGTTGAACACCACATGAGTCGGCGTGAGTGAGCGCATCGCCTCGAGCGACTCGGCATAATCGTCACCGGCGTTCGAATAGGTCTTGAAAGTGCCGTCCGGGTTCTTGGGCAGGTAATAATCCTGCTCACCGATATAGGCGATCTCGTCATAGCTCAGCGCATTGCCGTCCCTGTCCTTCAGCCCGTCGCGCGGCAGCACCATGATGGCACCGTTCATGCCGTGGCAGACGTGATAGGGGATCATCGCGCCACCCGGCGCACAGTGATAGGTAAAGCAGCCCGCCTTGGTCGCCTTGAATCGCAGCACAGTCTCCTCACCCGGATAGATATGGGTCAGCGCCCCGCCCCCGAGCGCCCCGGTCGAGGCGTGGAAGTCGATGTTGTGCTCGAGCGAATTGCGCCCGTTGCTGCGCAGGGTCAGCTCGACGTAGTCGTCCTGATGTACGATGATCAGGGGACCCGGGACAGAGCCGTTGTAGGTCATCGCCCAGATCGAAGCGCCGGTATCTTCGTCCACCACCATCAGGCGTTCGTCCACGACCATCTCGATCTCGACGATCTTTGGCGCGCCCTGCGCCACCTGATCGTGTTTGGGCGCAAACGGGGGGCGCACGAGCTTTTGCTTTACCCGATCAAACCCGGACACATCGGCAGGCTCCGCCGCATCGATCTGCTTTTGCTGGACGCGCAGCAGGGACGCGCCGGGCATTGTCATGCGCGGCGGGGCATAGGGCGTGCGCGTCGTCGCGGCGGCGGGGGTTACGAACGATCCGGTCAGGGCGGCGGCCCCGGCCAAGGCCGTACCGCGCAGAACTGCGCGGCGTCCGGGCATTTGCACTGTCTTGTCATCAATATGTGTCATGTCAGGCTCCAGTGTCGTCAGGATGGCAGGATGGAACGGCACATGCCGGTCCGAACGGTGGCTCACATGCGTTCAAGCGCTTCTTCAAAGCGTTCCTTCGCCTTTTTCGGCAGACGCCCTTCGAGGAAATCATCGGTCACCTCGGCCTCATCGCCAACGGCGATGACCATGACCATGCCCATGGCGAAATGCGGCAGGCATTTGACGCCATAGAACCCTTCGGTATCCAGCGTTACTTCGATCTCTTCGTTGACCTTGCCCTTGAACGGCTCGACGCCTTCGGGCAGCATTCCATCGACGATTTCGGCGTTGTGGCCTTTGTCGGTCGCGATGAATTTGACCGTGTCACCGGGGGCCACCCTGACAAAGGCCGGCTCGAACACCATGGTGCCGACCTCGCCCTTGTTGAGCATATTGACTTCGACCGTGTCCGCCCATGCGGCACCCGAAAGCATCAGAACCGCCGCAAGTGTCGCACCTGTCTTGGTAAACATCGTTTTTCCTTTCGATTTCGATTGGTGTTGCCTGCATTTACGTGGCGGGGCGGCATGCCTCGTTGCGCAAACGCAAACTTCCTGCGGCTTAGGGTGCGACGGCGCGCGGGACATG
>JBBSOT010000168.1:0-10155 GCA_038259455.1 Hyphomicrobiales bacterium | reverse complement strand
CGCCTTTATCTCCGGCGCGCGGGGGCCTTAGTACCCCCCAGGGGAACCTCTGGATGGAACCTCCCCGGGCAACCGACCACGATAGCCCGCCACCGGAGGCGCAGGTTTCTCCCCGCAAACCCCCGTCATGATCGGCGTTCCCGGCGGGAGAAACTGCCGACGATGATAAGGCGGGCGGCGGGGGGGTGGATAAGAAAGTTGACGTTTTGGGCTCGGGACCTTGATCCGCAAGGCTTCTGGGAGCGCAGGGGCAAGACTTTATCCACGTTTTGACAGCGCCTGCTCCTGCGCGAGCGTCATCCCGGCCAAGCGGCGAAGCCGCGCCGAGCCGGGACCCATTGAGATGCGCGGCCGGGTGGCGGCACGGGGCAGGACGGTGCTGACAGGCGCCAGCGAGAGGTCCGGGCTGTGCCAGACGATGTTGCGGCCAATGGGCCCCGGGTCTTCACTCGCTGCGCTCGCTCGCCCGGGATGACGAAGGCTCTGCCAACATGACGTGGCGCACCAAGACATACCCTCACCGGCTCTGTCATGCTGCGCCGGCCAGAGCCGTCCCGCGCATAAACACAAGGGCAGGCCGAGGCGGCCCAGCCAGTTACGAAAAATTAATCCCTGTACGGCAAGAATTCGCTAACCAAGGTGGATCCTTCGGGATCGCAGAGAGTTTTGCCGGCATGACCAGGGCATTTACCAGAAGCGTGCGCTCGGCTCTCGCCACATCGGCGGTGGCGCTGCTGCTTGCCGCGGGCGTCGCCCACTCGACCGCCAACCGATACGTCGAACAGCCGGAATTCCTGCAGCCGACCGCTGCGCAGGAGATGTTTGCGGATGCCGAATTTGGCGTCGACCCGATGGTGACCGGCCCGGTATCCGCGTCCTTCGAGCAGACGCAGACCGCATTGGGCTGCGACAAGGCCGTCTGGCCGAACATTCCGCCCGCCTGCTACCCGGACCGCTAGACCTTTTTCCCGATTTTTGACTAGCCTGTCCGATCCGCCTTGGGCGGATTGGACGTTTTCGATTCAACGTCCGATCCGCCTGAGGCGGACCGGACGCGTTGTGGCTGGGCCTCCGGCGCGGCTTAAGCCGAATGAACCGGATCGAGCGTGACGGTGTAGAGTTCCTTGTCGTCGCGGTCCATCAGCCGAACCGTCAGCTGCTCGGACGCACCGTCAATGTCGACGAGGCCGAAGAACTGCAGGCCGGCCGAGGGCGGCAGGTTCTGGCCCTGCTCGGCGCTCGGCGCCTTGATGAACTTGAGCTGCGGCCCGAAGGTCATATCGAGATCGTTGGGGCCGAAGGTGCCGGCATGCAGCGGGCCTGAGACAAATTCCCAGAACGGATTGAAGTCCTGGAACTGCGCCTTGGCCGGATCGTAGTAATGGGCCGCGGTGTAGTGGACGTCGGCGGTCAGCCACACCGTGTTGTCGATGCCGGCGGACTTGATGTAGCGCAACAGGTCGGCGATCTCCAACTCGCGGCCCTTGGCGGGACCGTTGTCGGCATTGGCGATGGCCTCGAATTTGGTGTCGCCGTCGCGCACCACGAGGCCGATCGGCATGTCGGCGGCGATGACCTTCCAGGTCGCCCTTGAATTGGCCAGCTCGCGCTTCAGCCAGGCGATCTGCTGCGCGCCCATGAAGACGGTGGCATCGCTCTTCTGGTCCTGGACGTTGTCGGTGTTGGCGCCGCGATAGGAGCGCATGTCGAGGAAGAAGACGTCGAGCAGCGGCCCATAGGCGATCCTGCGGTAGATGCGGCCGGGCTCGGCCGGCTGGTAGCTGATCGGCGTCATCTCGTGGAAGGCACGCGCCGCGCGGGCCGAAAGCACGTGGATCGACTTTTCCGAATAGCGGTCGTCGGCCGAGAGATCCTTGGAGTCCGACCAGTTGTTGACCACCTCGTGGTCGTCCCACTGGAAGAAGGTCGGGCAGATGGCGTTCAGCGCCAGCACGTTCCTGTCCATGAGGTTGTATTTCCACTGGCCGCGATATTCGTCGAGCGTCTCGGCGACCTTGCGCTTCTCGTCGATCATGACCGTGTTCTTCCACTTGGCGCCGTCCGGCAGGTCGACCTCGTCGACCAACGGGCCATCGGCATAGATGGTGTCGCCCGAATGCAGGAAGAAGTCGGGCGTGTGGCGGCCCATCGTGGCGTAGGTCTTCATGCCGTCCTCGTCGATGCCCCAGCCCTGGCCGGCAGTGTCGCCCGACCAGGCGAAGCGGATGTTGCGCCTGGAGGCCGGCGCGGTGCGGAAACGGCCGGTGATCGGCTCGGACAGCGTGTTGATGTCGGCGAGGTCGGCGGCCGTCATGCGGTAGAAGATATCCTGATCGGAAGCCAGGCCGGTCAGCAGGCGCTTGACGGTGAAATCGCTGGCCGGCGAGGTGTCGAGCGGCACCAGCCGCGTGGCATTGGCGAAATCCTCGGTCGAGGAGATTTCAAACATCACGCGGGCCGCACGGTCTGTGCGTGTCCAGACCATGCCGCTGGCGGCATCGACGTCGCCAGACTGGACGCCGTGGGTGAAGGTGGGGCGCTGGCTGGCGCGGGAGTAAAAGGGCATGGCAATGCCGGAAGCGCCGACAAGGCCGGCAGCGCTTGCCGAGGTGACGAAGGCACGCCGCGTCATCGATAATCTGGTCATGGCTTTCTCCAAGGATGGCTGAAATATGCCAGAGAAGCCATCGTCCTTCCATGTTGCAGGACAATTGCAATTTGGTGAAGTTTGGCAGACCGTTACATGACGGTTTTGCGATCAACCGCGAACGCTCAGCCTGTGTCGACGTCGATACCGTGGTTCTTGACGACTTCGGGCTGGATCAGCTTGGCATGGAAGGCAAGCAGCACGATCGCCGCGTCGAGGCTCTCGGGCCGTTCCAGAGCCTGGTCGACACGGCCGGCGACATGGTCGAGCGCTTCGTCGCCATTGGCGTGGGCGAAGGCGCCGCCGCCAAGCGCGCAATAGGCAAGCAGCGCCGCAGCCGGCGCATAGGCGCTTTCGGGGGGATCGTCGCCGAAGTGGTCCTTGAGCAGGTTGCAAAGCGCCAGCTTGACACCTTCGGGCACCAGCGACGGGTGCAGGTCGGCGCTGCGCAGGGCGAGATCGAGGCGGCGAAGGTCTTCGGAGCGGCCGAAGCGGCCCATGAAGCCGAAGGAACTGCGCCGCACCATCTCAGCGCGGCACCTTGGCGAAACCCTTGACCAGGATCGGTCCGGTCGGACGACCGGTCGGCGAGCCGCCTTCCTGCTCGACGGTAATCTCGTAGAGCTGGTCCTCATTCGGTTGCGGCAGGTTCTGGCCCTCCAGAACGGTGGTGTTCGACGATGCCAAGAGGCCGAGCGAGACAGGGCCAAGGTCGGTGGACGGCAAGGTCCAGACCTGCATCGTCTTGCCCGGCGGGACGTTGAAATCGACCAGCGGCGTTACCCTGGCCGTTGCGTCGCCGAAGTCCTCGACAAGCGCCATCGGGGTGCCGTTGGTGTCGAGCAGGACCGCGATCACGCGCGGCTCGAGCCTGTTACCTATGCTCCAGCCAAGGCTGATCGCCAGCAGCAAAGCCGCCGCCATGCCGTTGATGGCAAGGATTCGCCAGCGCGAGACATTGTCGTTCGAAGCGGCGGCAACGGCCGGTGCGACGGTCGCAGCCCCTGCTTGCGCTGCGGGCGCCCGATCGATGGCTGCTCCGATGCTGTCCCACATGGCCGGAGGGACGGGCATCGGCCGCGCCGTGGCATCTAGCTCGAGAAAGCGGTCGCGGCTCGATGCAACGGCCGCGGCAAGCACCGGGTCCGTGGCCATCGCCTCCTCGACGCGCAGGGCCTCGACCGGATCGAGAAGGCCGAGCACGAACTCGTCCGCCAGATCATCTGTGCTGTCTTCGGCGCTCATGCCATGCACCCCCTGAGCGAGGCGAGCCCGCGCCTGATCCAGGCCTTGGCGGTTCCAAGCGGGACATTGAGACGGCCGGCAACTTCGCCATGCGTATAGCCGGACACGTAGGCCATCAGGATGGACTTTCGCTTGGCCTCGTCAAGTGCTGCAAGGCACGCCCGCAGGCGGCTGGAAGCGTCGAGCGCCGAGTAGGCAGCCTGCGCCTCGTCCAGGCTGGCGGCGTCCATCATGCGCGACAGGCTGTCATCGTCCGACAGCTCCTCGCGACTTGCGTCGCGCAACATGTTGAGCGACCGGTTGCGCACGATCGCCATGATCCAGCCCTGCGGCGATCCGCGCTCGGGCGCGAACTGATGCGCCTTGGCCCAGATTTGCACGAAGGCATCCTGGACGGCTTCCTCGGCGAGTTCGCGGCGCCGCAATATGCGCATGGCAACAGCCAGCATCCGACCGCTTTCGCTGTCGAAGATGTGGCGTAGCGCGTCCCTGTCGCCATGGGCGCAGCGCGACAGCGCAACCCCCAGACCGTTCGATTCACCGAGCATCGCAACTCCGTCATGTCCCGCCTGGCTACGGGCAAAGGGCCTGTCGAGGCCAAACTGTTGCCACATGCGGTGTCGCGGCGTCCAGCCCCTGCGGCGGCCATCGCCGGTCAATGGTGTTCCCAGGCCCATGAACATGAGTACACGCAGGCAAGCGGGACGGACGCACCCGAAAAAAAGTTTTTCGCTGCTGCATCCAAATGGCACGGCTCGTGTGTCTGGCCATCAGAAGGCGACGATCCGCGACGCTTTCATGACGTAAACAAGGATGGAACCATGACCTCAATCAAACTCGCCCTAGCAGCATCAACCGCCGTTCTGTGCGGCAGCGCCGCAGCAATCGCCGCCCCGGCAGTCGGCCTGACAGGCGACAAGACGCTGGTGATGTTCGACACTGCCAGCCCCGCCGACGTCAAGACGATGGACGTTACGGGAGTCGATCGCTTGGTCGGCATCGATCTGCGCCCGGCCAACGGAACGCTAGTCGGCGTTACGCCCGACAGCACGGTCGTCACCATCGACCCCACAACCGGCGCTGCGACCGTCCTGTCCAAAATGGACAAGCCGCTGGAGATCGGCGAGGCGCCGGTGATCGTCGACTTCAACCCGGCCGCTGACCGCCTTCGCTACATGACCGGTACAACCAACCACCGCGTCAATGTCGATACGGGCGAAGTGACCGTCGACGGCTCGCTGGCCTATGAGGACGGCGACATGCACAAGGGCGAAACGCCGGCGATCGTCGCTGCGGCCTACGCCAATTCCTATGGCAAGCCGGAAAAGACAGCCATGTACGATGTCGACGCGACGATCGGCGCCCTGATCCGCCAGACCAAGCCGAACGACGGCACGCTGGCGGCAATCGGCAAGTTCGGCATCGATGGCGCGGCCGCCGGCTATGCCTTCGATATCCAGACAACCGCCGATGGCACCAACACGGCATGGCTGGTGAACGGCAACAAGCTTTATACGGTCGATCTGGAAAAGGGCGCCGCGACAATGGCCGCCGAGATCGGTGGTTCGGCCGGAGAATTGCGCGACATCACCATCATGCCGGCAATGTAGAACGTCCAAGCAATTGTGGCCGGGCACAGCGCCCGGCCACAATCAAGATCAAGAAAACCGCTGCCGGCAGCGCGTGGCCGCCGTTGTCAGACCAGTCCGCGCTTGGCCATCATGGCGTCCGGCGTCGGCATCTTGCCGCGAAACGCCGTGTAGAGCGCTTCGGGGTCTTCCGATCCGCCGGAAGCGTAGATGTGGGTGCGCAGCTTGGCAGCGAGGTCCGGATCGAACGGATCGCCGGCCTCCTCGAAGGCCGAGAATGCATCGGCGTCGAGCACTTCCGACCAGAGATAGGAATAATAGCCGGCCGAATAGCCGTCGCCCGAAAAGACGTGCCCGAAATGCGGCGTGCGGTGGCGCATGGGAATGGCGTCGGGCATGGCAAGGCGGGCCAGCGTCTCGGCCTCGAAAGCCACCGGATCGGCGGGCGCGTCGGGACGTGCGTGATAGGCCATGTCGACCAGCGCAGAGGCCGTGAACTCGACGGTGCGGAAGCCCGCGTCGAACGTGCTTGCGGCCAGCATCTTGTCGAGCAGCGCCTTGGGCATCGGCTCCCCGGTCCTGTAGTGCAGGGCATGCTTTTCCAGCACTTCGGGCACCGTCAGCCAGTGTTCGTAGAGCTGCGAGGGCAATTCGACGAAATCGCGCGACACCGACGTGCCGGCCTGCGAGGGCCAGTAGACGTCGGTCAACATGCCATGCATGGCGTGGCCGAATTCATGGAACAGTGTCTTGGCCTCGTCGAGCGACAACAGGGCCGGCTGGCCCTTGGGCGGCTTGGCGAAGTTCATGACGTTGTAGATGATCGGTCGCGAGCCGCGCCCCAGCCGGTAGCCGGACTGCAAGCCGCTCATCCACGCGCCGGAGCGCTTCGAAGCGCGGGCGAAATAATCGGCAAGGAACAGGCCGCGCATAGAGCCGGTGCCGTTGCGGACCTCGAAGGTGCGGACATCGGGATGCCAGGCCGGAATGCCCTCGCGTTCGACAAAGGTGACGCCAAAAAGCCGCGTGGCGACATCGAAGCAGGCCTCGATGATGCGCTCGAGCTGCAGATAGGGCTTCAGTTCGGCCTCGTCGAAGGCGAACTTCTCGGCGCGCAGCCGCTCCTGATAGAAGCGCCAGTCCCAGCCGGCGATCTTCTCGTTGCTGCCGGAAGCTGCCGCCAGCCGCTGCAACTCGACCTCGTCGAGCGCCGCCTTGTCGCGCGCCTTTTCCCAAACCGGATCGAGCAGGTCAAAAACGGCTTGCGACGTCTTGGCCATTGAGTTGTCGAGTTTCAGGGCCGCGTAGCTGTCATAGCCGACGAGCCTGGCCTTTTCGGCACGCAGCGCCAGCATTTTCGTGACAACCGGCCCATTGTCGGTCACGCCACCGCTTTCGCCACGGCCGATATAGGCGCGGAAGGCCTTTTCACGCAGGTCGCGGCGCTCGGAGAAGGTGGTGAAGGGCTCGTAGATCGAGCGCGACAGCGTGACGGCATAGCTGCCCGCCTTGCCACGTGTCTCGGCAGCCTCAGCCATGGCGTCCTTGAGGAAGTCCGGCAGGCCGGCCAGATCACCGGCATCGAGAAACAATGCCCACTCCTTCTCGTCGGCCAGCATGTTCTGGCCGAATTGCGTGCCGAGCGAGGAAAGCTCCTCGTTGATCGCCGACAGGCGCGCCTTGCCGGCAGCGTCGAGTTTTGCGCCGGACTTCACGAAACCCTTCCAGGTCTTCTCGACCAGCCGCATCGTCTCGGCGTCAAGTTCAAGCTCGGCGCGGCGCGTGTAGAGATCGTCGATGCGGGCAAAAAGCGCCTCGTTCATCGAAATTGCGGAGAAGTGCCGCGACATTTTGGGCGAGATCTCGCGCTCCATCGCCTGGATCTGGTCGTTGGTGTTGGCACCGGCCAGACACCAGAATATCGCGGAGACGCGGTTGAGATGCTCGCCGCACAACTCCAGCGGCTCGATGGTGTTTTCGATGGTCGCAGGCACCGGATTGCCGGCGATCGCCTCGATCTCGGCGTGATGCGCATTCAGGGCGGCGTCGAACACCGGTCCGAAATCACTGTCCTTGATCAGGTTGAAGTCAGGCAGTCCGAGCTGACCGTCCCAATGGGTCAACGGATGGCTGTCGAGGTCGATTGCAATTGTATCACTCATGGGGTGGTCCTTGTCGGGCGGCTGGGCACGCACCGATGTAGGCGCGCTGCCGGACCACCGCAACCGCCCCTGACACAACCATCGTGGCAAATCGCAAAAGCCTGTTGGGCCAGTTTGGCCGCTACCACATGGACTGCTTGTAGGCTTCGTCCAGCCAGCGGTCGGTCTCGTCCGCCGAATCGGCAAGCGCAAGCTGGTCGTGCAGGATGGCGCCGAGGGTCGGCAATGTCTTGCGGTCGGGCCAGCTTCCCGGCTGCCAGAGCTGCGAGCGCATGAAGGCCTTGGCGCAGTGCATGTAGGCAGCCTTGACGCGAACGACGACGACGCTGAGCGGCAGCTTGCCATCGACGGCAAGCTGCTGGCGCAGCGCCTCGTCGACGGTGATCCTGGCCTCGCCATTGACGCGCAGCGTCTCGTTCATGCCGGGGATGAGAAACAACAGGCCGACGGCGGAATTGACGAGGATGTTTTCCAGCGTGTCGAGCCGGTTGTTACCGGGCCGGTCGGGGATGGCGATGGTGGTTTCGTCGAGCACCGAGGCAAAGCCCGGCATGTCCCCCTTGGGCGTCACATCGGCGTTGCCGGCACCGTCGGACGAGCCGATGAGCACGAAGGGGCTTCTGGCAATGAACGAGCGGCAGTGCCCATCGAGCGCTCTCAACTCCTTGCGGATCGAGCCGGCAGTCGGCTCCGGCGTCTTGTAGATCCTGCGCAGGTCGTCGTGCGACGCGATGAACTCCATGATGCCTCCGGCTATTTCTTCTGGAATTTGTCGTCCAGCGAGTGGCGCATGATCAGCGGCATCTGGCTGAAGGTGAAGATCAGGGTGATGGGCATGATTCCCCAGACCTTGAAAGCGACCCAGGTGTCGGTCGAGACGCTGCGCCAGACGATTTCGTTGACCACCGCCAGAAACAGGAAAAACAGGCCCCAGCGCAGCGTCAGCTTGCGCCAGCCCTCGGCATCGAGGCTGAAAGCCGAATCGAACACGTAGCCGAGCAGCGACTTGCCAAACCACAGCCCGCCGAGCAGCACGCCGCCGAACAGCGTATTGATGATGGTCGGCTTCATCTTGATGAAGATGTCATCCTGCAGATAGAGCGTCAGCCCGCCGAACACGAAAACCACGACGCCAGATACCATCGGCATGATCGGCAGGGTTTTCGTCAGCAGCCACGAGACGATCAGCGCGATGGCGGTGGCAATCATGAAAAGGCCGGTGGCGATGAAGATCGGACCGCCCATTTCGGCCAGCGCCGGGAAGATCCGGCTCAACCACTCGCCCCGCGAATTGGCGAAGAAGAACACCATCAGCGGCCCGAGCTCGAGCGCCAGCTTCAGGAGTGGATTGATCTCCTTGCGTTTCGGGTCGGATGGATCGCGTTCGAGAATGGGCGGGTTCATGGCTTCTTTCTAAACATGCAACGACACCGTGCAACGGTTTTAGGGCACGGCGAGGGTCAGGACCCTAGGAGGTTCCGGCGATCGCCCTGGCGAAATCGCTGGCGGAGAAGGGTTCGAGGTCGTCGACCTGCTCGCCGACGCCGATGAAATAGACCGGCAGCTTGTGCTTGGCCGCAATCGCCACGAGGATGCCGCCACGCGCCGTGCCATCGAGCTTGGTCATGACCAGTCCGTTGACGCCGGCAATGTTGCGGAAGATCTCGACCTGGTTGAGGGCGTTCTGGCCGGTTGTGGCGTCGACGGTTTGCAAGACCGTGTGCGGCGCTTCAGGATCGTGCTTGCCGAGAACCCGCACGATTTTCGAGAGTTCGTCCATCAGTTCGGTGCGGTTCTGAAGACGCCCGGCGGTGTCGATGATCAGCACGTCGGAGCCCGCTTCCCTGGCCTTCTCGAAAGCGTCCCAGGCAAGGCCCGCGGCGTCGGCGCCGAGCTTCGACGCGACGACCGGCGAATTCGTCCGCTCGCCCCAGATTTTCAGCTGTTCGATGGCTGCTGCACGGAACGTGTCGCCGGCAGCCAGCATGACGGACAGGCCGCCGTCCGACAGCTTTGCGGCCAGCTTGCCGATCGTCGTCGTCGTGCCGGTACCGGTGACGCCGACGACGAGGATGACATGCGGCTTGTGTGACAGGTCGAGTTCGAGCGGCAGGGCGACCGGCGTCAGCACCTTCTCGATTTCGGTTGCCATGATGGCACGCACATCGGCGTCAGACACATCCTTGCCGTAGCGGCTGGCCGAAAGCGCGTCGGTGACGCGGATTGCCGTCTCCATGCCAAGATCGGCGCGGATCAGAACATCCTCCAGATCCTGCAGCGTATCCTCATCGAGCTTTCGCTTGGTGAAGACACCGGCGATGTTGCCGGAAAGCTCCTTGGAAGAGCGCGACAGCCCCTCGCGCAGCCGCTGGAACCAGGTGGTTCTCGGCGCGGGCTCGTCGACCGCCACCGGTTCGGCCTTCGGCTCGACTCTTTTGGTGACCGTGACCTTGCCGGCGGGCGGCACCGGCGCAGGAACCGATACTACGACGGGCTCTGGCTCTGGCTCTGG
>JBBSOT010000167.1:0-10187 GCA_038259455.1 Hyphomicrobiales bacterium | reverse complement strand
TGATCTATGCGTTTTCGTCGCCGGTTACAAACACAAGTACGTCAGACTTTCGAATTGAAAGCCAGATATCTCGTGCTCCGGCGGACAAACGGCCGCAGCGCACCCGTGCCCGAACCGGCTTGTCGGCACCCGAAACGGCAAACTCGATGAGTTCGACCACACCCAGATAGCGCCTCGACAACACGCGCGCCTCCGTTTCGCCCTCGGTCTCGTTAACGTCGAAACCCGACATTCTAACGGCGACCGTCGCGTCGGCGCCCTCCGCCAAGCCCGGCGCGGCTACCTTGCCGACCGGCGTATCGACCATCCCGTTGCCGGCCCGACCCCGGAATACGTTGAGCTCGGAAAAGAAACCGGCAGCAAAAAGGCTGACCGGTTTGAGATACAGATCCTCGGCGCGGCCGGTCTGGACCAGAGCGCCATCCTTGAGCAGGGCAATCCGGTCGCCCATGCGCATCGCTTCTTCCGCGTCATGCGTGACAACGATGGCGGTGGCGCGACTTTCACGCAGGATCGCCAGCGTTTCGGCCCGAACCGCGTCCTTCAACCGCGAATCAAGGCCCGAAAAGGGCTCGTCCATCAGCAGCACGGCCGGACGTGGCGCCAAGGCGCGCGCCAGCGCGACGCGCTGCTGCTCGCCTCCGGACAAAACGTGCGGATACGAGCCCGCATAGTGTTCGAGCCCTACTCGCGACAGGGCGATGGCTGCTTCGCGGCGCGCCTCCTCGCCCGACAGCGCATTCAGGCCGAAGCGCACATTGTCGAGAATGGTCAGGTGCGGAAACAGGGCGAAATCCTGGAAAACCAGACCGATAGAGCGCTTTTCGGGCGGCAGGAAGACCGAAGGGCCGGCAATCTCCCGGTCATTCAGAAGCACCCGCCCCGACGATTGCGGCTCGATGCCGGCGGCGATGCGCAGCAGCGTCGTCTTGCCCGAGCCGGATGGCCCGAGCAGACACAGGACCTCGCCGGGCTCGGCCGCGAAGCTGACGTCATTGAGGGTTTCGGAGCCAGCCGAAAAGGCATGCGAAATGCGTTCGAAAGCCAGCCGGGCAGCGAAGGTGACGCCAGCGGTGACGCGGCTCGGCGTGTGGCGGTCCTGGGCGTTCAACTCTTGTCTCCGGCACGGCTGGAGCGGCTTGCCGCCCCGGCGTGCGGTCAATCATCTGTTACGCGGGGTGTCAACAGGCCGAGTTCCTCAAGGTCGATGTCGGTCAGCGGATCCTCGTCCTCGTCGAGCAGCCCGGGGTCTGACGGCGGCTGCGGCACCGAGAAATTGGAGGGCATGCGCGCCGACAACAGCCCGGCGCCCTTGAGCTCCTCCATGCCGGGCAGATCGCGGATCTCTTCCAGCGCGAAATGGTCAAGAAACTGCTCGGTTGTGCCGTAGGTGACGGGACGGCCCGGCGTGCGGCGACGGCCACGCATGCGCACCCATTCAGTTTCCATGAGAAGGTCGAGCGTTCCCTTGGATGTCTCGACACCGCGAATGTCCTCAATCTCGGCGCGGGTGACCGGCTGATGGTAGGCAATGATGGCCAGCACTTCGAGCGCTGCGCGCGACAGCTTCTTCTGCTGCACCGTATCGCGGCTCATCAGGAAGCCGAGGTCGCCGGCCGTGCGGAAAGCCCACGCGTCGCCCACCCGCACAAGATTGACACCCCGGCGCGCATAAATCTGCTGCAGTTCGGCCATGGCGGCGGCAATGTCGATACCGTCAGGCAGTCGCTGGGCGAGTTGCTTGCTGCTGACCGGCTCGGCACTGGCAAAAACGATAGCCTCTGCCATGCGCACCGCCTCGGCCATATGCAGCCGCTCGGCCGGGTTGCGCAAAGGTCCCTCGCCGCTTGTCTCGCCAACGGCGAACGGCACGATGGATGCGTTGGCGGTTTCGCTCACGGGGCCACCTCGACTGTCCTTGCCGGTTGTGGCCGGCTGCGCAGATAGAGCGGCGCAAAGGCTTCCTGCTGGCGCATTTCTATGGTTCCCTCGCGGACCAGTTCGAGCGTTGCCGCAAAAGAGCTGGCTGTTGCCGTGGCACGTTCGGCGGGGCTTGCAAGATAGTCGAGCAGGAACTTGTCGAGCGCCGTCCAGTCCTTGAAGCTGCCAATCAGCCTGGTCAGGATATCGCGGGCTTCCTTGAGCGACCAGACGGTGCGGCGGGCAATGTGGACATTGTTGATGGCCCGGCGCTGGCGCTGCATGGCATAGGCTGTCAGCAGGTCGTAGAGCGAGGCGGAGTATTCGTTGCGCTTTTCGACAATCACCAGCTCCGGCATGCCGCGCGCGAACACATCGCGGCCGAGGCGGTTGCGATTGACCAGCCGCGCGCCAACATCGCGCATTGCCTCGAGGCGCTTGAGCCGGAACTGCAGCACGGCGGCAAGCTCCTCGCCGCTCTCGCCATCGTCGCCCGGCAACTTCGGCAGCAGCAGCTTCGACTTGAGGTAGGCCAGCCACGCCGCCATGACGAGATAGTCGGCCGCAAGCTCCAGGCGCAGCTTGCGTGCGCTGTCGACGAACAAAAGGTACTGATCGACCAATGCCCGCACCGAGATGCGCGCCAGATCCACCTTCTGGTTGCGCGCCAGGTGCAAGAGAAGATCGAGCGGCCCCTCGAAGCCGGCGACGTCGACGACCAGCGCCGGATCGCTCGCCAGGCGCGACTCGTCGTTATCGGCCCACAGGCGATCCATTGGCGCCGGCTTGACTGGCTTGCTGTCCGCTGCTTCCGCCACCTTTGGCCGGTCTCCTATGCCACCGCCTCAAAATAAGTCGCAAACTCGGCACGCAGTTCCGCCTCGTCCGACCCGTCAATGTTGCCGATATGGGCAATCGCCTCGCCGGCACGTTCCAGCGACTTGCCATAGAGACCGCCGGTGCGCGACGCGATGCCCGCCATCTCTTGCATGACGCCGTTGCAGTGAAGGACCAGATCGCAGCCGGCCGCAAGGATTGCCGCCGCCTTTGACGGGAAATCCCCAGAAAGCGCCTTCATCGAGGTGTCGTCGCTCATCAAAAGCCCGTCAAAGCCGATCTCGCGGCGAATGACCTCCTCGATGACCTTGCCGGAGGTCGTCGCCGGATTGTCCGGATCGACCGCACTGAAGATGACATGCGCCGTCATCGCGGCGGGCAGATGAGCGAGCTCGCGGAACGGCGCGAAATCGTGGCGCTGCAGATCGCTGTAGGAAGCATCGACGGTCGGCAGCTCGAAATGCGTATCGGCAAAGGCCCGGCCATGGCCTGGAATATGCTTCATGACCGGCAGGACGCCACCGGCCATCAGGCCTTCGGCCGAGGCGCGCCCAAGCGCGATGACGATATCCGGCTTCTTGCCATAGGCACGTGCGCCAATGACGTCGCTGGCGCCCTCGATCGGCACGTCAAGCACCGGCAGGCAATCGGCAGTGATGCCGTAGCGCATGAGATCGAAGGCATGCAGGCGCCCGAGCAGCCAGGCCGCACGTTCGCCCTCGTCATGATCGTCGCGCCAGAGCGCGCCGAGCGCTGCACCGGCCGGATAATCGGGCGCCAAGGGTGGCCGCAGGCGCTGCACCCTGCCGCCCTCCTGATCGATGAATACAGGCGCATCGTCACGCCCAACACAGTCGCGCATGGCAGCGACAAGATCACGGATCTGCTCCGGCTCGCTGACATTGCGCGCAAACAAGATGAAGCCCCACGGGCACTCGCCGCGAAAGAAGCGAACTTCCTCGCGGCCAAGCGACTTGCCCGCGCACCCAAGGATCATGGCTTTTGATTCGGTCATCGGGAGAGATTACCGCGATCCGCAGCCACCCGCATCCATCAATTGCCGGCGTCACGACAGCAAAAAGCCTGCACGACCGGGGCCGCGCAGGCTTTCATGAGAGATCGGCGCAAGGCCGCCGGCATGGTTACTTCGAAACGAAGCAATTTCCCCCGGCAGACTTGTAGCTCTCGCAAAGGCTGATCGCCTCGTTGCGGGTAGGTGCGGGGATGCGAACGCGCCAGAAGGTGCCCTTGCCGGCAATGTCGGCCTTGACGATGTTGGCCTCACGGCCATTGAGCACGCTGCCATACCGTGACAGCAGGTTCTGGTAGGAAGCCTGTGCGGCCGCTTCGCTGGGTTGCGAGGCGATCTGCATCGACCATGCACCGCCGGCGGCAGACGTGGCCGCCGATGCAACCTGATCGGGTTTCACTTCGCCAACGACGTCGACCGGCTGTTCGGAGGGGCGTGGCGGCGCAATGGGTGCGTCAGCCGGTGTTTGGCCAGAAGGCTCCGTCGCGGCCGGCTCGACAGAGGCAACCTGCTGGTCCACCTCGACCGGATTGTCGCCCAGTTCAGCAAGGGCTGCGCCCGCGTCTGGATCCTCGGCTCCGGCCGTGTCCACGATGGCTTCCTGACCGGAGGTCACAGCGTCAGTCCTGATGTCATTATCCGTCGTGCCCGCCGCATCGGATTCCTCGCGCGGAACCAATGTTCCATCCGGCCGCACCACCAGCGTACGAACCTTGCGCGGCGCAACGGCGGCGATCTCGGCATCGCTTTGACCCTCAGCTTCCTGGAGGATCTGTTCAATGCGGTCCTCGCTCTTGCCCGCGACAACGGGATCGTCTTCAACCGGCGTCATATCGACCGGTTCTTCGGCCGTCGTGACCAGTTTCTCCTGTTGCGGATCGGTCGAGGTCCCCTCACCCACAACTGTCTGGTAGACTTTGCTGTCCTGATTTGGAACGTTCGTTCCACCCGGATTTTCCGGCCTTACCTTGATCGGACCGTCATCGGCCTTGACGATCGCTAAAGTGTCCGCATCGCCATCGTTGCCGAACGACAGGGCAAAGGCACCAAGCGCACCGATCAGCGCCACGCCACCGACAATACCGGCAACCAGCAGGCCACGACGCGGTGGGCGCGCCTCCTGATGGGCGGCAGCCATGCCCGGGACGGCCAGAGCGTCGTCCAGATCCGGGTTGTAATCATAATCGTCGCCATAGGGCGCCCCAGCCGTCAAGCGACTATCGGGCAAGTCGTCTGTATCGAGCGAAAAGGCATCCTGATCGTGGGGACGGACGCCCGGAATTGTCGAAGCCGCACCGGCGCGAACCACGGGCGCCGCTGCGTTGGCGCGATAGGGGTCGTCGCGGCCCGCATAGGTGGTGCCCGCAACATCGGCATACCCACGCGGCAAATCGGCAGGCATCGCGTCTGAATCGTTCATGTCATTGAGAAGGCTGCTGAAATCCGTATCGAGATCATCATACGCCGATACGGGCGGAAGCTCTTCTTCAAAGTCGAGTTCGGGAATATCGAGATCGTCTGCCAGCGCGACCGCACGGTCGGCAACCTCGATCGTCTCGACGTCGGGAACCTCCTCGTAGCGGTCTTTCATGGCGCGGTTGCCCGAGGCAGGGTACGCGACAGGTTCGGGCCTCGAATATTTCGCGGTCAGTTCCTCGATGATGTCGAGCGGGTCCTCATGGGCGGCATCGCGCGGCGCGTAAGCCCTCGCCGACGGCCAGGCCGAAGAGGCGGCACTGTCAATGCTGCCATTCGAATGATCGGCGCGCTGCTGATAGCGTTCTGAAAAGGCCGGCGATGGTGGAGAAACTTCAGAGCGCTGTGCCGGAGCCGCTTTGGGGGCAACACGCACAGCCGAGGCAGCGGCGGCAGCCGAATAGAGATCATCAAGCGCCGAAGGCGCCTCACCCTGCGGCCCGAAGGACCGGGGAAAAGAAGGCTCCGGACGAAAGTCATCGGTCGAATACTGTCCTGAGGCCTGCGGATCATCGTCGTGTTCAGCCGCGGCAACGGCCTCAACGAGATCTTCAAGCTCCCAATCAAGATCGCCAGAAGCGCCGGACGCAGCGCGCTCCTCGGGCCGCGACGCGTAGGCCGGCTCCTCGACAGGCTTAGTCTCAACCGACCGGTTGCCGAGCAATGCGTTGAGTTCTGCTTCAAGATCAAAGGAGGACGAAAGGTCTACCGGACCCGCGCTGCGACCGCGGTATTCCGCAGCCGCCTCATCCATCGGCGAGCGCGGCGCCTGAACCGGATCGGCAACAGCGGTGCTGGATGCATCGTAGGCAGCGAAGTCGCGACCGGTGGAAGCGTTGTGCTCCTCTACCTCAAAGGGCGCTGGCGCGGCATGTCGGTCCGGCTCACCATAAGGCGTCCGGGCCTGGACTGGCGCCGGATCTTCCTGTTGCGTGTAGGTGTCTTCGGCATCGAAATCATTGTCGTCGAAACGAAGGTCTTCGAAATCCACCTCGGCATCGTCGGATGGTGCGTCGGCCTCAGTCAAATCCAGATCGGCAGCATCGAATTCAATCTCGGGCTCGTTACGCTCGTCGGCCGCATTCAAATGGAGATCAGCCGCGGCAGGTCCATCGGACGCGTCTTCGACTGCGTCGGTTTCAAAATGCAAATCCGCCGGCTCCAGGCGAAACTCGTCGACCGTCGTCTCGACTGTGTTCAGCGCCTGTTCTTCGAAATCACCGTCCAATTCGGCAGAATCGAGATCCAGATCGTCGTCTTCTAGCTGCAGGTCGTCTGTTTCCAGACGAAAATCCTCAGGATCGAGCGCGCTCGCGCCCATGTCAGGGTAGTCTTCGGACTCCGCTGCAGGTTCAAAATCGACATCTGACATGGCAGCGTCGAAATCTGCAGTGATGTCCAGATCATCGTCTGAAACGCCTGCTGAAGCGGGCTCTCGCGCATCAAAATCCACCGATGGCGCAGGATCGGCCTGCAGTTCGGGCGCATCCCGGTCAGCCGCAACGTCATCAGACACAGACGCGGCAATCGCCTCATCGAAATCAAAGTCTATTTCTGCCTCGTCGGCAGATTCCTCGGCAGCGACGGCTGCTGGCTTGACAGCCGGCTCATCGACGACAGGTGTCTCGTCCTCGGAAAAATCCAGGGCCGCGAAATCGTCCTGTTCATCAGCCGAAAACTCACCCATCAACTCCTTTTCGAGGTCGATGCTGAAGTCGTCGTCATTGGAAGAATGATCGGCTGCCGGCTGCACATCACGCGCAACCTGACGCGGTGCGTCTGAGACGGGCGACCTTGCCGCCTCTGCCTGCCTGTTTGCCGCCTCGGCCTGCTTGACGGACTGACGAGGATCGAAGCCCATGATCCTGGTCAACTCGGCAAACGGATCGTCGTCAGGGACGTCGACCTGGTGGCCCGTTTTCAGCTGGTTTCCGTCTGCCATTCTTTTTCCCGAACTCATACCCAATTCGGACGCCATGGACGTCGCGCAAGGTTTGCCACTACCAGCGCAATGTGGGCAAATGGTGACAGGTTTTTGTCCGGAAAAGCCTAGCGCATCTCGGCCGGCGCGGCCGCTCCGATCAACGCCAGGCCCGACGACAATACGTCCGAAACAGCCTGCACCAGACCCAGTCTGGCATAGGTCAATTCTGGGCTGTTAACCTTAACAAATCGTAAGTCGTTGTTGTCAGTGCCGCGGTTCCACAGACTGTGCAGCGTGCTGGCGAGCTCGTAAAGATAAAAAGCGATGCGATGCGGTTCGTGCGCGAGTGCCGCGCTTTCGATCATGCGCGGATATTCAGCCAGCTTTCGAATCAGGCCGACCTCGGCCTCGTCTGTCAGATGATGACCATAGCCAGCGAGCGCATCACGACCGAAATCGCCGGCCGGCAACTGCTCCTTGGCCTGCCTGAAGACCGAATGGCAGCGCGCCGACGCATACTGCACATAGAATACGGGATTGTCCTTCGACTGTTCCGTGACCTTGGCGAAGTCGAAATCGAGCGGTGCGTCGCTCTTGCGGTAGAGCATCATGAAGCGGATGGCATCGGGGCCGACCTCCTCGACGACTTCGCGCAGCGTCACGAATTCGCCCGAACGCTTCGACATGCGCACCTGCTCGCCATTGCGGTAGAGCTTGACGAGGTTGCAAAGCAGGACCGTGAGGTCGACCTGGCCGTCGGAGACCGCCTTTGCCAGCGCCTCCATGCGCTTGACGTAGCCGCCATGGTCGGCGCCGAGCACGAAGATGAGCTCGTTGAAGCCACGCGAAATCTTGTCGTAGATGTAGCCGACGTCGGCAGCGAAATAGGTAAAGGAGCCGTCTGACTTGACCAGCGGGCGGTCCATGTCGTCGCCAACCTCCGTCGAGCGGAACAACGTCTGCTCGCGGTCTTCCCAGTCGTCCGATTTTTCGCCCTTGGGTGGCGGCAGGGTGCCCTTGTAGATGTGGCCCTTGAGCGTCAGATCATTGATCGCGGCGCGGATCTTGCGTGCGTTATCGGCATGGAGCGTGCGCTCGGAGAAGAACACCTCGTGGTGGACATTGAGCAGCGCCAAATCCTCACGGATCATCACCATCATGGCGTCGATGGTGCGATCCTTGACGAGCGCCAACGCTTCCTCCTCCGGCATGTCGATCAGCTTGTGGCCGAATTCGGCCGCAAGTGACTGGCCAACCGGCACCAGATAGTCGCCTGGATAGAGCCCCGGCGGTATCTCGCCAATCGTTTCGCCAAGAGCCTCCCGGTAGCGCAACAGCGCCGAGCGCGCCAACACATCGATCTGCGCGCCGGCGTCGTTGATCAGATATTCCTTGGTGACATCGTAGCCGGCAAAGGCCAGCAGATTGGCCAGCGCATCGCCGACCACCGCGCCGCGGCAGTGACCAACATGCATTGGACCGGTCGGGTTGGCCGAAACATATTCGACATTGGTCCTGGTGCCCGCACCTATCGTGGACCGGCCGTAATTGCTTCCCTCGGCGAGGATTGTCTTGAGATGCGCCTGCCAGAAACCGTCCGACAACCGCATGTTGACGAAGCCCGGCCCTGCCACCTCGACATTTGCCACGTCGGCATCGTCGCGCAGCACAGTGGCGAGCGTTTCGGCCAGGGCACGCGGATTCTGGCCGACACTCCTAGCCAGCACCATGGCGGCGTTGGTCGCGAGATCGCCATGCGACGCGTCGCGCGGCGGTTCGACCGCTATCCGGGACAGGTCAGGCGCACTTCCGTCTTTGTCTTTCAGATCAAGCGCTTGTACGGCTTTTATGACTCGCTCGGTGAAATCGGCGAAGATGTTCATATCGGTCACTCTGGAAATCAGGGCATGGCGCGGAAACGCAGCTGAGGCGGGCGGGCTCTAGCCCAAATCGGGCGTATCGTCAAACAGACGGCGGTGTTCCTTGAGCGCGTAGGTATCCGTCATCCCGGCCAGGAAATCGGCAACATCGCGCGCCTTGATACGATCTTCGGCACGGTCCAGCCCCTCGCGCCAACCCTCCGGCATCTTGCGCGGATCGGCAAAATAGGCGTCGAACAGCTCGGCAACGACGCGCTCGGCCCCGGTGCGCACGCGCACCACCTCAGGCGCCCGGTACATGTTCTTGTAGAGAAAAGCCTTCAGCTGCTTTTCCGCTGCCGCCAGCTGCGGCGAGAACTTGACGATGGTCTCGCCCGCCGCGCGAACGTCGTCTGCGCTCTGCGGCTTCAGTCTGGCGAGACCGGACGAGGCGGTGGCGATGACATCCTCAACCATGACGGTGATCTGGCGGCGCATCAGTTCATGACCGGTACGAACATCATCGAGACCCGGATAGCGGTGGCGCACGCCCTCCAGGATATCGGCCGGCAGCGACACAGCCATCAGCATGTCGAGCGTCAGCAGCCCAGCGCGCAGTCCGTCGTCTATGTCGTGCGTGTTGTAGGCGATGTCATCGGCAATCGCAGCGCACTGCGCCTCAAGCCCCGCATGGCGGTCGAGTTCGAGGTCGAAAAGGCCGGAAAAGTCGCGGATCGCCTGCGGCACCTCGCCCTTGATGCCCTTTCCAGAGGCGTCGGTGAGCGGCCCGTTGTGCTTGACCAGCCCCTCCAGCGTCTCCCACGTCAGATTCAGCCCATCGAACTCGGCGTAGCGTCGTTCGAGACGGGTGACAATGCGCAGCGACTGGGCGTTGTGGTCGAAGCCGCCCCACTGGCGCATCTTCGCATCGAGCGCGTCCTCGCCGGTGTGGCCGAATGGCGTGTGACCGAAATCATGGACAAGAGCGATCGCTTCGGCCAGGTCTTCGTCACCGCGCAAGGCGCGCGCCAGCGCACGGGCGATCTGAGCCACCTCGATTGTATGTGTCAGCCGCGTCCGGTAGTGATCACCCTCATGAGCGATGAAGACCTGGGTCTTGTGCTTGAGGCGGCGGAAGGCG
>JBBSOT010000166.1:0-10187 GCA_038259455.1 Hyphomicrobiales bacterium | reverse complement strand
TGCCCTTCGTGGCCGTGCTCTTCGTGTTCCTGATAATCGTCACCTATGTGCCGGTGCTGTCGACCTGGCTGCCCTACAGCCTGATGGGGCCGGAGATCGTAACGCGCTGAGGCCGTGCGCCGGGCTGCTGCCCGGTTGCATTGCGTCGGACATAATAGGCATCATAGTGCTCCTCAGTGCCGGCCCGAGACAATTCGACGAAGCCTTCTTGGCCAAGCAACGAAATCAGATTTTCCTTATCCCTGATGGCCAGGGTGTTCTCCGAAATCTCGATGATGATCGCCTTGATTGCCGGATAAAACCTTGTGCGGCGAAGAATCGAGAGGACCTTCAGTTCGCTGCCCTCAACGTCGATTTTGGCCATAATGTCGTCCTGCGTATCGCCGACCAGCCGGTCCAGCTCGTCCGCGTCCCCTCCCTTGGCCCGGACCGTCCCGGGACCATGCTCGGGGCTGATCTTCGACATCCCCGAATGAGCAGGATTGTAGGACAGATCGACATGCCGTCCTGCTTCGGTAATCGCAAGGCAATGGGTTTCGACCTTCACCGCCCTGTTGCGCTCCACATTGGCACTCAAATTCGCAAAGATTGAAGGCAGCGGCTCGAAGGCAAGCACTCTCCGGCAAAGGGGATGGCGATCGGCAAGCAGACTGAACAGGCCCAGATTGGCGCCGATATCGAGAAACAGAAACGCGCGCTCGTAGCCAGCGATCCGTTCGGCGATGAACGGACCGTAGCCCGTCATGCACAGTTCGAAAGTGCGATCGCCAGGAGTGTCCCGCAACAGCGGGCCGTAGACCGATTTTCGGAACACGGGGCCCGACCGGTGCAGGATGCGCCTGATTGTCTCGGCGATTTCCCTAGCGAGGTGCGGGAATTTCTTTCCGCTCGGCATTATAGTCTTTCCGGCATCCTTATCTTGAGATTGACAGAGCAGCGGGCAGAGCTTGGTGGCCGGAGTGCGACGAATTTCGTCTGATTTCAACAGCCGACAAGATGGCAGCGCGAGGGCTTTCCGTCAAAGAGTGAAGCGGCTTACTGGGGGTCTGCGGCTTCGGGTGGCGGATTGGCGTTGAGAATGGATACTTGAGTCTCATCGCGGAAGCGATACGCTGGCTGATGATTGAAAGCCTCTCGAACGCTCTTCGCAACACGTCCGATGGTGCACGATCGCCCGCTGCTGACTTGACGTCTGAACTCGGATTTAGTCCGCCTACGTCGAACGAATTGCGCAGCATATTTTGGGGACATGCTAAGTCGGGTTTCAGAAGGCAGCCACCATTCTCCAGCGCGGCAGTCCTTCAGTTGAGCCTGATCTCAGCGGATCCATTCATCGCCTATTCAGGACTAACACAGGCGCCGCTCGGACTTGCCAGCGAATTGCCGAGGCGCCGGCGGAACCGCGAGGCTTGGTTCCTTTTGTCACCTACTTGGTCGCTGGAGCGTGAATTCTTAGCCGAGGCGCTGCGCGGCTATGCCGTCATGCATCGGCTGTTCAACCCCGGTCATCGCCTGATATTCCTCTGCAACACGCAGAGCGAACTCGCAATTATGCGCAGCCTTGGAGAGGCGGCGCTTTTTCATAGCAAGACATCAAGCACCTCTGAGCATGTCTTTCGCCCGCTGGAGGGCGTACCGGTCGAGTTCGATGCGATCTACAATGCCCAACTCAGAGAATGGAAGCGCCACGAACTGAGCCTTGCGGTCGAGCGATGCGCGTTCCTTTACTACCGCGATGAGACCGGACCCAACACACCACGCGACGAGGCGGCATTTATCGCACGTCACGTAACAGAGGCTCCGGGTCATGTATTTTTGAACGCGCTGGACGAGTCGGGATTCGCGGTCAGACTGCTGCCGGAGGATGTCAACTTTCAACTCAATCGAGCCGCCGTAGGGCTTTGCCTGTCAGAAGCCGAGGGTCCCATGTTCGCCTGCATCGAGTACCTCCTTGCAGGGCTGCCGGTCGTTACCACACCGAGCCTTGGTGGCCGCGACATCTATATTGATGACGACTACTGCATCACCGCCGATCCCGATCCGCGTTCGGTCGCAGAGGCTGTCGCCGCCCTGCAATCGCGGCAGATCCCAAGGGCTTATGTGAGACAGAAAACGTTGGAAAAAATGCAACCGCACCGGCAGACGCTGGTGGATGTCTTGAACCGGATCTTTGCCGAGGCAGGCTCGGAAAAAACCATTGCTATGCCCTGGCCGTTTAGGCGTCCGGTGCTTTTGCAATGGCGTCGCAGGCGCAGGGCGGTTCGTCGGGTGCTTGCCGGCGTGGTCGATGCTTTTCACGAGTCCGGCAACTGATGCTTTGCGCTCGGACGGTTGGACCGTGAAGCGCTCTAGGTCGCGCCCTCGGTCTTGATGTGCAGCGTTTCGCCGCAGTGTTTGCAATGCACTGCGTCGGGATGGTGCCGGGTCAGGCCGCGCGCGCGAATCCTGCTCGTAGAGTTCACGAAGGACCTGGAAAGCGTGCCGGCCAGCCATTGGTGTTTTCAATCGACCACGCGTTTCACCAGTCTGCCCAGGCTAAGGCCCTGAACAACAATCGTGAACACGACGACGGTATAAGTAGCGGCCAGAAGCGTCGACTTCTCGGCCACCTCGGGGATCGACAGCGCCAGCGCCACCGAGATGCCGCCGCGCAGTCCGCCCCAGACGAGCACCGGAACCGTGCCGCGCACGAAGTCCTTGCGGTAAGAGAGGGCGAGGACGGGAACGGCAACAGCCAGCAGCCGCCCCAGAAGCACCAGCGGGATACTGGCAAGCGCCAGCCATACGAATGACTGGTCGTACCTGAGCACCAGCACTTCCAGCCCGATCAGCAGGAAAAGCACCGAGTTGAGAATTTCGTCGATTAGCGTCCAGAAACCGAAAAGGTAGCGCTGCGTCTCGTCGCTCATTGCGTGCGATGCGCCGCGATTGCCGATCAGCAGGCCACTGACAACGACGGCGATGGGGCCGCTCAGATGCAGCTTGGCGGCAAGCGCGTAGGAGCCGGTCACCAGGGCCAGCGAGATCAGCACCTCGATCGGATAATCGTCGATTGTCAGCATGGCCCGGTAGGCAATGTAGCCTGCGATCAATCCAAGAACAGCGCCCCCCAAAGCGTCCACGATGAAAAGCTCGCCAACGTGAAGAAAATCCAATTGACCGCCCTCCATGCCGACCGCCAGCGCCAGCACGACGGTGAAGATCACAACGCCGACGCCATCGTTGAAGAGCGACTCGCCGATCATGTCGATTTCGAGCGATTTCGGGACACGCACCGCTTTGAGCGTCGACAGCACGGCCACCGGATCGGTCGGGCTGATCAGCGCGCCGAACACCATCGCCCACAGAAACGGAATTTCGGCGCCGACCAGTCTTGTGATCAGCCAGAAGCCGCACCCGACGACAAGCGTCGAGATCACGACACCGAAGGTAGCCATTGCGCCGACCACCGAGGCGCGCGACCGCAACAGGCTGAGGTCGACATGCAAGGCGCCGGCAAAAAGCAGGAAGGCCAGCATCCAGTTCAGCACCGTTGTCTGGAAATGAAACTGGCCGACCAGCGATGTCAGGTCTTCGTAGAGGGAGATTTCCGGAACCGAAAGTTCGAATGCAATCAGCAGCAAGGATGCGGCAAGGCCCATCACCAGCATTCCGATCGTGTTTGGAAGCTTGATGAAGCGGTGGTTGAACCAGCCGAATGCCGCCGTCAGCACCAGCAGAAGGGCGATGAGGTCAAATGCGGACAAGCTCATATCCATGGCGTTTCTCCGTGCCGGTCCCGCTGCATCAGCTGTCAGGCTGTCACCGGCGCCCGGCGATCGGCCTGCCTTTTCGGCGCGCCCTTACCTGAAGCATCCCGCAAGATCGAGAGTCACTCTGTGTTGCGGGTGGTTGGAATAAAGTCCAGCGTGAACACGGTGCCGTCATTTCTATCGTAGCGGTAGGTGCCGTCCAGCTGGCCGACGACCCCGCGGATGAGCTTGCTGCCCATGCCCTGATGCACGCTGTCGGGGTCGAAGCCGCTGCCATTGTCGGCAATCACCAGTCTGGCGCTGCCGTCGTCAAGCGTGCTTAGCGCAATGCGGATCAGTCCCTTGCGTCCGTCTGAGAACGCATATTTCAGGCTGTTGGTCACAACCTCATTGACCACCAGCGCCAGCGGTGTGGCACGGTCTTGCTCGACCACCATGTGCTCCATATCGTAGGTGACGTCCACCTGCTTCCCGCGCGTGCCGATGAGCGCCGATACGACGGATTCGAGCATGCCGCTCGCCTCGACATCGGCAAACTGGTCGAAGCTGTAGATGTGTTCGTGCACCGCGGCCATCGCCGCGATACGTCCGCGCAGATCGGTCTTGGAGCCATCTGGAATGTCCTGCAGTCGAACCAGCGACTGAATCGACTGCAGATTGTTTTTCACGCGGTGGTGTATTTCGCGCAGCAGGATCTTGTTGTTTTCCAGCGCGGCTGCCAGCTCACCGCGCCTTGTCGCCTCACGTTGCAGCAACTGGGTGATCCACAAGGAGGCTGCGGCCAGGGCCAGTGCCGTCGGCAACGCGAACAGCAGGGTGACGGTTGTGTTGCTCCAGAACAGTTCCATGGCGTTGCGCTCGTCCATCGCCGCGAGCGCGACGAATTCGGTACCGGCGACTTTGCGGTAGCTGACCAGCCGACTGACGCCATCGACCGGCGATGACCCTGTATAGAATCCGGTCGGCGCCCGTTTGAGATGGTCGGTGAAAAGCACGTAATTGCTCAAGTCGGTCGGGGCCGACGCAAAGGGGTAGCGCGCGACCAGCATGCCGTCACTTCGAACCAGGCTGATCGTCGAGTCTTCTCCCAATCCGAGTGTCTCCCAGATGTTCTCCAGCAAGGTCATGTTGAATGAGATTATCGCGGCGCCGGAAAATTTCCCGTCGCGCTCCAGGCGTCGGCTGAACGCAAAGATCTGTTCATTATTGAGCCGGCTCACAAGGAGCCCGGAAAGGTGGGATGATTTGCCCTTGGCAAGGGTTGAGAAATACTCCCGATCAGTGATGTTTACCGCCTTCACCTCGGGATCCGTCGAATAGATCGTGTCGCCATTTTCATCGACCACATAGGCCTTCACGTGCCCGGGAAGGCTGTCGACCGCCTCGCGAACGTTGCGCACTTTGGCGTCATCCAGGATGCGAAGGGAAGGTCCCATTGCGTCGTCGATGCGGCGCAGGGCCTGCCGGGCCACCTCGCTGATCCACAGTGCGTTCGTCGCCACCACCTGTGAGGCCGACGAGACCCGGTCCTGGCCGCGAAGGCGCGCCGTTTCATGCGCCTGGGTCAGCCATAGGGTAATCACGGTTGCGAAGACAGCGAAGAAAGCCAGGATCAGCACCACCGCGGATCTGACGGTCAAGCGCGCCGAAACGGGTTTGACGGGAGTGACCTTGGACGCCATCATCTGCACTGAACTCGTCCGGGCTGCGGGGTTTTGTCCCGCGATCTTAGGGAGTTCGCGATGTGACTGCTAGGGTCCTGACCCTGGAGCCGTCCATTTTTAAGTTCAGGCAGCCTTTTCCCGAACCTGATAGTCCTTGACGGCGGCAAACCGGATGTCTTTCCAGCGCTCCGCCTCGTAATTCAGTGAAAATTCGTGCTGGGCCAGGAATACTGGATCGCCATCGAGGTCGCGAGCAATGTCGCCATGGTGGGCCTCGACAAAGCGGTGCAGCTCTGACGGGCTGTCGGCATCGATCCAGCGGCAGATCGAGAAGCGCGCAACCTCGAATTCCACCGGCAGCGTGTATTCCACGGCCAGCCGCTCCTTCAGCACGTCGAGCTGAAGCGCGCCCACCACGCCGACAATGGCCGGAGAGCCGTCTTCGGGCGAAAACAGCTGCACCACGCCCTCCTCGGCCATCTGCAGCAGCGCTTCCTTGAGCTTCTTGGCTTTCATGGCGTCGCCAAGCCGCACCCGGCGCAGGATTTCCGGTGCGAAGTTGGGCACGCCCCGAAACAGCAGTTCCTCTCCGTCGGTCAGCGTGTCGCCAATGCGCAAGGTGCCATGGTTTGGAATGCCGACCACGTCGCCGGCAAAGGCTTCGTCGGCGGTAATGCGCGAACGTGCGAAAAAGAACTGCGGCGCCGACAGGCTCATCGGCTTGCCGGTCCGCACCAGCTTGGCCTTCATGCCGCGCTTGAGTTCACCCGAACAGACCCGCACAAAGGCGATCCGGTCGCGATGGTTCGGGTCCATGTTCGCCTGGATCTTGAACACGAAGGCGCTCATGTTCGGTTCTGTGGCGTGTACGGTCCGGCTGTCGGCCTCCTGGTCGCGCGGTGGCGGCGCGAAGTCGCCGAGCGCCTCGATCAGGTCGCGCACGCCATAATTGCGCAGGGCCGATCCGAAGAACACCGGCGTCAAATGGCCTTCCAGAAACGCTTTCTCGTCAAAAGGCCGGCAGGCCTCGCGCGCCAGTTCCAGCTCTTCGATGAAGGTCTCTCGTTCGTTTTCGGGCAGCAGCCCGGCAACGCGGTCGGACTCTGGACCGTTGACCGGCGTGCGCTCTTTTTCGGCATCGCCACGCCGCACGGCGTTCTGGGCCAGATGATAGGTTCCGGCAAAACTCTTGCCCTGGCCGATCGGCCAGGTCACCGGAGCGGTATCGAGCGCCAGCTTCTGCTCGATCTCGTCGAGGATTTCGAATGTGTTTCGCGCCTCGCGATCCATCTTGTTGACGAAGGTGACGATCGGGATATCGCGCAGGCGACATACCTCGAACAGCTTCAGCGTGCGCGGCTCGATACCCTTTGCGGCATCGATCACCATCACCGCAGAATCGACGGCTGAAAGCGTCCGGTAGGTATCGTCCGCGAAATCTTCGTGTCCCGGCGTGTCCAGCAGATTGAAGACGTTGTCGCCATACTCGAAGGTCATCACCGAGGTAACGACCGAGATGCCGCGCTCGCGCTCGATCTTCATCCAGTCGGAGCGCGTCTGGATGCGGTCCTTCTTCGCCTTGACCTCGCCGGCGAGCTGGATGGCGCCGCCGAACAGCAGCAGCTTTTCGGTCAGTGTCGTCTTGCCCGCGTCCGGATGCGCGATGATCGCGAAAGTGCGGCGGCGCGCTACCGCTTTTTTGATGTCTTCTGCCAATGTCGTGAAATCCCGTGTGGCGCGGCTTTTAGCAGCCGGGATTCGACCTGTCGAACAGAAATGGCTTGCCTCAGGCGATCGGGTGGAACCGCCGCAGCGACAACAGGCCGGCCAGTATGAACACGACCAGCACCGCTCCCTGGGCGATCGCGAAGGGCGGTTCGTTGCCGGCTGGCGCCAGGGCGTTCAGCGCCGGCACTTTCAGGAACGACTGCACCACCAGCACGAACACGTTGAGGTAGAGGGATAGAACCGCCCCGGCAACATAGACCCAGCGCCAATGGCCGCGCAGGCGAAAGGCGTAGAGCGCCACCAGCGTGACAGCTAGGATGACACTCGACAGTATGCCGACACCGATAGCCGGGGTGAAGGCGGTGATCGGGAACAGGAAGCCGGTCAGCGTGGTGAGCACGGTTGTCAGCAGGAACACCCAGGTCAGCCTGCTTATCCGGTTGGCGGTTAGCATGCCCCACAGGACGATCAGCCCGCTAACGATGGCAACAAGGCTGATCAGGACATGCAGGGTGGTGAAGGCGGAAACGGACATTCCCAGGATCATGCAAGGCTCCCTCAAACCATCTTCCCACGAAATGCCGAACTAGGGGATTTGTAAATCCGGAATCTGGTGGCCCTGCCAATTTCTTGCAGGCGCAGGAAGCGGGCAGGGATCAAGCGCCTTGGCTTCGCATGATTTCGATGCGGTCAGCCGGCCAGCGCCAGCCTGGTCAGGTTCGGTGAAAAGGGAAGGATGCTCATCGAACCTTCCGCAATCGTCACGAAACTGGCGGAGGGGATGGCCTGCCAATTGCCGCCCTCGCGGTCGAAAGGTTCCGAGACAATGCAGCGACCCCTCCCGCCACCGATCGCGGACGTATAGAGCGTCGGCGCATGGGCGTCGGTCGAATAGCGTATCGCAAACAGGGATTGACCGTCCGAAAGGGCGGCGGTCAGCTTGAGCGACGGATCGATTCCGGCGCGCTGCGAGGCCTCGATGACGCGCGCGGTGGCGCTCAGTGCAGCCCCGCGCGGGTCGGTATCCAGCCCGTCGGCCAGCATAAGAAGGAAGAAGAGCTCGGAATCGGTCGTGCCCTGCTTCTGGTCGTAGAGCGCATCCGGGATGGTATTTTCCAGCGCTCTGCGAATGCGTTCAAAACCGCCGATCTGGCCATTATGGATGAATGACCAGCGGCCGGAGACAAATGGATGGCAGTTCGCCCGGCTGGTCGCGCCGCCGGTCGAGGCGCGAATATGGGCAAGAAACAACCGGGATTTGATCTGGCGGCACAGGCTGATCAGGTTCGGGTCCGACCATGCCGGCAGGATATCGCGATAGAGGCCCGGTTCGGGGCGGTCGCCATACCAGGCAAGCCCGAAACCATCACCATTGGTCGGTGACTTGGCCTCCTGGGCGCAATGGCTTTGCGCGATCAGCGAGTGGCATGGCGACGTGATGATGTCTTCGAGGAAAACTTCTTGCCCGCTATAGGCCGCCCACCGGCACATCGTCTATCTGCCCCTGTTATGCGTCCGCTCGTAGAGCTCGCGAATGATCCTGCTCGCCGTAGTTTCGAACAGAAATGGCAAGAAAGCGTGAACGAGAGCAGCAGAACCGGCCAGAAACAGCTTCCCCGCGAACCAGCCGGCAAAGGCCAGATGACCAAGATAGGTTTCATTCACCGAAGCCGGGTGATCGATGAACAGTTTTGCGATGCGCGTGGCCATGAAACGGGTCCCCTGTTTCGTCCCTGCGTTCATAATGCACCGATTCGCCCGGCGATTTGTCTCAATCTGTCCTTGATATGAACGAAAACGTGAGACATATATCCCAATATGGGTGGAACTCTGGACGAGATTGATCGACGAATACTGGCCGAGTTGCAGCGCGACGCGACCTTGTCGGCCGACCAGATGTCCGAGCTGATCAACCTGTCGCGCAACGCCTGCTGGCGGCGCATGCGCCGGCTCGAAGACGACGGCTTCATCACCGGTCGGGTCGCTTTGGTCGATGCCGACAAGCTTGGCCTCGGTCTTTCGGTCTTCATCCTGATCCGGACGTCCAATCACGATCAGGACTGGCTTACCCGCTTCAGGACGGCCGTTATCTCATTTCCCGAGATCACCGGCGCTTACCGCATGTCCGGCGATCTCGATTACGTCCTGCGTGCCCGCGTCGCCGACGTGAAGGCCTATGACCGGCTCTACCAGAGGATCATCGCCAAGGTGCCGCTTTCGGACGTGTCGGCCTCCTTCGTCATGGAAGAGATCAAGGAAACGACAGTGGTTCCGGTCGAGATCCGCTGAAAGAAACCGGTTGATTGACTGGCCCCGCGATTGACCGCGGCGCCATGGTTTTCCATAGCCTCATATTTATGAACGCATCCTCGGCACATTCCCCGCTCATCGGCGTGGTCCGGCTTCCGCATGGCGGTGGTCTTGACCTGCCATCTTATGAAACCGCGGGTGCGGCCGGCATGGATCTGCGCGCCGCCGTGGCGGAAGACCGCCCGCTTGTGCTGCTGCCCGGCCGGCGCGCCTTGGTGCCTACCGGGCTCGTCTTGGAAATTCCCGAGGGGTTCGAGGGCCAGATACGCCCCCGTTCCGGGCTTGCTTTCAAGCATGGCATCACCTGCCTCAATACCCCCGGCACGATCGACAGCGACTATCGCGGCGAGGTCAAGGTATTGCTGATCAATCTCGGTGGCGAGGATTTCGTGGTCACGCGCGGCATGCGCGTGGCGCAGATGGTTGTCGCGCCCGTCAACCGCGCCAGGATCGAGGAGCGAAGCCTGGCAGGCGACACGATGCGCGGCGCTGGCGGTTTTGGATCGACCGGTCTCGCCTGACCGCAGGGTCCTTGTCAGTATAGACCTCTGGCCCAAGGGTTGGGATTTGCCCGCCCGCTTGCGGATAGCTACATTCCGCTTCTGTTCGAGCTTTTTCCGTCCACCTACTGGATGGCTTCTTCGGGACCGCGCATATGGACAAGGGCAAGATTTTCCGTGACCTGCATCATGCCGGCGCGCCATTCATCATTCCCAATCCGTGGGATATCGGT
>JBBSOT010000165.1:0-10280 GCA_038259455.1 Hyphomicrobiales bacterium | reverse complement strand
TGGAAAAGGTGCGCAAGGTTTTGAAGATCGCCAAGGAGCCGATCTCGCTCGAAACGCCGGTCGGCGACGAGGAGGACAGCCATCTCGGCGATTTCATCGAGGACAAGATGGCGATCCTGCCGATCGACGCGGCGATCCAGGCGAACCTGCGCGAGACCACGACGCGGGTTCTCGCCTCGCTGACGCCGCGCGAAGAGCGCGTCCTGCGCATGCGCTTCGGCATCGGCATGAACACCGACCACACGCTTGAAGAGGTCGGCCAGCAATTCTCGGTTACGCGCGAACGCATTCGCCAGATCGAAGCCAAGGCGCTGAGGAAGCTCAAGCATCCGAGCCGGTCGCGCAAGCTCCGGAGCTTTCTCGACAGCTAGCGCCAACCCCTTGCGGGAAAGAAGCAAGCCCGGGCGTGGCGGAAGCCAGGCCCGGGCTTTTGCATGTGCGGCAAGAGGTTTCGCCGCGACATATGCACTCGTTTGCATGTTTCGCGCTGGTAACTCCCGGCCGGCTGCATGACATGTGTCTGGACCCGCCGAGACCTGCCGGCGGCCACGACAATCCGGAGGCTCGATATCCCATGCAGCAACTCGCCCAGTATCTCATCCAGCTCCCGTGGAGCTGGGTCATCATCGCCTGCCTGACACTCGGCCTCGCGCCCTTCGTGCCGGAGCCGCATATCTGGGAAAAGCTCAAAATGCTTGGCACGGGCACGCTGGTGCGCCCTCTCGACATCTTCGACTTCCTCATGCACGCGGCACCCTTCCTCGTGGCCCTGGCCAAGCTGGCGGCGATACTGGTTACGGCGAAGTAGCTCGGATCGGCACCGGCAGGTCCGGGTGTGCCACGAAATGGCTTGATCGCCCGGTCGTGTCCTGCAAGGCTCGATTATTGGGCGAGGCAGGCGAGATGGCTTTGAACGTTCCCGTGTTGACTGTCTGGTACAACACGCGCTGCCCGGTCTGCGATGCCGGCATAACGCATCAGAAGAAGCGGCTTGTCGAAGCGGTCAAGGCCGGACGCATCGCATTCCGCGACATCAACCAGCATCCCGACGCGCTGGCAGCCCACGACGCCTCGCTGGACGACGTCAGGCGCCGGCTGCATGCCACCGACGGCGACGGAAAGCTGCTGGTGGGCGCAGACGTTGCCGTGGCCATCTGGCGGGCAACGCCGGGCGAAGGCTGGCTTGCGGCGCTGTTCGGCAACAGGCTGACCCTGCCGCTGACGCGCTTTGCCTATGACCGCTTTGCAGACCTGCTGTTTGCATGGAACCGGCGCAAGGGCAGGTGGTAATCCCTGGCGCTTGACAGCAGCGCGCGCCGGATGGATTGCTCAAGGCATGAGCATCGAATTCTTCCTGACCACGCTGGTCATCGTCGCCTCGCCCGGGACCGGCGTCGTCTATACGCTGGCCGCCGGTCTGTCGCGTGGCACGCGCGCCAGCCTTCTCGCCGCCTTTGCCTGTACGCTTGGCATCGTGCCGCACCTGATCGCCGCGCTGACCGGCATTGCCGCGCTGCTGCACGCGAGCGCTCTGGCCTTCGAGATCGTGAAGTATGCCGGTGTTGCCTACCTGCTCTACATGGCCTGGCAGTCACTGCGGGCCAACGGCGCGCTCAAGGTGGAAGCCGGCGCCGATCAGCGCTCGTCGCTCAAGATCGTCATCGACGGCGTCCTCATCAACATTCTCAACCCGAAGCTGTCGATCTTCTTCGTCGCCTCCCTGCCGCAGTTCATCTCGCCTGCTGATCCAAGCCCGCTGGCGCGAATGCTGGAACTCTCGGGCGTGTTCATGGCCGCCACCTTCATCGTCTTCGCGGTTTACGGCGTGTTTGCCGCCTTGATGCGCGACAGGGTCGTGGGCAGCCCGTCCGTCATGGCCTGGATGCGGCGCAGTTTCGCCGCGGCCTTCGTGATACTGGGCGCGCGGCTCGCGCTAACCGAGCGCTGATGACCAGGCAGCACCGGCTTGTCATCGCGACCAACGGACAGGGTCTCTACGAGTTTACGGACGGTGTGACGTCGTTTGTCGACGACTGCGGCGTCGATATCGGCTTGCTGACCGTCTTTGTGCGCCACACATCCTGCTCACTGGTCATTCAGGAGAATGCCGACCCCGACGTGCGCCGCGACCTTGACCAGTTCTTCCGGCGGCTCGTGCCGCCGTCCAGCGATCCATCGATGCAGTGGGTCGTGCATACCGCGGAGGGGCCCGACGACATGCCGGCCCACATCAAGGCCGCTCTCAATGCCGTTTCGCTGTCGATACCGGTGACCGACGGGAGGATGGCGCTTGGCACATGGCAGGGCATCTATCTCTTCGAGCACCGCGATGCGCCACACCGCCGCGAAATCGTGCTTCATCTCAGCGAAGGGTGAGGGGGCGCAGGCGCGAGATACAGGAGCCGGATCCGGCATTGGCCTGCCGCGCATCTCGACGGATGCGGGTGAACCGGGTAGCCTGCCCGGCCAAACAGAGCGAGATGACGATGTCTTTTCTAAAGCGACTTTTCGGCGGCGGTGACGGTGGCGCCGAGACGGTTTCGGCAAAGCCCGCCAGGCAGATCCAACACAAGGGCTTCACGATCGCTGCCACGCCCTTCAAGAATGACGGCCAGTACCAGACCTGCGGTGTCGTCTCGAAAGAGATCGACGGCGTGGTGAAAGAGCACAAATTCATTCGTGCCGACCGCTTCTCCGGGATGGATGACGCTGCAGACGTGGCGATCAAGAAGGGCGTGCAGATCGTCGACGAACAGGGTGAGCGGATTTTCGGAGACTGATGCATGTCGCCCAAAAGTGTGCAGCGGTTTTGGGATAACGACATGCATAAAAACGCAGACTTAAAGCGCACCGCCTGAATCCGTTTCGACGCGACGCGCCTTGGGACGTCTCAGAATCTGCCTCCGGTTCATCTCGGCGACGTCACCCCATCGATCAATGCCACCAGAACGGTGCGGTACTCCTCCTCCGGCGCGCCAGCGTCGATGGCCAGAGCAGCGCGGTCGAAGGCTGCGGCGAGAAGGGCCGTCAGCACGTCAACCGGCAAGGGTTTGAGATTGCCGGCGCTTATGGCGGCCAGCAACCCCTCGCGCAAAGTGCGGTTGCCGTGCCTTGCATCGATCTCGTCCATGACGGCGCGTCCAAGCACCGCAGGCCCATCGAGCAACAGCAGCCGCGTCCGGCCGGGCCGGCGCATCGCCTCAAGATAGGCATGTGAGCCGGCGATCAGCGCTTCGCGGGGAAACAGAGCCGGAGGCGAGGCACGCTCGATCTCATCGGCCACCGCTTTTGCTTCGCGTTCAACCACCGCCCGGAACAAGGCCTGCTTGTCAGCGAAATGATGGTAGAGCGCGCCGCGCGTCACGCCGGCAGCCATGACGATCTCGGGCGTGCCCGTGTCGGCGTAGGATTTCTCGGTGAACAGTTTACGGGCAGCCGCGAGTAAATCTGCGCGCGTCGCTGCGGTCCGGTCGCTATTGGTTTGCCGTGGCGGTTTTGGTTGCATACATGCAGCCTGTATGTTAGTGAGAGATACATGCAGATTGTATGTTTTTTGCAGAGAAAGGGAAAGCCATGAAGTGCACGAGCTACTATCCGGTTCTGATGACAGATGACGTGGCCGCCAGTGCTGCCTTCTATGTCGAGCATTTTCAGTTCAGGGCGATTTTCGAAAGTGACTGGTACGTGCATCTCCAGTCGACCGGGGACGAGAGCGTCAATCTTGCCCTCTTGGATGGTCATCATGAAACGGTTCCGGTCGAAGGCAGGGGTCGGGCGTCCGGCGTACTGCTCAATTTCGAAGTGGAAGATCCTGACGCTGTCTACGCGCGGCTGGTGGAGGCAGGGCTACCCATCCTGAGGACGTTGCGTGACGAACCGTTCGGACAGAGGCATTTCATCACAAAGGACCCCAACGGTGTCTTGATCGACGTTATCAAGCCGATTGCGCCTACTGAAGCTTTCCTGGCGCAGTACGCTTCTGGTTCGGCTGGCACGTAAGCCGCTCGCGTGATGTCGGTCAGCTGTTTTCGGCAACTTCCTTGAGCTTCGCCAAGCCCTTCTCATAGTCGTCGCCGATCCGGCGGTCGAACATCAGCCCGAACCATTTGGCCGGAATACCCTTGAGCTTCGATTTGAAGCCCCAGGTTACCCTGGTGCCAGTATTCGAGGGAACAATGTCCCAACTGGCAACCGACCTGCCCATCGAGCCCAAATTGACCGCCAGCGCCAGATAGTTGGGCGGATCGTAATCTATGATGGTCTGTGTCCCGGTGCCGATTTCTGGGTTGTTGGATGACCATCTCATGATCTGGCCGAGGCCGCTCTCCGTTCCTTCGAACTTGTAGTCGATGTTCGGGTCGAGGTCGGCCCATGGCGAGAATTCGCGGAAGCGACGCAGGTCGCCGACGATGGCGAATACCTTGGCGGGCGGCGCGGCGATCTCGGTCGAACGGGTAACGACCGCCTGGGCGGGCAAGAGGAACGATCCGCCGACCACGACAATTGCGAATGCCGCTGCCAGATAGATTATCCATCGTAGAAATCTGATCATCGCCAATTCCCCCTCGCTGACGCATGTGCGGCGCAACGCTTCCCCAAGGGAATTTTCTGCCGGGCATCCAGAACAGTCAAGCCTGGCCTATGGGGCCCTAGAGGTTCTCGATGACTGACCTGACGCCTTCCGCCGGTGTGTCGTCAGCCGCAGCCGCGGCCAGGATGGCCGGCACGATCGCTTCGGCCTCGTCGACCACGAGCGGGTCGACGAGATGCGACGTGTGGATGAAGCCTTCGTCGCGCATGTGGTTGAGAAGCGACAACATCGGATTCCAGAAACCGCCTATATCGCCGAAGACGATGGGCTTGCGATGGTGGCCAAGCTGCGCCCAGGTCATGATCTCGATGATTTCCTCGACTGTTCCGATGCCCCCCGGCAACGCCACAAAGGCGTCGGATTTCTCGAACATCGTGTGTTTGCGCTGGTGCATGTTTTCGGTAATGACGAGTTCGTCGAGGCGTTGGAGCGCGTTTTGGGTCGCCTCACGGTCCACCAGGAACTGTGGAATGATGCCTGTCACCTTGCCTTTGGCGCTCAATGCCGCATCGGCGACCGCACCCATTATGCCCCTGGTTCCGCCGCCATACACAAGTTGCAGGCCGGATTGGGCAATGGCGCGTCCCAGCACCGTGCCAGCCGTGATATAGAGGTCGCCGCGACCAGGTGACGAGCCACAATAGACGCAGATGGATCGAATCATGTTCATGAAACCGATTGGTGATTCTCCTCGTAACAACGTCAAGACCCGAGGTTGGTCTTTTCTTGTCGGTATGGCGAAAAAGGGTTAGACCCTGCGCAAGGGCTAAGGGGCAACGAAAACATGGCGATGACGACCAACAGGGCTTTGCTGTTTTTGGCTGGCGGTTGTGCCGCGGCATTGGCGATCGCCTATGCCGCGGGTGCGCTGGATCCGATGTTTGACAAACCGGCAACGCCGATCGTCGCATTGCCCGAACCTGCAGAAACCACGACGAAGGATGGTCGCGTGCCGGCTCCCGAGGCCGGTGCGCCGGCCACGCCGGATGAACCCGCCGCGCCGACCGAGGCTGCCGCGCCAGAGGCGGAGAAGCAGCTGGTAACCGCACCAAGCTTCGACGTGATGCGTGTGGAAGGCGACGGGTCGATCGTGATCGCGGGCAGGGCGACGGCTGATGCGAACGTCGAGGTGCTGGTCGGTTCGAACGTCATTGCGTCTGCGAAGGCTGGGCCAGCAGGCGACTTTGCGGCGGTTCTTGAAGAGCCGTTGAAGCCTGGCGACTACCAGATTGTGTTGCGCTCCACCTCGCCCGACAACGTCGTCGCCATGTCGGTTGAAACAGCGGTCGTTTCGATCCCTGAAACCCCAGACGGCCAGGTTCTGGCGCTTGTCGAAGAGCCCGGCAAGCCTTCCCAGATGATCATCCTTCCGAAACCGGAAGCTCCATCCTCCGATGCCGCCCCCGAGGCGACGGTCGAGGCGCCGGCTCCGGCGACAGGGCCTGTTGCTGAAACGCCGGCCGAGGAGCCGGCTGTCGAAGCGCCGGCTGCCGATGTGCCTGCTGCCGAAGCGCCGGCTGCTGATGCGCCCGTTGCCGATGCGCCTTCCGAGGACCAGATGCAGGCTGCCTTGCCGCCGCTGGCCGCGCCTCCCGAAGCGCCTGTCTCTGTTGCGCCTGCGGCACCCGCACAAACCCCGCGCGTTCTGGTCGAAGCCGTCGAAATCGACGGACGCAAGATATTCGTCGCCGGCATCGCCGATGCGGGACGCCGGGTGCGCGGCTATGCCAACGAGATTCTCCTCGGCGATGCGACGTCTTCGCCAGACGGGCGTTACCTGATCGAGGCCGAGCGCGATCTGCCTGTCGGCGACTATATCATTCGTGTGGACGCGCTTGAGGCAGATGGCAACAAGGTGGCGGCGCGGGCCGCAGTTCCTTTCGAGCGTGAGCCCGGTGAGACAATTGCTGCTGTGGCGCCGCAGGCTCCCATCGCACCGCCAGTCGCTCTGCCGGCCGAATTGGGCAACGTTGCGCCTGCCGCGCCAGCCGAAGTGGCCGCTGCGGATGCGCCAGAAACCACGCCCGCGCCTGCCGCAGCGCCGACGGAGATTGCACCGGCACCGGCAAGTTCCGATGCGCCGCCAGCCGTAGAGCCGGCGCAAGATGCTGTCGCGCCTGCTGCACCAACCGAAATGGGCGCTACGGAAGCGCCAGCGCCAAATCCCGCTGCTGCACCGACTGAGGTATCACAGGCGCCTGCAGCCGAAGTTCCGGCAGCCACGACGCCGCCTGCCACGAGTGCCGATGCTGCTTCGGGAAAGCCAGCGTCGGGAGCGCCCGCGGCATCCGGAGCCACCCAATCGGAACAGGCCGCAGCGCCTGCTGACAGCGCCCCGGTTGCGCCTGCCCAGACCGCGGACGGGTCGCCGCAAGCACCCGATGTGTCTGGGACGCCGGCCAGCCCGGCCGTGCCGCCGAAGCTCGCGCCGGCAACTGATGACGGTCCGGCAGCGCCGCCAGCGATGGCCGAAGCGCCCGGCGACAAGCCGGAGCAACTGGCGCAGGCTGAGGCGCCCGCCGACAAGCCGGAACAACTGGCGCAGGGTGAGACGCCTGCCATAGCGTCCGAGGCTCCGGCAGCACCGGCGCCATCATCGCCTGCCACCGCAGCGCCGGTTGCCGATGCAAGCGGAACAGGGGGGCAGGAAGATGTCGCCATGGCACCAAGCGCTGGTGAGACACTTGCCGCGCCACCTCCCGCAGACGTGCCGGAAGTGATGTCGCCCAAGCTCCAGAATGTCGACAGCGCCGTCATCATCAGACGCGGCGATACGCTCTGGCGCCTGTCCTACCGGGTCTATGGCCGTGGCGTGCGCTACTCGACAATCTACCTGGCCAACCAGACCCAAATCGAGGAGCCGGACCGTATCTGGCCGGGACAGGTTTTCAAGCTTCCCGAGAAGTCTGACGATGGCAAGGCCGAGGCAGACCTCGGACGCCTCGGCGACAGGGCGACGACCATCCCGAAATAGGGCGGTGCCTCCTGGGAGGCTTGATAGACATCACATCATCGTTTATCGTCGATAGACGATGAATGATCCCGTCAATGAGAGTCCCGGCCAGTCCGGCATCGACAGACAGCTTGCCGCGCGCATGGCCGCCCTGTCGCATCCAGCGCGCATCGAGATCGTGCGCCATCTTGCACAAGCGGAATCGTGCTGCTGCCGCGATGTTGTCCAGAAATTCGATCTCGCCCAGTCGACGGTTTCGCAGCACTTGAAGATTCTGGTCGAGGCCGGGCTGGTCACGTTCACGCCTGACCGGCAGCGGTCGCGCTACCAGATCGACCGTGTAGCGCTTGCCGGTCTTGGCGCGTCGGTATCCACGCTCGTCAGTTCGTGCTGCGCGGGTCGTTGAAAACAAAAGGAAGCAAGCATCTTGCCAGCGACCGTATCCGGTGATTCCGGCTCGACCTTCAGCGCCCTGCGCAGCCTTTGGCCCTACATGTGGCCGTCGCAGCGTCCCGACCTCAAGGCCCGCCTTGTCTGGGCAACGATATTCCTGGTCGTCGCCAAGCTCATATTGGTCGTCGTACCCTATTTCTTCAAATGGGCGACCGACGCACTGGCCGGCGACAGTGCATCCGTCCCGCCCTTGCCGGACTTCCTGCTGGCGCCGGTCATGCTGGTTATCGCCTATAATGTCGTTCGCATGGTGCAGCTCGGCTTCAACCAGTTGCGCGACGCGCTGTTTGCGCGGGTCGGACAGAACGCGGTCCGGCAGCTGGCCTTCCGCACGTTCAAGCACATGCACGAATTGTCGCTGCGGTTTCACCTGGAGCGGCGGACCGGCGGCCTGTCGCGCGTCATCGAGCGCGGCACCAAGGGCATCGAGTCCATCGTCCGCTTCACCATGCTGGCGACGGCGCCGACGATCCTCGAATTCGCTTTCACGGCGGCGGTTTTCGCCATCGCCTATGACTGGATCTACGTTGCCGTCATCGCCGTCACGGTGGCGCTATACACCTGGTATACGGTCAAGGCGAGCGATTGGCGCATCCGTATCCGCCGTGAGATGAACGAGTCCGACACGGACGCAAACACCAAGGCGATCGATTCGCTGCTCAACTACGAAACCGTCAAATATTTCAACAATGAAGCCATGGAGGCCGAGCGTTACGACCAGTCCATGGGGCGCTACGAAAAGGCGGCCACGCGAACCTGGGTGTCGCTCGGCTGGCTGAATTTCGGCCAGGGTGTGATCTTCGGCGTCGGCATGGCTGTCGTGATGGTGCTGTCGGCACGCGAAGTCATGGCTGGCACGCAGACCATCGGCGATTTCGTCTTCGTCAACGCGATGCTGATGCAACTGGCCCAGCCACTCAACTTCATCGGCTCTGTCTATCGCGAAATACGCCAGAGCCTGACCGACATCGAGAACATGTTCGAACTGCTCGACGTGGAGCGCGAGGTTGTCGACCGGCCCGACGCCGTTCCCCTGGCTGTAAGCGACGGTCGGGTGGAATTCCGCGACGTACAGTTTTCCTACGATCCGGCACGCAAGATACTGAAGGGCATCAGCTTCGACGTGCCGTCCGGCAAGACGGTGGCGATCGTCGGTCCCTCCGGTGCCGGCAAGTCGACAATTTCGCGGCTGCTTTTCCGGTTCTACGACATCCAGGAGGGGCAGATCCTGATCGACGGACAGGATCTGCGCGAGGTGACACAGGAAAGCCTGCGCGCCGCCATCGGCATGGTTCCGCAGGACACTGTGCTGTTCAACGACACAATTGCCTACAACATCCGTTATGGCCGGATGAGCGCCCCGGAGTCCGAGGTGAGGGAAGCGGCGGAACTTGCGCAGATCGGTTCCTTCATCGAGCGGCTGCCGGATGGCTATGATTCGATGGTCGGCGAGCGCGGCCTGAAGCTCTCCGGTGGCGAAAAGCAGCGTGTGGCCATTGCCCGGACAATATTGAAGGCGCCGCCGATCCTGATTCTCGACGAGGCGACGTCGGCTCTCGATTCGCACACCGAGCAGGAAATCCAGGCAGCGCTCGATCAGGTGAGCAAAGGGCGCACGACGCTGGTCATCGCGCACCGCCTTTCGACCATCATCACTGCCGATGAGATCATCGTGCTGAAAGACGGCGAGATTGCCGAGCGCGGCAGGCACGCCGATCTGCTCAGGAAGAAGGGGCTTTATGCGTCGATGTGGGACCGTCAGCGCGAGGCATCCGAAGCCGAGGAACGGCTGCGGGTGGCGCGCGAGGCCGACGAATTCGGCGTCGTGGTGAGACGCCGCACGCCGGAAGTGGCGCCCGGGGAGTGAACCCGAGCCGATTTCCGCTTGACCTCAAGAATGGTTGAGGTCGTAGCGTCCTGAGAATGCGGCACCGATGGCGGTGAAGCAGGTCACCTCATTCAGGATGGACAGTGGAAATGATCGAGCAAAGTCAGGCAGATGGCAGCGGCGCCGTGTTCAGGGTCGACAAGTTCTCCGTGCCGCAACAGGCGAGGGACGCGTTCATGGACCGTGTCCGGCAGACCCATGAATTGCTGCGCCAGCAACCAGGTTTCGTACGAGATTACCTGCTTGAACGGGAGTTAGGGTCCAGCGAATTCAATCTCGTCACCATCGTGGAATGGCAGGGCCAGGAAGCCATCGCCAGGGCGCGGACGGCGATCAAGGCCATGCATGAGCGCCAAGGGTTCGACCCGCAGGCTCTGATAAGACGCCTTAACATA
>JBBSOT010000164.1:0-10298 GCA_038259455.1 Hyphomicrobiales bacterium | reverse complement strand
TCACCATTCTGGCGGCTTCGGCCGCCGAAATCCCTGCCATCGACACGGTTTTCGTCAATTTTCGCGATGAACAGGCATTTCGCCGGGAGTGCCTTGAGGCCGAGCGCGACGGCTTCACCGGCAAACTGGCGATCCATCCCGCGCAGGTGCCGATCATCAATGAAGCCTTCACGCCTTCCGACGATTCGGTCGAGCAGGCCCGTGCCGTTGTTGCCGCCTTTGAAGCGTCCGGTAATCCGGGTGTCGTCCAGATCGACGGTCAGATGTACGACGTGCCACATCTGAAGCGCGCCATGCGACTCCTGGCGCGAATCGACTCGGCGAGGCCCCTGCATGGAGCCAAGGCCTAGCCTTTCCAGGGGCCGGAATAGTCCGCATAGAGCGAATCGACATCCGGACGCGGTCTCTCAGGTGCCGTGCCTTCGTAGGTTCCGATATGCACGAACCCGGCCACCCGCTCCTGCGGCGCCAGTCCAAGCAGGGCCCGTCCTTCGGCGATATCGGAATACCAGTTGGTGATCCAGTTGCTGGCGTAGCCCAGCGCATTGGCGGCCAGCACAAGGTTCATCGCCGCTGCGCCGGCTGACAGGAACATTTCCCACTCGGGGATCTTTGGATGTTCCTTCGGGCTCGAAACGACGCCAATCACCAGCGGGGCGCGTGAAAACCGGGTCATCTCCTGGCTGCGGCGGCCTTCCGACAGCGGTCCCTCGCGTTGTGCGGCCAGGTCCGCCAGTTTCAGGCCGACTTCTTCGCGCGCAGCGCCGCGGTAAAGCATGAAGCGCCACGGCGCCAGCCGGCCGTGATCGGGCACGCGACTGGCGATGGAGAGGATCGTCCTGATCTCGGAATCGCTTGGTGCCGGTTCGCGCAACTCCTGGATGGGAGCGGAATTTCGGTTCGACAGAAAGTCGATGATCGACTGGGTCATGGGCATGTCTCCGGATTGTTGGCTGAAAGCGCGGCGACAATGCGTGCGGCTCTTGGCTTGCCGGTAGTATGCCGGCGAATTAGCCTTGAAATTGCCACCAGCATAGGGTTCAACGCAAGGCATGACTGGCAGGATATTCCGCTTTTTTGGGCTCCTTGCATGCGCGGCCTTTGTCGCTGTGCAGCCGGCAGCCGTTGGCGCCCAGGACGTCGATGGCCAGCTACCCGACCTCAAGCTCCCTTCCATCTCCAGTTTTGCGCCGGCAAGCGAGGCGCTGGCTGGCATTGCTGCCGGCGGCGAGATCACGCTGTCAGCCAAGCTGACGGACGAAGGCGAAGACATTCGCCGCGGTCTGGTGTGGCGTGTCTTCGGTCCCGAACCCGGTCCCGATGGCAAACTGCCGCTCATTGCTTCTGCGCAGGGCGGCACAAGTTCCTTCCAGCTTGCGCCGGGCGGCTACCTTGTACACGCATCTTACGGCCGGGCCGGCGCCACCAAGCGCATTTCGGTCGGCGGTGATGGAAAGCGCGAAGACCTGGTGCTCGATGCCGGCGGATTGAAGCTTGATGCTGTGCTCGCTGGCGGTGTGCGCATCCCCGCAGCGAAACTTCGTTTCTCGATCTACGACGCAATTCCCGGGGCGGAAGGCGAGCGTGCCCTGATCATCCCGGATGTCAGCCCCAATTCCGTGGTCCGGCTGAATTCCGGCACCTATCACATCGTCTCCACCTACGGCCAGGTAAACGCCGTGATTCGGTCCGACATCAGGATCGAGGCCGGCAAGCTGACCGAGGCGACCGTCGAGCACCATGCCGCCGAATTGACCATGAAGCTGGTGCGCGAAGCCGGCGGCGAAGCAATCGCCGACACGTCGTGGTCCATCCTGTCAGGGTCGGGCGATCCGATTCGCGAGATGGTCGGCGCATTTGCCTCCATGGTGCTGGCGGAAGGCGAGTACACGATCATCGCCAAGAACCGCGACCGCATCTACCAGCGCGACTTCACCGTGGTCGGCGGCCGCAATCAGGATGTCGAAGTCATGGCAACCGACGCCAATTCGGTCGACGTCAGCGAAGGCGCCGACTGACCTGAAGGCTCACATTAATGGGTCCTGGCCCTAGGCCGCTTTGACGCTGGGCTCGTTTCGCCTGAAGCGGCGCATCGAGCGGCGACGGCGGGGCACAACCGGCGGAGCAAGCCCGAACACGGCGTCATGCAAGGTGCAAAGCAGTGCCTTCCGGTCGCGCAATGGCTCGAGATCATCCCAGCGCAGCGTCTCGCCGATGCGCACACCTATCAATCGTCCTGAACGGCGCGAAAACTCCCGAACCAGCAACGACAGCCGCAACGCAAGCGATGCCTTGCCGACCATGCGGGCCAGCCTGTGTTCATGCGCGGCCAGCCCCATCGGCCGGCTGACAAGGTGGAAGAGCCGCCCGTTCTGGCCGGAAAAATACATCGGCACGACGCAGGCCCTGGCGTCCTGCACGAGGCGCGCCGGAAACATCTTCCACGGCAGGTCATGCGCAGCGCCAAAGCCATTGGGCGCTGTCGCCACGCCGCCGGCCGGAAAGACCACGATCGTGACGCCTTCCTTGAGCAGCCTCACAGCCTCGTGGCGCACCGCAATGTTGTTCTTGAGGGCTTCTTTGGTCTCGGAAAAATCAACCGGCAGCGAGTAGTCCGCCATTTCCGGTATCTTGAGCAGTTCCGAGGCGATCATGACGCGGAAGGGCCGCCCGAGTTGCTCGGCCAGCGACAGTATGGCAATGCCGTCGCCAATGCCGAAGGGATGGTTCGCGACGATCACCAGCGGCCCGTCCGGCAGGTCGGGCGGTGGCCACTGCCCTTCCCTGCGCACGCCAATGTCGACCAGTTCGAGCATCCGGCCAAAGATGCGATCGCCGGTGGGCACGATGTTCTTGCGCCACAAATCGTAAAGCGCCGCGTAGCGGTCGCGGCCCGACAGGCCTTCTACCGAGCGGATCAACCAGCGCTTCAGCCGCGGGTCGGCGGCATTCGCATAGGAAAGCTCGGTAAAGGCGAGGTCTGAGAGTCGCTTGGCCACCATGCATGCTGCTTACCGGCGATGCATGACACGCCGATGAAGGCCGCAGGCAGGCGCCACCGCAGCACTACACCCGCTTCGGCGTGACTTTCGCCTCGCTCACGAAAAAAGCCCGCCGGTTCGCCGGCGGGCAGTTTTTTCTTGCGGCTTTAGCCGTCTTGTAAACCGCCTGCGCGCGGCGGGAACAGCTCAGCTCAGCGCAAGCGCCGCGGCCTGCTTGCGCAGCGAATCAGGTGGCGTTGCTTCCAGTTGCAGCGATGCCACCGCCTCGTCCAGCGTCATCGAGTGCTGGTCGCGCGAGCCGAGACGGCGAATATTGACCGTCCCCTCTTCGGCCTCGCGCTTGCCGCAGACCATGATGACCGGCACCTTGACCATGGAGTGTTCGCGCACCTTGTAGTTGATCTTCTCGTTGCGCAGATCAGGCTGCGCCGAAAGACCGGCCGCCTTCAGCCGGGCAACCACCTGCATGGCATAGTCGTCGGCGTCGGACGTGATCGTCGCCACCACGATCTGCTGCGGCGCCAGCCACAGCGGAAAATGGCCGGCATGGTTCTCGATCAGGATGCCGATGAAGCGCTCCATCGAGCCGCAAATGGCCCGGTGGATCATCACCGGCTGCTTCTTTTCCGAATCGCTGCCGATGTAGAAGGCGCCGAACCGCTCCGGCAGGTTGAAGTCGACCTGCGTGGTGCCGCACTGCCATTCGCGGCCGATGGCATCCTTCAGGACATATTCGAATTTCGGCCCATAGAAGGCGCCCTCGCCCGGATTGATCGAGGTCTTGATCTTGCCGCCGGACTGCTCCTCGATGATGGCCAGAACATTGCCCATGATCGTCTCGGCATGGTCCCACGCCTCATCCGACCCGACCCGCTTGTCCGGCCTTGTCGAAAGCTTCACGCTGACGTTGTCAAACCCGAAATCGGCATAGGTCGAGAGGATCAGGTCGTTGATCCGCAGGCACTCGGCGGCAAGCTGCTCCTCCGTGCAGAAAATGTGCGCATCGTCCTGCGTGAAGCCGCGCACGCGCATCAGCCCGTGCAGCGCGCCGGACGGCTCATAGCGATGCACATTACCGAATTCTGCCAGTTTTACCGGCAGTTCGCGGTAGGACTTCAGCCCATGCTTGAAGATCTGGACGTGGCCGGGGCAGTTCATAGGCTTCAGCGCGAACACCCGGTCATCATCGGTATCGTCGCCGGCAACCGTCACCTTGAACATCGCGTCGCGATACCAGCCCCAGTGCCCTGACGTCTCCCACAGCGACTTGTCCAGCACCTGCGGCGCGTTCACCTCCTCGTAGCCCTGCTCGTCGAGGCGGCGGCGCATGTAGTTGACCAGGCTCTGGAAAAGCTTCCAGCCCTTGGCGTGCCAGAACACGACGCCCGGCCCCTCCTCCTGGAAATGGAACAGGTCCATCTCGCGGCCGAGCTTGCGGTGGTCGCGCTTTTCGGCCTCGGCCAGCATGGTGATGTAGCTGTCGAGCTGCTCCTGGTTGGCCCACGCCGTGCCGTAAATGCGCGTCAGCATCGGATTGTTGCTGTCGCCGCGCCAATAGGCGCCGGCCACCTTCATCAGCTTGAACGCGCTGCCGATCTGTCCGGTCGTTGCCATGTGCGGGCCGCGGCAAAGGTCGAACCAGTCGCCCTGCGCATAGATCTTCAGGTCCTGGTCTTCCGGAATCGCGTCGATCAGCTCAAGCTTGTAGGCCTCGCCCTTGTCGCGAAACACCTGCTTGGCCTTGTCGCGCGACCAGATTTCCTTGGTGAAGGGTTTGCTGCGCCCGATGATCTCGCGCATCTTCTTCTCGATGACCGGGAAATCCTCCGGCGTGAACGGCTCGTTGCGCGCGAAATCGTAGTAGAACCCGTTCTCGATGACCGGTCCGATGGTCACCTGCGTGCCCGGCCAGATTTCCTGCACCGCTTCGGCCAGCACATGCGCGGTATCGTGGCGGATCAGCTCGAGCGCGCGCGGATCGTCGCGCGTCACGATCTCGATGCTGCCCGAGCGTGCCAGCGGATCGGACAGATCCTGCAGCACGCCGTCGAGCGCCACTGCGACCGATTTCTTGGCCAGCGACTTGGAAATTGATTCCGCCAGTTCGGCGCCGGTCATTGCGGCGTCGAATTCGCGCACGGAGCCGTCTGGAAATGTCAGGGACACGTTATTGGTCATCTTCACTTCTCCTATCCAGTCCCGCAAACGAGCGCGGGTGGGTGTAGCCGGATGCGTCCGGCGGCGAGCGGTCTTTTAGGGGCTGTTTGGCGGGCCGTAAAGCCGCCCGTGCTCAGGCATGCCCGTCCTGACGGGATTTGCCGACGTGCCAGTAGCGCCATGGCAGGAACCACCTGTAGCGGTCGGCAAGCGTCTCGGGCACCCGGTCGATGCCATGCGTGCCCCACGGACCGCAGCGGCCGACGCGAAACAGGCCCATCCAGCCGCCGGCCCACAGACCGTGCCGGGCAATCGCCTCATAGGCATATTCCGAGCAGGTCGGCAGATGCCGGCAGGAATTGCCGACGAATCCCGACAGTGTCAGCTGGTAGAAGCGCACGACCGACGTGCCGAGCAGCCGGCCCGGCGTCTTGCGCCAGGCGCCCGCCCAGTTGCGGCCTTGGGTATGGCTGTGTGGCATGACTCTGGCGCGATCGGACGGCTAGGGTCTGACCCTAGGCCGCCGCTTCCGCGCGCTTTTTCTCGATCTGGTCGATGGCGTCGACCACCGCATCGAAAGTCAGCATGGTCGAGGCATGGCGCGCCTTGTAGTCGCGCACCGGCTCGAGATACTTCATGTCCTCGAACCGGCCATCCGGCGGCGCGCCGTTTTCCTTCAGCATCCTGCGCATCGTCTCGCGCACGGCCCGTAGCTCGTCGGAAGAGGCGCCGACCACCGACTGCGCCATGATCGAGGACGAGGCCTGGCCGAGCGCGCAGGCCTTCACATCATGCGCAAAGTCCGTCACCACGCCGTCCTGCATCTTCAGATCGACCGTCACCGTCGAGCCGCTCAGCTTCGAATGCGCCGTCGCTGTGGCGTCCGGATTGTCGAGTCTGCCGATGCGGCCGATATTGCCGGCAAATCCGAGAATTTTCGTGTTGTAGATGTCGTCGATCATGATTTTCCAACCCGTCGCCGTTTGGCGAATAATCCGTGCCGGCCTGGCATCTTTCATTCGCGCTTGAGGCTCATATATAATGGTTGTGGTCTTGGATCGACAAGGTGGCGCAGTCGCCGGTCGTGGCCAGATCATTTCTACACGGCTTCGGGGCACACCGCACAATTCCCGGACAAGGCTGTGAACCGTTTAACGCGTTCCTCCGTATAAGCGAGAGGAACTACGGGAGAACACCTGAATGGACGCTGCGATCAAGAAGCTTTTGCCTCAGACCGCCTATATGGACAAGCCCGCCACCGACCGCCCCAGTGAAGCCGAGGTAGAGGCCGCCGTTCGGGTGCTGCTGCGCTGGACCGGTGACAACCCGGACCGCGAAGGACTGGTCGACACGCCACGGCGCGTCACCAAGGCCTATCGCGAGATGTTCGGTGGCTATGACATGTCGCCGGCCGAGGAACTCGGCCGCACCTTCGAGGAAGTCGCCGGCTACGACGACCTTGTCATCGTCAAGGACATCTCCTTCCACTCGCATTGCGAACACCACATGGTGCCGATCATCGGCAAGGCGCATGTCGGCTACCTGCCTGACGGCAAGGTCGTCGGCCTGTCCAAGATCGCCAGGGTTGTCGACATCTTCGCCCATCGCCTGCAGACACAGGAGGCCATGACCGCGCAGATCGCCGGCGTCATTCAGGACGTGCTCAACCCGCGCGGCGTCGCCGTCATGCTCGAGGCCGAGCACATGTGCATGGCCATGCGCGGTATCCGCAAGCAGGGATCGACGACGTTGACCTCGACCTTCACGGGTGCTTTCAAGGACACGCCGGAAGAGCAGATCCGTTTCGTCAGCATGGTCCGCAGCGGCCGCGCAAGCTGACATCGGCAACGGATCAGGACGCATCGCTCCTGTCGTTGGGGACCATGGCAGGAGCAGGCAGGCCCGTGATCGACTTTCCCGACAATCCCCCCGACAAGCTGGCGCTCGAAGAAGGCGCGGTCTTTGCACCGCGATTTGACGACGCCGGCCTTGTCACCGCAGTCGTTACCGACGCGGCGGACGGCACGCTCCTCATGCTTGCCCACATGAACGACGAGGCGCTGTCCAAAACCCTTGAAACCGGCATCGCCCATTACTGGTCCCGGTCGCGCGGCAAGCTCTGGAAAAAGGGCGAGACGTCCGGCAACGTGCAGCAGGTCGTCGAGGTCAAGACGGATTGCGACCAGGACGCCATACTGCTTCGCGTGAATGTCGCCGGTGCCGATGCAACCTGTCACACCGGAAGGCGTTCATGCTTTTATCGCACGGTCGCGCTGGTCGAGGGGAGAGCGGTTCTTGAAGACGATGGCAGCCGCCCCCTGTTCGATCCGCAAGAGGTCTATCCGAACGGCATTTGAACCGAATTCATGCTTCCCGCGACATATGTTCACCATTTGGATACAACGTCGCTGTAAGGTAAACAGCGGATTTGGGAGAGTTTGATGCTCGACTGGGCGTCGTTGCGCAACAGGCCGGATGTACGGGAAGCCAATGGCCTTTCGTCCGCTGGCGGCGTATCCGATCCTTCACCAGCGAAGAAAACCGGCATTTCGCTTGCGCTCGGTGGTGGCTGCGCGCGCGGCTGGGCCCATATCGGCGTCCTGCGCGCGCTTGACGAGGCCGGCATCGAGGTCTCGATGATCGCCGGCACGTCAATCGGCGCGCTGGTCGGCGGATGCTATCTGGCCGGCAAGCTCGACGAGTTGGAAGCGTTCGCCCGCAGCCTCACCAAGCGCCGCATGTTCGGCCTGCTGGATATCAAGATTGGCGGCAGCGGCCTGTTCGGCGGCATGAAGCTCGACGCCCGGCTGCGCGAGCACATGCACGGCATCAGGTTCGAGGATCTGCCCAAGCCTTTCATCTGCGTCGCTTCCGAAATCCGCACCGGCCATGAAATCTGGCTGTCGAGCGGTTCGCTCATCACTGCAATGCGCGCTTCATATGCGCTGCCGGGCGTATTCGAGCCGGTCACCTGCAACGGTCGTGTCCTTGTCGACGGAGCGCTGGTCAATCCGGTGCCCGTCTCCGTCTGTCGTGCCAACGAGCAGCCATTGGTCGTCGCCGTCAACCTCCACTACGACCTGTTCGGCCGCGCAGCCGTCATCAAGCACAGTGCCGGCGAACTGATGGTCGAAGCCGATGCAACGCCGGCTGAGCGCTTCAATGCCGACACGCGATCGAAGGAAGCGCGCATGGGCGTCACCGGCGTCATGCTCGAGGCCTTCAACATCATCCAGGACCGTATCTCGCGCGCTCGTCTTGCGGGCGATCCGCCGGACATGTCGGTGCAGCCGAAGCTCGGCCACATAGGACTTACCGAGTTCCATCGAGCCGACGAGGCTATCCAGCTCGGCTACGAAGCGACAATGGCGCAGATGCGCGATCTGGAACGTCTCCAGACCGTGTTGGCCTAGGTCAGGATTCCCTGGAGTCTCGCCTGCTGGTGGTCGGTCAGGCCGAGGCCATGCCCTCCGGCTTCTCGGCCTCAGCATGTTCAGCCGCCGGGGCCAGCGTCTTGCGCGAGATCAGCGTGTAGAACATCGGCACGACAAACAGCGTGAATGTCGTGCCGATCAGGATGCCGGAGAAGATCACCAGTCCCATGGAGTAGCGCGCTGCCGCGCCGGCGCCCTGCGCGATGATCAGAGGCACGACGCCGAGCGCCATTGCCGCCGTCGTCATCAGGATCGGCCGCAACCTCACCCTGGCCGATGCCACGATCGCGTCCAGACGCGACAAGCCGTGCTCCTCGCGCTGCTGGTTGGCGAACTCGACCATCAGGATGCCGTGCTTGGTAATCAGCCCGATCAAGGTGATCAGGCCGACCTGCGTGTAGATGTTGAGCGTACCCAGTCCCAGATTGAGCGGCAGCATGGCGCCGAAGATCGACAGCGGAACCGACATCATGATGATCAGCGGGTCGCGGAAACTCTCGAACTGCGCTGCAAGCACCAGATAGATCACCACCAAGGCAAGCGCGAAGGCGATCACGATCGTGTTGCCCTGCGTCTTCTCGAGCCGCGACTGTCCGGAATAGTCGAGGAAAAAGCCTCCCGGCAGCAACGGCCGGGCGATGTCCTCGATGATCTGCAACCCGTCGCCGGTGGTGACGCCAGGCAGCGGCAGCGCCGATATCGTCGCGGAATTGAGCTGGTTGAACTGCTCGATGGCAGCCGGCGACGCATTGGTCGACACAGAGACGACGGCAGATAGCGGAACCATCTCGCCGCTCACCGATCTCACATAGTATCTGCCGAGGTCCGACGGGTTGCCTCGCTTTTCGTCGGGTACCTGCATGATGATGTCGTAACTCTTGGAATCCCGGTCGAACTGCGCGACCGAAGCGCCACCGACCAGAAGACCGAGCGTCGCCCCGATGTCACTGATTGGAAGGTCGAGCGCTGCGGCGCGGTCGCGGTCGATTGTAACGGTAACCTGCGGTGCATCGAAGGAGAGCGAATTCTGCACGACGATGAAGCGCCCGGACGCTTGGGCCTTCTGTTTCACCTGTTCGGCGACTTCATAGACCTGGCTGGCATCGGCCGTCGACTGGATGACCATCGAGATGGGCAGGCCGCCGCCCGCGCCGGGCAATGATGGCGGCGCAAAGACCAGTGACTGGACACCAGCCACTTTCGATAGCCGGCCCTGGATTTCCTGTTGCAGTTCCTTCTGGGAGCGCTCGCGGTCGCCCCAGTCCTTGAACGCCCAGAGCGCAATGCCGCTATTGGTCTGGCCGCCAAGACCAACGATGGTGAAATAGGCGCGCAGCTCCGGAATGTCCTTGGTCAGTTCCATCATCTGGTCGGCATAGATTCCGGTATATTTCGACGTCGCATAGCGCGGCGCCGTGACCAGGGAAAACAGGGCGCCGGAATCTTCCTCGGGCGCCAGTTCGCTCGATGTGTTGTAGAACATGTAGCCGGTCACCCCGACCAGCGAGATGACGATCATCAGCGTCACCGGCCGGTAGTTCAGCGATCCCGACACCAGCCTCTCGTAACGGCGGGCGATGCGGTCGAACGTGCGATCGACGATCTTCTGGAACCTGCCATGTTCGCCTCCCTTCAGCACGCGCGCCGCCATCATCGGCGTGATCGACACGGCGACCATGCCGGAAATCACGACGGCCCCGGCAAG
>JBBSOT010000163.1:0-10414 GCA_038259455.1 Hyphomicrobiales bacterium | reverse complement strand
GATGACGCCGCCGACGCCATCGACAAGAAGCGTTGCGCCGATCAATGCCGGCGCCACCGTAACCGCATCGCGATTGAGAAACGCTATGATCTACGCTGCCCCCCGGATGTTACGGCTTTTCATTCGCGCTCTTCGTGCCGCCCGGCTTCGGCGAGGCAGCATCCTTTGAATGTTCGGCGATGGCCGGTCCTGCACCGGTAACCTTTTGCGGTGCCGGGGACGGCTTGTCCGCGCCGTGCGCATCTTTTGCACCCGACTTTGCAGCCTTGTCATCGGTGCCGTCCTCTGGCTCGGTCAGGCCATAGGGTTTCGGCTTGTCCGGCATGGCGGCGTTCTGGCTGGTGTCTGTCGGACGGTGATCCTCGACGGGCTCGCGGGCACCTGTCTCACGCTGGTTCCTGGTCATGCTGTGCTCCTGGATGGCTGCGATCCAGATGCAATTCGCAGCCGAGCTTCCGGTTCCTCCGCCTGCACGAGATTGCGTTTGGCCGGCAACTTTTTCTTCTCAAGGCCCTGTTCCGGCGACTTGGCGAACTTCATTCAGGCGACGGTTTCGGCAACCAGCGCCGCCATTGCACGCGCTGTTTCACCATCGGCGGGAAAGAAGGCTTCAATCGTCACTTCCGACAACGTCACGTCGACGGCCGTGCCGAATACCGTGGTGGTGCTGATGAAAGAGAGAGGCCCCCTGTCGCTGTCCAGCATCAGCGGCAATGCAATAGAGTTGCCCGAGACCGGGACCCCGCGCCTTGGCATGGCGTGGCTTGGCACCGGATAGGATTGCAATTCGTCGATCAGGGCCATGGTACGCGGATCGGCTGAAAGATCGAGCTCGTGCGACAGGCGCATCAGTATATGGGCGCGCCATTCCCGGAAATTTCGGATCCGGCGGGCAAGCCCTTCGGGATGCATGCTGAGCCGCAACACGTTGACCTCGCCGGCCAGAAGATGCTCGGCCACGCCTGCCGTCAGCAGGCCAACTGCCCTGTTGGCCGACAGCAGCGTCCAGTTGCGGTCAACGGCCAGGGCAGGATGGGGTTCGTGACCACGCAGGATACTGTCGATTGCTGCCGTTGCAGCGGCAAGTTCCGGCGAGGCGAGCGGGCGCTCATTGTAGATCGGTGCGAAGCCTGCTGCCGTCAGTATCCGGTTGCGCTCGCGCAGCGGCACCGAAAGTCGCTCGGTCAGATGCATCACCATTTCGCGGCTTGGCTGCGCCCGTCCCGATTCCACGAAACTCAGATGCCTTTGCGAGATTTCGGCATCGGCAGACAACGCAAGCTGGCTCAGCCGGCGGCGTTGCCGCCAGTCACGCAGAAGTTCACCGGCAGATTGTTGCTCGTTCAGCATGACCAAAGGCTAGCACCCGAAAATCCGGCCAACAATTACCTCACACGTAATCGACGGCCGACCGCAACCCGCCAATGGTCACGGTAGCTGCGCGGCAAATCGTGCAGGCAACCGACAGAAACGGAGATCATGGCAATGAACCGCAGACCCCTTTCCATTCAATCCCTGCTGGCGCTCGACGGCGCTACCTGCGCGGTCATGGGTGCCGCCCTGCTGATGGGACCGACGCCCATTGCAGGCGCAACCGGCATCCCGGCCAGCCTGCTGTTCTGGGCAGGCGCAAGTCTCATGCCGATTGCCGCTTTCATGGCGATCAGTTCGCGCGCCGCAGCGGTTCCGGCCTGGGCGGCCTTTGTGGTGATCGCGGGCAATCTCTCCTGGATCATCGCCAGCATTGTTCTGCCGCTGACCGGGCTGATTGCGCCGAATGTCTTCGGATGGGCCTTCCTCCTCGGCCAGGCCATCATCGTCGCCGTCCTGACGAAGCTCGAATATGGCGCGCTGGCCGACAGCACAACCGGTTCAGACATGACAGCCGGTGCGGGACGCTGACATGACCAGCTATGCCATAGGCCATCTGCGCTCTGTCGACATGGGACCGGACATCGTCGCCTATCTCGAAGGCATCGATGCCACCCTCGCCCCGTTCGACGGCCGTTTCATCATTCATGGAGGCGACAAGGAGCATCTTGAAGGCGCTTTTCTCGGCGACCTCATCGTCATCGCTTTCCCGACCCTTGAAGCGGCGCGCGGCTGGTACGCCTCGGCCGCCTACCGGGCAATCCTGCCCTTGCGCGCCGCCAATGCGCAGGGCGACGTTTTCCTCATCGACGGCGTCGACGAGGATCACCGGGCAGCCGACATTCTGGGACTGTAACCTTGCCAGAAGACGACAGTTTCTGTATATACAAAAACCGTGACGACAATCACCTGGGATGAGCCGAAGCGCCTCGCCAATCTGGCAAAGCATGGGTTCGATTTTGCCGATCTCGATGAGGCATTCTTCCTCGCGGCAATTATCGTCCCGGGCCACAACAGCCGACATATTGCCATTAGGCCGGCTGGGGAACAGTGTCTTTGCCGTGGTTTTCGCCTATCTCGGGAGTGAAGGTATCTCAGTCATCTCGATGCGGAAGGCCAGGAGAAGCGAAAGGACAACTATCGAATGACCGCTCGAAAGCCCCGGAAAGAATTCACCCCCGGCCTCGGCTATACCCCACAGGACTGGGACGATGTCGAGAGCCCGCCGCTGACCGGCGAGCAGCTCGCCCAGGCGAGGTCATTTGCAGAGGCTTTCCCGGATTTGGCAACTCGGATGCGCAAGAACGTCGGCGGCAGGCCGCCGCTCGACTCTCCCAAACAGGCGATCAGCATCAGGCTCGACAGCGATGTTATCGACAAGTTCAAGGCGACCGGCGCCGGCTGGCAAGGCCGCATCAATGATGTACTGAAAAAAGCAAAGGTCGGCTAGCGTCTAACCGGCACACTCAGGCGCCCGCCCAACGGCGCCATCCGTATCATCGAAGCGGCCAAGAATAACAACATTTTGGAGCGGGTAGCGGGAATCGAACCCGCATATTCAGCTTGGAAGGCTGCTGCTCTACCACTGAGCTATACCCGCGCCGTTCCTTAATGCCATGGCTCTCGCTCAAAAGCGAGGCCGCTGTCGCGTGTTCCTGTCCGGCAGTGGTGGAGGAGGTTGGATTTGAACCAACGTAGGCTGAGCCAACGGATTTACAGTCCGTCCCCTTTAACCACTCGGGCACTCCTCCATCTGCCGACGGAACCATGCAACGAGGCATTGTTTCGCGAAGCCGGCACTGGCTGCCGATCCGCGAAGCGCCTTATGGCGGGACGGTCGAAACGTGTCAACCGCAACAACCGCGCCGCCATGCGAAATTCCGCAAGGCGCCACGATCCTCGCCATATCCTTGGCGCGCCGATGCCGCTATAGAGCGCTGATGACCGACAGCAAGAACACCAAGACACCCAAGGACAGCCACTACGCCAATCTGCGGCGCGCCTACCGCGACCAGAAGAGCGGCGGGGCGCCCGCGCCTGCCTTCCGGCCGCGCCAGCCTGTCGCGCCTGGCGACCCGGCAGCCGACGGTCTGGTGCGGCTCTACGGCATCCACACGGTGCGCGCCGCGCTCGACAACAAGGCGCGCAAGATCTCGCGGATGCTTGTCACCCGCAACGCCGCCGAGCGTCTGGAGCTTGGCGACATTGCCGCGCTGCCCTTTTCGGCCGAAATCGTCGAGCCGCGCGACATCGACAAGATCACCGGCTCGGATGCCGTGCACCAGGGCGTCGTGATCGAGGCCAGGCCACTCACCCCCAAGCCGCTCGATTCGCTGGGCGACACCAATCTCGTCGTCGTGCTCGACCAGGTCACCGATCCGCACAATGTCGGCGCGGTCATGCGCTCGGCGGTTGCCTTCGGCGCCGGCGCGCTGATCGTCACCTCGCGCCACAGCCCGACCGAGTCGGGCGTTCTGGCGAAATCGGCATCCGGCGCGCTCGAGCATATCGACCTGATCGAGGTCAGGAACCTGGCCGAGGCGCTCGGTGAACTTCACCAGGCAGGCTTCGCCACCATCGGCCTCGATTCCGATGGACCGGTCGAAATGGAAAAATCCTTCGCCGGGGAAAAGATCGCCCTCGTGCTCGGCGCCGAGGGAAAGGGCCTGCGCCAGAAGACCCGCGAAACGGTCACCAGCCTCGCCCGTCTCGATATGCCAGGACCGATCCGCTCGCTCAACGTCTCGAATGCCGCGGCGGTGTCGCTTTATGCAGCGCGTAAATTCCTGGCAGTCTAGCCGCCAGAATTTCACACTGCCTCCTCCGGTCAATGACGATCGATCGTCAGGCGTCGACCCGGCCAACACAATCGCAAGATCGGCCCGGACAGTTGTCGGACATAAAAACCGACGCGATTCGTATCCCTCGCCCGAAGAAATCTGATCAAAAACCCGCCGCGCCGGCGGCTATCCGGCCCATGTGTATCGATTGCAGGTGCAAGTATGCGGGTTTTTGGGCTAACCCACGAATACAGCTGTCTTATTCTCGATGCGAATTCGCCTGAGACGAAAAATCTATCCACCCCCCACTGCATGTCCAGCCAAGCGCTCCAGCGCTTTCACCAGACCGGAATGATCGTCCCTGGCGTCGCCATTGGCCGCACATGAATTGAACAATTGCTGCGTCATCGCCGTGTTGGGCAGCGCCACGCCGAGCGATTTCGCGCCTTCCAGCGCAAGGTTCAGGTCCTTGGCATGCAGTTCGATGCGGAAACCCGGCGCAAAGGTCCGCTTGATCATGCGCTCGCCATGCACTTCCAGGATGCGCGAATTGGCGAGGCCGCCCATCAGCGCCTGCCGCACCCTGGCCGGGTCGGCGCCGGCTTTCGACGCAAAAACAAGGGCTTCGGCAACCGCCTCGATGGTCAGTGCAACGACAATCTGGTTGGCGACCTTGGTCGTCTGGCCGATCCCATTGGAGCCGACCAGCGTGATGTTCTTGCCCATTGTCTCGAGGACCGGCCGTGCCCGCTCGAAGGCGTCTTCCTCGCCACCGACCATGACGGTGAGCGACGCTGCCTTGGCCCCAACCTCGCCGCCCGATACCGGCGCGTCCAGATAGTCGCAACCCAAGGCATTGATCTTTCTGGCGAATTCCCTGGTCTCGATCGGCGATATCGAGCTCATGTCGATGACCAGCTTGCCCTTTGAGAGGCCGCTCGCGACGCCGTTTTCGGCGAACAGCACCTCTTCGACCTGCGGCGTGTCGGGCACCATGATGATGATGATGTCGGCTGCCTTGGCGACCGCATCATGCCCTGGCGCTGTCTTCATGCCCTTCGCGACAAGGTCTTGTGGCGGCGGCTTGCGGTGGCTGCTGGTGACGACCGGGTAACCGGCGTTCAGGAGATGCCCGGCCATCGGGGCGCCCATGATGCCAAGTCCAATAAATCCAATGGTTTGGGTGCTCATGCCGCGGCACTCCCCTTGCCGGAGAGCGCCCTGAACCAGCCCAGTCCCGCCTCCGTTCCGGCCTTCGGCTTGTACTCGGCGCCGAGCCATCCGCTGTAGCCGATGCGGTCGAGATGGTCGTGGAGGAAGGGGTAGTTGATCTCGCCTGTGCCAGGCTCGTGCCGGCCGGGATTGTCCGCGATCTGGATATGCGCGATGCGGTCTAGGTTTGCTTCGATGGTGCGGGCGATATCCCCCTCCATCACCTGCATGTGGTAGATATCGTACTGAAAATACAGATTTTTCGAGCCGACACGGTCGATGATGTCGAAGGCCTGCTTCGACGTGTTGAGGAAGAAACCTGGAATATCGCGCGTGTTGATCGCCTCGATCAGCAGCCTGATTCCCGCGCTTTCGAGACGTTCAGCGGCGAATGCCAGGTTCCCGACAAACAGGTCCGCCAAGGCTTGAGGGTCAAGGCCCCCAGGTGCAATGCCCGCCAGGCAATTGACCTGCCGACAGTCCAGCGCCTTGGCGTAAGTGATTGCTGTGTCGACGCTTTTCCTGAAGTCATCGACCCTGTCCGGCAGCACGGCGATGCCGCGCTCGCCCGCCGCCCAATCGCCGGCCGGCAGGTTGAACAGCGCCTGTTGCAGCCCGTTCTTCTTCAGCCGTGCGGCAACCGCCTCGGGCGGATGGTCATAGGGACCGACATATTCGACCGCCTTGAAGCCGGCACGCGCTGCCGCGTCGAAGCGGTCGAGAAAGTCGTGCTCGCCGAAAAGCATCGAAAGATTGGCTGAAAACCGTGGCATGGCGCCCTTCCCTCATAAAATGAGTCAGAAACTTCAGAAACCGATTCAGTCGAGCATGACGAGCGCCGTTGGCGCGTCCTCGTCGTGCTCGGCCAGTTCCTCGAACTCCGTGATGGTGTCGATCTCGGTGCCCATCGAAATATTGGTGACCCTTTCGAGGATGAACTCGATGACGACCGGCACCTGATGCTCTTTCATCAGCCGCCGGGCCTCGGCAAAGGCGCTGGCGAATTCATCCGGCTTCGTGACCCGGATCGCCTTGCAGCCCATGGCCTGCGCGACTGCGACATGGTCGACGCCGTAGCCGGCCGCGGCATCACCGGCCGCATTGACGTTGTCGAAGGCGAGATCCACTTCGAAATCCATGCCGAAGCCGCGCTGCGCCTGGCGGATCAGGCCGAGATAGGCGTTGTTCACGACGACATGGATATAGGGCAGTTTGTGCTGTGCGCCGGCGGCCAGTTCCTCGATCATGAACTGGAAGTCGTAGTCGCCGGACAGTGCAACGATATCGCGGTCCGGATCGGCGGCGCGGACGCCAAGCGCAGCCGGCAACGTCCACCCGAGCGGCCCGGCCTGCCCGCAGTTGATCCAGTTGCGGGGCTTGTAGACGTGCAGGAACTGCGCCCCGGCGATCTGGCTGAGGCCAATCGTGGTGACATAGGTCGTGTCACGGCCGAAAGCCTTGTTCATCTCTTCGTAGACGCGCTGCGGCTTGAGCGGCACCTGGTCGAAATGCGTCTTGCGCTTCATTGTCTTCTTGCGCGCCTGGCACTCCCTGGCCCAGCCCGACCAGTCGCGCAGCTTGCCGTCCGTCTTCCAGTCGGTGGCAACGTCGAGAAGCATCGTCAGCGCCGCGCCTGCATCCGAGACAACCCCGAGATCGGGCGCAAAGACGCGGCCGATCTGCGTCGGTTCGATGTCGACATGGATGAACTTCTTGCCCCTGGTGTACACGTCGACCGATCCGGTGTGTCGGTTGGCCCAGCGGTTGCCGATGCCGAAGACGAAGTCGGCTTCAAGCATCGTGGCGTTGCCGTAGCGGTGCGAGGTCTGCAGTCCGCACATGCCGGCCATGAGCCGGTGGTCGTCGGGGATCGATCCCCAGCCCATCAGTGTCGGGATGACCGGAACACCGATGATCTCGGCGAATTCGATCAAAAGGTCCGAGGCGTCGGCGTTGATGATGCCGCCGCCGGCAACGATCAGCGGCTTTTCCGAAGCGTTCAGCATGGCAAGCGCCTTTTGCGCCTGGCCGCGCGTCATCGCCGGCTTGTAAGGCGTCATCGGTTCATAACAGTCGATGTCGAACTCGATCTCTGCCAGTTGGACGTCGACCGGCAGGTCGATCAGCACCGGACCGGGCCTGGACGAGCGCATCAGATGGAACGCCTTCTGCAACGCCATCGGCACGAGATAGGGTTCCATGACGGTGACCGCCCACTTGGTGACAGGCACGGCGATCGCCGCGATGTCGACGGCCTGGAAATCTTCCTTGTTGAGCCTGGCGCGCGGTGCCTGCCCGGTGATGCACAGGATCGGAATCGAGTCGGCCGAGGCCGAGTAGAGCCCGGTGATCATGTCGGTGCCGGCCGGCCCGGATGTTCCGATGCAGAGCCCGATATTGCCGGCCCTGGCGCGGGTGTAGCCCTCCGCCATGTGCGATGCTGCCTCGACGTGGCGCGCCAGTATGTGGCGCACCGTGCCGCGCTCCCTGAGCGCCGAATAGAACGGATTAATCGCCGCCCCCGGTACGCCGAAAGCGCACGAGATGCCTTCCTTTTCGAGAACGAGAACTGCCGCATCGATTGCCCGCATCCTGGCCATGAGCTTGCTCCACTGTGCTTTTATGGTCCGAGCATGCCAGCGGCGGGGTTATTTTTCAATTTTTTCAGAATATTTTTTCATTATCTTGGTACGAGCATAACTACTTGCAATTTATATGCTTTTCCTTTTTCAGAATTGCATCCACCACCTACGGTGGAATATTTTTTCATTTCCCTTTGAGATAATTCGCCGTATCAAGGCGTATGAACCCACCCGAAAAACGCCAGCGCGGCCGGCCGCGCGCCTTCAATGCGCCGACCGACACCGGCTCGGTGCAATCGCTCGACCGTGCGCTCAAGATCCTCTCCATCGTGTCGAAGGGAAACGGCCTGTCGCTCAGCGAGATCGCCGCCGAGAGCGGCATTGCCGCCTCGACCGCCTACCGCATGCTGACGACGCTTGGCCAGCACGGCATGGTCGAGTTCGACCAGATGAACCAGCTCTGGCTGATCGGCGTCGAGACCTACCGCATGGGCTCGGCCTTCCTGCGCCGGCGCAATCTTGTCGAGCGAGCGCGATCCGTCATGCAGGAACTGATGGAAGCGACCGGCGAAACGGCCAATCTCGGCGTAGCGGAGGATGACTGCGTGGTCTTTGTCAGCCAGGTCGAGACGCACCAGGCGATCCGCGCCTTCTTCCGGCCGGGCACGCGCAGCACGTTTCATGCCTCGGGCATCGGCAAGGCTATCCTTGCGCATCTGGGGCCTGAACGCGTCGACGCCATCGTTCGCAAGGCCGGACTCGAGGCTTTCACCCTCAAGACCCTGTCGGACCCGCAATCGTTGGCCCGGGATCTTGGCGAGATTCGCGAGCGCGGCTGGTCTGTCGACGACGAGGAGCGCTATCCCGGCATGCGCTGCGTGGCGGCAGCCATCTTCAACGAATTCGGCGAGCCGGTCGGCGGCGTTTCCGTGTCTGGCCCAACCGTTCGCGTTACACCTGAGCGCGCCGCCGATATCGGTCCACTGGTGCAACGCGCCGCCGCCGAGATTACGCGGATGATCGGCGGCATCGCCTGAACGCTTGACAAGATGCGCCGGGGAGGCTGCCCGAAGACGCCTCCCCTCGATAAACCGATGCCGGTTGTTACAGGCGGCAGTAGTGATACCGACCGTCGTACCCGACATAGGTGTCGGTGTGATGGTTGTAAGTGCGGTACCGATCGTAGCAGCGGTTGACATGGCGCTCCCAGGAACTGCGGTGGTCGCCGTAATAGTCCGGGCCGCGATTGGCATTGGCGATGGCTGCGCCGAGAACAATGCCGCCAATGCCGGCGATCGCTGCAACTTCACCGTGGGACAGCTTCTTGGCAGCGGAAGGCTGAATGGCACCGGCAATGGCGACGCCGGCAACGGTGAACGAAATCAGGGTGGAAATCAGTTTGGTCTTGAGCGACATGATGGTCTCCTGTGATCATTTTAGCGAGGCGTCCATCCGCCTCATGACCATCAGTCGCGCCAACCCGGAGAGAGGTTCGAAAGTTTTTTCAGTTTTTTTCTCGCCGCCCGGAAAACAAGTTGGGCTGTACCGCAATCCCCTCTTCGGGAGCCTGCCACCTCACCGCTTCGCCTGACTGCCCCAGCCGAGCAGATCGACCGCTGCTATCCGAGCCCGGTGACGTGGCGCAGATAGAAGGCCAACGCGACGAATGCACCAGCAAAGGCCCAGCCGGTCCAGTCGACACTGGCATCCTTCAATTCACGGTAAAGCTTGAGCAGGACAAGCCACCCGACCATCACGATGAAAGCAATGACGACAAGTCTGAGCATTTCCACTCCCGCGCTCAAATCCAGAATTTCTCTTATCTAGCGGGGGGGTTGGGTCATTTTTAGGCGGCGCGCCGATGACGGCCTATGCGCGGCGCGCCGGCCATCCGGCAATCTGCCGCGAAGCTTCTTAGACTTTTGACTTTACTGGCGCGACAAATGTGATACCGGAGCGCCGATGCCCTTGTAGCTCAGCTGGTAGAGCAGCGGTTTTGTAAACCGAAGGTCGGCGGTTCGATTCCGTCCGGGGGCACCAGTTATCTCAAATCCTTCGCGTTTCCGCCTCAAAATCCACATGATCGTCGCGTTACGAAGCGCCATGAGGTTCTTCCCTGAAACAATGTCGACCGGGATGATGCGCGGTGCATCGGCAGCACTTGCCTGCCTGTGCCTGTTGCCGCTCGCTGCCTGCTCGAAGACGTCCGACGGCACGATCATCATGCCCAAGCCGCCAGCCGTTTCCTCGCTGATGCCCGTATCGTCCTTCATGCCTTCATGGGTCCGCGGATCGCGATCGCAGAACGATGAAACCGTCGTCGCGCAATCGGTGTTCCCCCCGGTGCCGGCATCCCCGCCGCAGGCCACGCAACGCATGAAGCCCCAAGTCGTGAGACGCGACCCCTCCGGCAAGCTTGCATGCGCCAACCAGACCGGGCCCAATGGCCGTGTACGGGTTGTTTGCAAG
>JBBSOT010000162.1:0-10502 GCA_038259455.1 Hyphomicrobiales bacterium | reverse complement strand
TCAACACCTGCCTGTACTGTGCAGCGGCCGAGGCGGATATGCCGAGGGCGCCGGCGGCGAGCGCAAGCGAAGCTATTCTCAGGGATGGAATAGAAGTGGCGGGGGTAAATGTGATCATCGTTAACCCTATTCAAACGTGAGATTTAAGCTTCGCTCGCAGGGCGCATGAGACATGGACGTGCAGCGCGATACATTTTTGCCAAAAGTTCTCTGATTTAACCCCGAATTCGCACATAGACCATGAATTACCACTGAACTGCAGCATTCATGCGTCTCCATCCAGCGGGTAGTCCGGTTTCATGCCTGTCCTGCACTGTGACTCATTGCTATTATTGAGAAAACGAACTCCCGGCGTTGCCTTGGTCCCGGCGGTCCGCTAAAAAGCTATGACTCGAAATGGAGCATATTTTTGACCAGCGCCATCAGCCCTCGGACAATCCCAGAAGACGAGAAATCCCGCCTTCGGATCATGTACATTGCCAAGCATGCGTCGTGGGGCGGGGCCATGCACCCCGACGACGGCAATCATGCCATCTACCACCATGAAGTGCGCACAACACTGGAACACATCGGCTTCAACTTAACTCTGGCTGACCGCTATCAAGCTCTTTTCGAGCGACCGGAAGTTGATTTCGTTTTCCCGCTGCTTAACCGGGGTGGCTTTCTCAATTCGGAGATGCTGCTGCCGCTTCTTTGCAACATGCATCGGCTTCCTTACGTCGGTGGCGGACCAATGGTGCGTGGTTTGGGGGACGATAAACACTTGTCAAAAGTGGTCTGTGAGCGCGCTGGTGTTCCGACCGCCCCTTGGGCCTTCTACCGACGCGGAGCGCCCGTTGAGCAGGCTGACTGCCCATCTGCGGAGCGATGGGTGATCAAACCTAACGCCTCATCCGCTTCGTGGGGAATCTCCGATGCCTATGATTGGAACGGCATTCTCAACGCGGTCGCCGCCATCCACGGGCAGGGCCATGATGCGATCGTGGAGCCGTATCTCGACGGTTTCGACGTGCAGGTGGCGTTTCTCACCATCGGTGAGCCGGTCATGCTACCGATGTTGTTCTATGAGCGCGAGGATACCAGCCGCTTGTGGACATATTACGAAAAGCGCGATCTGATCATCAACAACGAGAAGTCCTCGCTCAAGCAGTTCGACGATCCGGAGACTGCACCAAAGATTGCCGAATTCGCCGCGCGGATCGCGCGCACCTTTCGGCCGTTCGACTATGGCCGGATTGAATTCCGCCTCGACCGGAAAGCGGGAGAAATCAACTTCATCGAAATTAATTTGAATTGCAATCTGTGGTCGGAAAAAGTCATGGCGAAAGCGGCCGCTGTCGCCGGGTTCAGCCATGCCGAACTGATCGAAACCATTTTGTGCGAAAGCATGACACGGCAGGGAGTGATCGCCAATGCCGTCTGACAGTGAGATCACAGTCATCGTCCTCGCGGCACAACGCGATGGCCGGATCGATCCCTTGGCTGCCGAAGCACAGGTCAGCCACAAATGTCTGGTTCCCATCGCCGGCAAGCCATTGCTTGCCCACGTTCTCAAAGCTCTGGGAGAAGCACGCGGCATTGGGCTGGTTCGAATTGCGGTGGAGGCTGGGGCTAAGCAAAAGCTTGAACCAATTATCAGCATAGTCGGGAACATCGGCTGCGGGCTAGAATTCGTGCCGTCAGCCGACACAATAACGGACAGCGTCTACGCTGCGGCGGAAGGGGTGCGGGGCAACATCGTGGTTACGACTGCCGACAATGTGCTGCTCTCGCCGGCGGCAGTAGAAAAGGTTATTGCCATGCTCCGCGATGGGGATGATGCCGTAGTCGCGCTGGCTCGCAAAGAAGCGGTGCTCTTCGCCCATCCAGAGGGACAGCGGCACTTTTACAAATTCGCCGACGCCAGTATTGCTAATTGCAATCTGTATGGCTTGTCTCGACAAGGGCTCGGGGCGGCAGAAGTGTTTCGCACCGGCGGACAATTCGCAAGCAATCCGGCGCGGATCGCGCAGGCGTTTGGGTTTTTAAATCTTCTCATGTTTTCTAGCGGACTGATAACTGTCGATGGTGTGATGCGGCGGCTATCCAAACGCTTCGGAGTGCGGATGAAAGCAGTGATACTGGACGACGGTGCGCACGCGATCGACGTAGACAATGACCGCACCTATCGTATCGCCGCCCAAATCCTCGAAAGGAGACTGGCCCAGCATACCAACTGATTGCATCTAAGTGGCCAAAACCGATTTCGCGATGCGGTCCCAAAAGCGGCACGGCGGCCTTGCCCCCGCTTAAAAAATTCCCGCCATTCTGAAGGCTACCCCAAACAAGACGTTGTGGGCTGCCGAAATCTGCGGCATGATTTTCGTCGTGATATCAGAGCTTAACAGACGGGGCTTCCTTGGCGGCGTGGGTGCAGCCGCGATTTTGGGTGCGAACGCTGGGACCTTGCTGGCCCAAAGAACCACGACCCTTGGATTGGCAGTCACGATTGACGATTTCGATCTCGCGGACACCCGCTCATGTCAGGTGAAGTGCGTGATGCTGCCATCCGAGAGTGTCTGAATCGATATGGCGTTCAGGCGGCCGGTTTCGTGTCTGGCAAATTCATCGATCCTGAATTGGCACCCCGTATCTTGCAGGGCTGGTCAGACGAAGGCCACATCATCGGGAATCATACCTTCTCGCACTCGTAATTCAGCGGTGCAGATCCGGCGGGGTTCATGGAAGATGTTTTGCGCTTCGAACCCTTTCTCAACGGCTATGCAAGTTTCCAAAAGCTTTTCCGGTTCCCCTACCTCGCAGAAGGCCGAACAGCCAATGGGTATCCGAGGACACGCTCGTTACAGCGGCCACCGCGCTTGCAAAATCGCGTTGGAGCGGTCTCGGTTCGGCTAACTCCCGCCATTCGCGAGGATCTGCCGTATGGCCCCGGTTTGCTGGGTTGCGTCAAGCGAGAGCACAGATCGCATGCGGCCGGTAAGCAAGAGCGTGGCCAGACCATGAACTTTTGCCCAGTTGGCCATGGCAACTATATCAACACCGCCAGGCCCATCGACTTCCAGCACATTGCGCCCGTGAACATCGGCAATGAACGCCTGAAAGACCTTCATGGATGCACCATCAAGCGTCGGGTCAGAGAAGTCCGGAAGCTTGGAGCTGAACATGAGGGAAAACAGCTGGGGATAGTCCAGTGCAAACTGGATATAGGCGAGACCGCTCGTTTCAAGCAGGTCTGTGCCCTGCGAATAATCGTGGTTCCTCGCATCGCTTAACGCCTTGCCAAACATAGTGAACCCTTCGGCTGCAAGACCAGTGAGGAGACCTTGGGCGCTGCCGAAGTGATGAGCGAAGGCTGCGTGACTTACCCCTGCGCGCTTGGCTACCTGCCTTAGTGAGAGCTTTTCGACCCCGCTTTCCTCAATCTCGGCGGCGGCATGTTCGAGCAGGGCCGATCTCAAGTTGCCGTGATGATAAGTTGATGCATCCATAATTCCCCATATCGCGCCATCTTGTCATTGTCAAAATAATCTTGACACTGGCAAGATGAGCGCGCAAATGTAGCCAATGATTTATCTCATTGGTGGCCTCACCCTGTTTTTTGGAACGCACTTCTATTCGGCCTTCCGCTCGCGGCAGAGCGAAAGGGACATCAAGAACACGCTCGGTGAGGGCATTTACATGGGACTTTACAGCGCGATCTCGGCAATCGGCCTTGCTCTGATAGTGGTCGGCTACTGGTCTGTTCTAGAAGCGTTGCCGATCTACGCAGGTCCAGAATGGACACGCTCGGTAGTACAGGTTGCAATGGTCATTGCGTGCGTTCTGATCGTATCGGCATATTGGCCGGCAAATCGAATCCAGCATCAGTTCCGCCATCCGATGGTGCTTGCGATCACGATCTGGGCTGGCAGCCATCTTCTGAACCCCACCGACCTGAAAGCGCTGCTGTTGTTCGGCAGCTTTTTCATTTTCGGTATCATTGATGCGGCAAGTTCTTTTCGCCGCGCCAAACTCGTCCAAACCGGTGCGACGCTTCGCAATGATGTGATCGTCATCGTGGTCGGCCTTGGTGCTTACGTCCTTATCGGCGCGTTCCTGCATCCAATCGTGATCGGACTGCCGATATGGTAAAGCATGCAGGTCTTGTGCTGGTTGCTATGGGCATCACCCACGGGATTGTCTCGATCATCCTGTTTGCCGAACAATTCCGCCGAATATTCGATGCTGGGCTTTTTGCAGGACTTGGCTGGTCGATGGACATGCTGGCGGCATTCTGGTTCACGATCTTCACATGGCTAATGATTATCGTAGGGCTCGTCATCGCTGGCTTGGGAAGTCATCAGCCGGACTTCCCCTATCGTCGCCTGACAGCGGCGAGCTTCATCCTTATTCCATGCCTCTGCGGAATAGTGCTCCCAGTTTCGGGGCTTTGGGCATTCCTGCTGCCGGGCTTCATGCTTCTGCAAAACCCTCACAACCGTAACAATGAAAGAGTGAAAGAAATCACCTGAATTGATGCAAGGCGAAACCTCTCATGGGTGCGATACGGTCGTTTTCTACAAAGCCGCCAGTCGCATTTCCACCCACTTCCCGCCGGTTTGTCGATTTTCTCTTTTCTCCGAAAGCGGCCGTCGAACTCTGCCCGACGGCCGCCAATATGGTCAGATTTCGATGCGCTCCGCCAGGACAAGGGCGTCCTCCACGTCGACCCCGAGATACCGGACTGTATTCTCGATCTTGGAATGGCCCAGCAGGATCTGGACTGCACGCAGATTTCCGGTTGTCCGGTAGATCATGGCCGCTTTGGTGCGCCGCATGGAATGAGTGCCGTAGTCTTCCCGCCGCAACCCGACTGCGGTGACCCATTCGTCGACGAGGCGAGCATACTGCCGCGTGCTCATCGGTTGGCCGGAATGGATCCTGCTTGGGAACACGAAGTCATCGATGGTGCCGCCGCGGCGCAGCAGCCATGTTGCGAGGCTCGTGCGGGCGTCCGCGGTGATTTCAAACTGCACAGGTCGTCCAGTCTTCCGCTGGATGATCATTGCGCGGTCGCGGACTTCAGATCCGGCCACGAGGTCGCCGATCTTGAGCTTGACCAGATCGCAGCCCCGCAGCTTACTGTCGATCGCCAGGTCGAACAGAGCGCGGTCACGGAGCCGCTCCTCGCGATCAAGGAAGAACCGGATTGCCCAAATCTGCTTCTGAGTGAGTGGCCGCTTGGTGCCGACGGTTCTACCGGCATTCCACGAGACTCGATTCTGCATCGCCGGGTCGAGGTGAGAGTAGGTCATTTTCTTTCTCCATGGCCTTGATTGGCCAGAAAGAAAGAACGAGCATCAGCCGTTTATTTGCCTTTAAGCCCGCCGATGGATTGCGGCACTAGAGTTAGGCGGGATTTGATCGAGCGAATACCATAGGGACCGTAGTCATCGGCAGCGCGCTTGAGCCCTGCTATGCGGGTTCGCGCACACGCTCGATTTTAACGGTCTCTGATGCGCTTTTGGCTTGCGCAAGATCATAGGTAGACTGCATCCGCAGCATGGTGGCGGCAGAAATACCGAACGCTTTCTCGAAGCGGATGGCCATCTCCGGCGTCAGCGCTGCCCTGCCATTGAGCAGACGGCTTAAGGCTGGCCGGGTTACCTTGAGATGGTCTGCCGTGCTCGACACGTTCATGTTGTAAGGCTTCACGATCTCTTCGAGCAGCCAAGGGCCCGGGTGGATCGCGAAGCTGTCATGGAGCTTGATGGCCATCAGTGATAGTCCTCCAGATCGAGATCGGCGACGGTCAGTTCGTCGATCAGTGTGAATGTCAGCCGCCAGTTTCGGGTTACCGTCATGGCAAAATATCCCTCTCTGTCTCCGGTGAGGGGATGAAACCCGAAATTCGGCGGCACTGCTAATTCGTCCACACTCCCCGCCGAGACAATGAACGCCAGCATCCGGCGAAGCCGCTCAGCCTCCATCAGCCCTGCTGGCTTCCCGGTTTCGGCAAACCTGCGAAGCGCCTTGTGGCGGATGGTTCCGATTTCCATTGTGGTGTAATCCCATACGTTACACCAAGAGTCAAGAGAAGTGTAACCCTTAGCGTTACGCTTGCGCCACTCCCGATGCGGCCCGCCAAAATTCCTGCATTACACCCGGAGCAGCGCGCTAATCATTGCTGACGCTGCGACCTTTGGAATGAACACCCGCGTTCGGAACGAGATAATCTCGGTGAAGCATCCGATGCTTTTCAGCCAAGGCAGCTGATCAGCAGGCGCACCGACGATTTCGTAGCGCTGCTCGCCTGCGACGCGCGAGCATTTGATGATCGCCTCAAACGGCTGCTTGATCGGGACTGTCCGGCCTTCGCCGAGCGCCTTGATGATCGTGTCCGGGCTAAGTTCAACGGTAGTGGCAATGTCGAACTTCTCGAGCAGCTTCGCAACGTCGAGTTCGTGAACCATGCGGCCGAGCCAGCTTCTGCCCTCTTCGTCCACGATGCGCCGGACCTCCAGATAGTCGATGGGAAGGCTCGACCAGATCGGCAGGAGAAGTCCGGTCGCAAGGTACACGGTCTCGGTGGTGAGGCGTTCGGCAAGCTCTGCCACCTCGCTTTGCCACAGCTTCTCGAAGATCCCGCGGGGGGCTTCGGCCCATGCGGTTTCGGCAAGGTCATCGAAGTGGTGGTATTCCCGGCGGACCGGACGGTGCAGGATGACCCGCCTGATCAACTCACCCTGCTCGGTCATGAAATGCCGCGAGGGTTCGGCCAGAGCTGCCTTCCCGCTTTTGGTATTGTGGAGCAGAATGCAGCCGTCAGCATAATTGCGGCGTTCAAACACACGCTCAAGCGATATCGGCCGCGCTCTCGTCTTGAGAGCCAGCTGCAGCAGGTGTGACGTGGCGCCGGTTCGCTCATCGGTCCGTAGGACGATGTCTTCGACGACCTCGGCCTGTTCAACCCGCATGGTTTCGACGCCAACATCGAGCGATCCGGCCTCGCGCGCAGCCGAGACCCTCGCTTCGACCAGCCCCAGAAACTCCTCGAAGATCGCGTTTTGCATGCCGATCGGCAGCGCCAGGATGCGGTTGAGCCAGCGCTGGATCGGCGGGAGGTCCTCTTCGAGCACGCCATCGTCGGAGACAATCTTGAGCCCGCTGCGCCTCTGGAAGTCGATCAGCGTTGCGCTCTTGAGCTTACCGTCCGCCAGCAGCGCAAACCAGGTCGAGAGCGCCGCCTTGGCATATTCGCTTTCGAGATTGTCGGCAGGGTCGAACAGGTTCTGGCCGCCGGTCTGGCGTTGGCCTCGTGTCAGAGCGCCCAAACTATCGAGCCTGCGCGCAATGGTACTGGTGAACCGCAGCTCCCCCTTGCAGTTGGTAGTGACTGGGCGAAACAGCGGCGTGTTCGCCTGATGTGTTCGGTGAGTCCGGCCCAGCCCCTGAATTGCCCGGTCGGCTCGCCAGCCCGGCTCAAGCAAGAAGTGAACACGGCGCTTCTGGCATGCCGCATCGAGGCTCGCGTGATAAGACCGCCCGGTGCCGCCCGCGTCGCTGAAGACCAGGATGGGCTTCCTGCCATCCATGAATTGGTCAGTCTCGGACTGGTTTGTGCGCGGTGAGCGGGTTTCAAGCCGCTGCTGGCCGTCGCTTTGGGTGATGAGCCGCTTGCTGCGCCCGGTCACCTCGGCCACCTTCTGCGGTCCATAGTGCTCGATGATCCCGTCCAGCGCTGGCTTGATCGGGGGCATAGCGCACAGGTGTTCGATCATCGCGCCGCGGCGGGCGATCGCAGTCTGGTTGTGGACTGGACGGCCTTCCTCGTCGAACATCGGTGCCGAGCGCTGGGTGCCAGTATCGTCGACGAATACCTGCATCTGTTGCGTGGGGAAGGCGCGCTCGAGGTACTCGATCACGGCGTCGAGCGGGCTGAGGTCGAGGTCGAGCTCCGCGCGCTCTTCGGGCGACAAGCTGTCGAGGCGGCGATCGAGGATACTTTCGGCGGTCGAGACCAGCTGAACCACCACCACCTCGTCCCGATCCAGATGATGATTGATAGCGGCGATCAGCGTAGGCAGCTTCATCGAGAGTAGTAGCTGGTTGAAAAACCGCTGCTTGGTGCTTTCAAACCGGCTTCGCGCTGCGGCTTTCGCACCACTGTTGAGCGTTGCGCCGTCGATTTCGTCGACCACGCCGGTGAGCTCCAGCGCTTCCTCCATGTTCTGGTGGATGATCGCCCAGGCATCGGCATAAGTGTCATAGACAGCGATCTGCTCGGCGGTCAGATCATGCTTCAGGATGTCGTATTCGACGCCTGCAAAGCTGAGCGCGCGCGCCTGATAGAGCCCAAGTGCCTTGAGGTCCCTCGACACGAGTTCCATCGCAGCGATACCCCCTGCCCTGATCTGGCTGATGAAATCTTCCCTGTTGGCAAACGCGGTGCCAGGTCCCCACAAACCGAGCCGCACCGCATAGGCAAGGTTGTTGACCTCCGAGGCCCCGGTCGCAGAGGCGTAGAGAACCCTGGCATCGGACAGATGATTCTGCAGCAGCACGCCGGCGATGCCCTGGAGGGATCCGCTTTTCGTGCCCCGGGCGCCCTCGCCTCCTGCAACACCGCCCATCTCGTGGCTTTCGTCGAAGGCGATGACACCATCGAAATCCTTGCCCGCCCAATCGAGCAGCTGCTTCAGGCGTGTCGCACCCTGACGCTGGCTGCGAAGGGTCGGGTAGGTGACGAACAGGATTCCTTCGCGAAACGGGACCGCCTGATCGATCTTCCAGTTGGAAAGCGGCTGAATGTCGGCAGCAAGGCCGCCGATTGCGCTCCAATCGCGGCGCGCGTCTTCGAGCAGGCTCTCGTTCTTCGACACCCAGATGGCCTTACGGCGTCCGGCAAGCCAGCCATCAAGGATGCAGGCTGCGATCTGCCTGCCCTTCCCTGCCCCAGTGCCGTCGCCAAGGAAATAGCCTTTGCGGTAGGCGCGCCCATGCTCGTCGAGTTGCAGGCCAACGCCTTCTTCAGCCGGAACGAACAGGCCAGGCAGATACTGCTGCCACGCGTTCCCGGCATAGATGACAGTTTCGATCTGGGCCTCGGAGAGCAGGCTTTCGCGCAAGACCCGGTCCTGCAGCGCCGGGACATAATCCGGGATCGGTGCGGGGATCGAACCCATGGCCACGCTTTCGACGAGCGGCGTCGGATGTTCGCGTGCACCCACAATGTCGACCCGGCTTGGCCGGTATGGGATATAGACCCCGCTTTGCTCACCGAGAACGCGCGGCTTGTCCAAGGTACTGAACGCCAGTGCTTCGATCTTGGGGGTTTGGGCTGCCCTCGCTTTGACGGGCTTTGTGATCGGCGTTGCCCGCATGGCTTTGAAGAGCGCACCCGGCTTTGCTTTCGGCGGCACCGCGCGTGACGCGCATTCGGGCTGGGCTGTCACGCGTTTCACGATTGGAACCGCAGAGGCCACGTCTGCAACCGTCTGCCGCGCCAAAACTGCTGGTCTGATTTGCCCTGGGATCTTGTCGATAACGTACAAGCGCACGGCCACGCTGGTGCCCTGCTTGTGATAGCATTTATCGAGCCGGATCGATGTGCGGACCGTACAAGAGGCAAAGGTGTCGTCGTAGATATGCGCGAGCTTTGCGCTCGTCGTGAACCAGTCCGGCATGATCGCGACGATCCGGCCCCCCTGCCCTAGCCGCGTGATGGCAGCGCGCAGGTGACGCACCGCCGCGAACTCGTCTGCCCCTCGTCCCATTGACCGCGAGAACGGAGGGTTCATTAGGATCAGGCTGGGCTGCACAGTCGCGTCGAGATGCGAAGCCAGCATGGCTCCATCGATGCCTGTGATGGTGGCCTCAGGAAACAACAGCGCGAGCTTCTCCCGCCTGCGAGGATCGATTTCGTTGAGATGCAATGCGCGGACATTGGGCAAAGCTGCCACCAGGGCGCCATGTCCGGCGCTCGGCTCAAGAACGATATCGGTTGCAAGCGGCTGCGCCAAAATCGCGGCCAGCGCTGCAAGGTCAGCGGGCGTCGAGAATTGCTGGTACCTGATCTGGTCTTCACTTCTGACCGTATGCGTCGGCAGCGCCTCGATGAGGGTACTGATGGCAGGAACCTGGTTCAGTATCTGCGGCTTGCTCAGCAGTCCGGCCATGTGGCGCGTCAAGGCCGCCTCGAGTAGGTCAAAGGCGTCTCTCTGGCTCCAGGCGCCGTCGGCAGAGCCCTCCCCGTAGAGCTGGCGCATGGTCTCAAACAGACGTTGCTTGTTCGCCATTCCGGTGGCGATGGCGCGTTGGATTTCGGTGATTGCTCCGTCCAGCCTTTGGCGGGATTGTTCAAATAGGTCGGTCACTGTCTGCTCCTGATGCTGAACCGCATCAGGTCATCCCCCTTCCCTCTCGCCTCGGGGTTATAAGCCTGTGATCACTACAGGCCATGCGACAAGGAGTGCCCGGCAGCGACGGGGATTCGGGAGCGGCACCACTCCGATGATATCGGT
>JBBSOT010000161.1:0-10508 GCA_038259455.1 Hyphomicrobiales bacterium | reverse complement strand
GGTCATGGCGTGACCGCAAACAGATTGTGGGTGGCCCGGTCATTGATTGCAAACAGATTGTGGGTGTCCCGTTCATTATGGATTGCAAGTTCAATCGACGGGTCCGTCACCCTCGGAAGTCCTGACTGCATATTCAAATCATGGGTGTCCCCGTTCTCATGGCGTGACCGCAAACAGATTGTGGGTGTCCCGGTCATTGCAAGTTCAATCGACGGGCCCGTCACCCTCGGAAGTCCTGACTGCATATTCAAATCATGGGTGTCCCCGTTCTTACAATGGGTGTCCCCGTTCTTGTGCCGTGGTCACCCTCGGAAGGCCTGACTGCATATTCAAATCATGGGTGTCCCCGTTCTTGTGCGCGCATGGGTGTCCCCGTTCTTGTGCGCGCAATTCGTTTGCCATCTCGACCTCCAGAATGCGAAAACGCCGGGAATCACCCGGCGTCTTGTCTATCTTGGAAGCCACGGCCATACGGCTGGCATCATCCACGGCAGACGTCTCGGATGATGCAGGTGACGAGGGCGGCATTTCAGAGTCGAGCATCCGGTGAAAGATGCGCACCCCATGAGCCACACCCTCGTCACCGTGCTCAGTTTATCCAATTCACCGCAGCCCCGTCAGCTGCATAATCAGAAGATAGACCCCTTTGATCGACCCCTTTGATCATGCTGGTGGTGGTGTCTAGTAGCTTCACCTTAGCATTTGGAGCCGATTTCACTTTTTAGATCAGTGGCTTGGGCTTAAATCAGTGCCATTCATCACTGACTCCTTTGATCCCCGTCCCGTCCAAATACAGCTGCCTTACATTCTCAAGAGCATCCTCAAGACTCTCACCATCCAACGAAATACCCTCTTGATTTACGTATTCGACGACAAGCCGAATCGCATACGTAACCTGATCCATCAGGAATCGCCGAATACTCACTGCGTCTCCAGTTGACCACACATCAGCTGGAACAAATATGTCACCGGTGACAAACCTCTTTTTCTTCTGGAGAGAAATATTTCCAATGCCGGTCTTACCCCATGCCTGCACAGACCCATCCACTCGAAGAACAAGGGCGATTTCATCTAGCGAATCACCAGTCCCCTTGAAGCACTCTTGGCGAAGCAGGGTTCGAAGCCCCAATACATGCTGATTGACTGCTATGAATGCGTCCTTACCACCTACATCGGCCCCCAAGGTAACGAAATCGCTGCCCATATTCGTCATTCTTCCCGCCTGTTTCCGGCCCACGGTTCACGGTTATCTTGCCCTGGATCGCGCTCGACCAAGTCCCTCTCCTTCTTGACAATTTCACTGCGAGGTCCGCGATCGGTGCGAACAACCGTCCCGCCATTGATTTGCTTGGCTGTATACCGCTTCGAGGGGTTCTCGTGTCTCGTAATTCCATGCTTCAAGAAGTTGCCATCCTTGTCATACTTCTCGTATAGGGTAGCCGGCCTACTATCAATCTTATTCCCGTGTGGTGCCTTCTTTGTAACACTGCGACCACCTGCCATCGGCACGTGAAGCATCGCAGCCATGGCGCTTACGGCCAAAGTGCCCGCGGACTCCATCGAAAGGTCGCCCGTTTGATCGATCTCATTATATGTTCCTTGGGCCGTTTGGAAAACGGCCTCAAGTGGGTGAATTGCAAATGGCTCCAAGCCTTCATTCGCGAACGTATGTGCTCTGTACGCTTCGAAGTCAGCTTTGCTCTGGGCCTGTTGATCCGCCGCCATGAAATCAAAAGTCGATCCTGGGGATTTATCTTGGCCAAGCGCATACGACGCAGCCGTACCATCCAACGTTCCATTCGTCCGCTGACTTATCGCCCCAATGTCAGACGGCGGCCCACCAGCCAGTACACGCGAAATATCCCCCGTTCTCCCGGTAAACGTCGCACTAATCGAACCCCCATTTCCCGTAACTGTGAGATTTTGGCCCTTGTCAGCCACGACAGTGGTAGCGATCGTATCGCCGGCCTTGTTTACAATCGTGTTGACTCCACCATCTTGAAGCAGGCAGGACGCCTCGTCGTCAAGGCTGCAAGCCGCGTACCCAGTCGGATCCACCCCACTCAACGGATTATTCAAGATATAAACAAGGTGAGCCGACGCGGCTTTGCGCCGCTGGCGGTGACTTGTCTTGATGCGGGTGCGGTTGGCGAGGGCGAGAACCCCCGGCACGGCTTTCCTGAAGGCGACGAGAACCCCGACGCGCACTTTTCGCCGATGCGTCGCGCACGATCAAACTCTTTTTTCCTTAGCCGCTTAGCGTCGCTCTCGCGCGCATGGATGCGCGCGTGGGATCACGCAGGGACGCGACCGATCAAGAACGAGCGGCTAAGAGAAGATCGGAGAAGAAGCCGGGCGACGTTGCGCCGCCCGGCATGCGGGTGCTTACTTTTCGTCGGCGCGTTGCAGTTGCGCCAGCTGCCTGTGCAGCAGCTTTTCACACAACGCGGCGATCTTTTCCGCATCGCTGCCTTCGAGCACCAATGCCCCGTAGTCGGTTTCCAAGGTGACCCGATAGCGCATCGCCGGTACTTGCTTGGACAAGGCGTAGCTGATTTCCCACTCGTTCATGGCCGTTCTCCACATGCGCGCGATCCGGACTGGATCGCTGTTGGCGAAGACCACCGCGCACCGCGCGCAGGCGGGTCAAGGCCGCACGCAGCGCGCCCGCAGGGCTTGGCCTTGACGCGTTGAGCACGGTGCAACACTGAGCCGACAACAGCGAACCCTTCATCCCTCCACAGGCCGCGTTTGAACCGCGTTACCGTCGGTCGGTCGGCTTGAACCGCGCAGCGGTTAAGCCGCCGCACGGCAGCACTCGAGGTGCGGCGCAAGCCCGGGGGGGCGCGCAGACGCGCAGCGTGCAGGAGGCTGGTGAACGCGCGGCAGGAGCCGCGCACCGCTGAGGTGCAGGGAGGCACCTGCGGCCATTTTGCATAACGACGGGTTGGGCAGTGAGCGATCAGCGAACGAACCGCGCGGCTCTTGGCGCGGTGCGTAACGACGCGTTATGTAACATGGCCGCGAGCGAAGAAGCGGGAGCGTAGCGCCGCGCCTGAGCTGACCGGCGAACCGCGCACGGGCGTAGCCGGTGCGCTCGATCGCGAGGCAGGAGCCGAGCGTGTGTCGACAGCGCGAACCGCTCAACGAAGACGGCCAGGGACGGACGGTCGCAGCCGGCGCGGGGCGTGCCGCGTGGAGCGACGAAGGAGGGTACGACTGAGGAGCGCAGCGCATGCACGGCCCGTGACGGCGGTGGGATCTCATCACGCGTCACGGTCTGGCTCATCGGGGCTGTCGAGTGTCGCCGCTGCGTGCTTGCGCGCCAGCGTCGCGCCCGGATGCGTCGCCGCATGCACGGCTTTCAGGCGTGCAATCGAGACGTGGGTGTAGCGCTGTGTCGTCACGATCATCGAATGTCCGAGCATCTCCTGCACATGGCGCAGGTCCGCCCCGTTGTCGAGCATGACGGTCGCCATCGTGTGGCGGAACAGGTGACATGCGCCGACCTTGGTGATGCCGGCACGGTCGAAGTAGTTGCGGATGCGCCAGGAGAGCGCGTAGGCACTCAGCGGCTTGCCCTGGTAGTTCAGGAACAAGCGCGGCTCGCCCGGATCGCCGATCAGGTGCACCCGTGCCTCGCGCCGGTATTTGCCGATCCACGCCAGCGCCCGCTCGCCGACCGGCACGAAGCGATCCTTGCGCCCCTTGCCCTGGCGCACCAGCAAGCACCCGCGGTCTTCATCGATGTTGGCGACATCGAGATTCGCCAGCTCCTGCCGACGGATGCCGGTCGCATAGAACACCTCCAGGATCGCTCGATCGCGCAGGCCATACGGCTCGGCCAGGTCCGGCAGCGCCAGCACCGCTTCGACCTCGGCCAGGCTCAACGGCTCGCGCAGATGCCGCGAACTGCCCTTGGGCAGATCCAGATCGGCGGCCGGATTACTCGGCAGATGCCGATGGCGCACCATCCAGCGGAAGAACGCCTGCACGGTGGTCAGCACCGACACCTGGCCATTGATCGCATACGCCTCGCCGGTCGGCTTGCGTGCGTAGTACAGATGCCGCTGGAAGCGTTCGAGTTGCGCGTGGGTGACCTCGATCGGTGTCGCGATGGCGTGCTCGACGCACCACGCATTGAACCGCGCCAACTGGCTGCGCCGTGCGGCCAGGTTGATCGGGCTTGCGTGGCGCACTTTGAGCGCTTCCAGATAGCGCCGCAGCCAGGCCGTGACGCTGTCCGGCGCGACGCTGGCCGTCTCAAGCAGTCGGCTGCGCATCGTCGGCGGATGCGCCATGTCAGTGCGCCGCCGCTACGATGCGACCATTGGCGTGCGACGGCTTCGTGCGCGGCGTCCCAAGACGTGCAGTTTCAGGAACATGAGCAGCTACTAAGGAAGAAGCCGCATCCGCGCTCGCGCTGCGGGGTGTTTCCCCGCCCTGCAAGCCGGCTGCAAGCGGGGTGTTTTCGGGGTGCAAAGGGGGTGCAAGCTTGGGTTCACTGCCCTGCAAGCTTGGCTCGGTGCCCTGCAAGGTTTGCGGCGTAACCCGCAAGGTCGCCACATCAAGCAGCCCGTCGAACTGCGCGGCGTCGCCGCCCACCTCGCCCTCGAACGCCAACTCGTACTCGAAGCGCGACCCGTAGCCGCCGCGATGCACCAACACCATTTCCAGCGCGATCAGGCGATCCAGATGCACGCGCAACGCGGTGTCGGTCAGAGCGCAGGCGTGCCGCGCATCCGTGCGTGTAAAGCGCACCTGCGCTCGTGCCAGCGCATGGCTTTGCATGCGCTCGCGCACCAGCGCATCGAGCACACCCAGCACACGCCGCGTCTGCGGCGGCAACTCATCCAGACTGCGCCCGAGCACCTCATGCGCAAGCCGATTCGCCAGCGCCAGATCCTCCCGCGTCACCTCGACATATTCGATCGTCCGGCCAGCGGCCGCTCCTGCGCTTCCTGCGCGCGCGGCACTCGTACATCCTTGTACAGCGTGCTCGATGCGGTGGATCGGCCGCTGGTGCTGATGCAACAGCGCGATGCTGTCGATCAAGGTCAGGTACTTCGCGTGATCGCGGCGCAGGCGCGTGGATTCCGAACGGAACGTCAACTGCTCGGCATACGGATTGACCACGGCCAGCGGCCGCAGCAAGGTTTGCGCGGCACGATGCAGGCGACGTATCGCCTCGCCCTGCGTGGTGCTGAGCAAGCCGGCCAGCGTGCGCGCATGGCGCTGCTGGTGGTGGATCGCCTGGGTTTGCTCGCGCGTCTCATTGATCGTGAGCACCAGGCAGCGATTCAGGAGTTCTTCGTCGATATCGATCGCGGTCGTGGTCAGGAACAACATCACCGGCCCCTCGACCCGGTATTCCTGCGTCACCAGTTGCCCGGTCGCCGGGTCCTTGCCGGTACTCGCAATCGTCAGCTCACCCTGGGATTGCAACAGCTTCAACGCATACGCGGCCTGGCGCACGCCTTCTTCCTCGGCAATGCCCAGGATCTTGTGCTTCATCGCCTGCTCACCGAGATAGAACAAGCTCTGTCCGGTCATCGCCGAGTAGTGAACCCGCTCGGTCTCCGGCATCAGCGAGAGCAAGGCATCCATCAATGTCGATTTGCCCGCCGCACTGGTCGACTGGATCAGGATCGCCAGCGGCTTGTCGAGCTTGCGCGACACGCACGCCAGATAGCCGACCCGCGCGTTCGATCCCTCGCCGACCACGCCGATCGCCTCGACATCGGCCGCGATGCGGTCCATCAAGGCCGGATCGCGCAACAAGGCCAGCGCCGCGGCTTCCTCCTCACTCGATAACGCCGGCAGCTCGGGCGCGGCGGGTTGCAAGGTGCGCGTGATCGCCGCGTCCTGCACCGGCTCCAACGCCCGCAGCAGCGCGATCAGGTCCGTCTGCACGATGCGTTCCTCGATCCCCAGTTCGATGCCGGCCTGCTTCACGAACGCGGCGCGGGCCTTGGCCTGATACAGATCGAGTGTGTCCATATGCAGATGCGCACCGGCACTGACCTGCAGCGTGACCTTCAACGTGTCGTAGCTCAGATTCTTTTTGATACCGCGTACCCGATACCGGCGTTCGCCAAACACCGCGATCGCTTCATCCTCACGCACTTCGAGTGCAGGCGAAGATGCCAACGCCGGGGTCAGCGGTGCCGACAAGGCGGCGTCCTGCGCCGGGGCCGGCGACAAAGCCGCGACTAAGGGAAGATCGTCAGGCACCTGCGATGCCGGCGGTGGGGTGACGAGCGGCGGATCAGACGCGTCGATGACTGTGACCGCCGGTACGCTGCGCACCGGTGCACCGCCGCTGCCCAGGCACTGCGCCTGCTCGATCAGCAGGCGCAACGCGTGCGCGGGCGAGCCGACTTTCTGTACGTAGCTATTGGCATCCATCCCATGCGGGACCACGATACGCAACGTCGCGATACCCTGGGATTCGAGCACGGGCGCGAGCTTCAAAGCGGCGCTGTCACCGGCGTCATCGGCGTCATAGGCAATCAGCACACGCTTCACCCCGTGCGCGACAAACGCGGCCAGCAGTTCGTCGGTAAACCCCGACACGCCGAACGCACTGGTCACGTTGCGAACCCCCGCGCACCAGAACGTCAGCGCATCGATCAGCGCTTCGCACAAGATCACTTCCGATGCACACGGATGTGCAAGTGTCGCGGAAGGCAGGATGCCGGGAGCGACCGATGCACCACACCAGCCATCGAGATTGAACACGCCCCGATGCGGGCCAGGCAGGTACAAGTGCAACGCCGTGCCCGCGCGCAGCCGATGGGCCGGTGTGATCTTGCGCCCATACACCTCGGCGATCGCGCCCGATGCATCGGCTACCGGAATGATCAGCGAGCCGTTGAAGTGCTCACGCCCGTTCGCCCGATACACCCCGATGCGCTGCAAGCGCGTGCGGATGTCCGCGCCGGCCACACGGGTTTTTTCCGGCAGGCGCAGGCCGAGCGTGCGGTTGGCAAAACCCAATCGGAAGTGATCGATCAGTTCGGGATGATCGAGCCCACGCGAGGCCAGATACGCCAGCGCCTCGGGCGCCGCCTTCAAGGTCGTGTGGTAGTAGTCAATCACCTGACCCAACGCCGCTTGGTCGTCGGCATCCCGCGCCACCGGCGAGGCCAGCTTGCGCACCGTCGCGATCTTCACCGGTGCGCCCGCGGCCAACGGTAAACCGCCCTCGCGCAACACCTCCACCGCATGCCGGAAGCTCACCTCCTCGCGCCGCATCACCCAGTCGACCACCGAGCCGCCGGCCTGGCAGCCAAAACAGTGCCACACGTTCTTCGACGGCGTCACGATGAACGAGGGCGTGTCATCCCCGGCGTGGAACGGACAACGCATCGCCCAATCCTTGCCCTGCCGGGACAGCGTGTAGCCGGCGCCCTCGATCAGCTGCACCAACGACACCTCGGCCTTCAGCCGGTCCAGCTCGGAATCAGGAATGCGGGCCATCGAACGCTCCTTCGGGTAAAAACCCGTCAATAGACATCACGATACATGATAACGTGTACCATAGTGTCTATTCAAGTCCGTATCCAAAGAAGGCCCCTCTAGCATGGTCAAGGTTCCCCTCACGCATGCATGTCTGGACATGGCCGATTTTGCCGAACGCCTCAAAGGGCTGCGCAGCCAGCGCAACATCACCCAGGTTCGCCTTGCTCACCTGCTCGGCATCAGCCCGCGTGTCTACAACCGCTGGGAAAACGGCGACGCAGTACCGCATTTTGATACGGTGGTGAAGATCGCCCGAGCGCTCGATGTCAGCCTGGACGAGTTCGCCGGGCGCACCGAACCCAGCACGACCGCTTCCCTGCGTAACCCGGAGCTGCACCAGCTCTACCAGCGCATGGACGAACTGCCCGATGAGGATCAGCAAGCGCTGCTCGTGGTGATGGACGGATTAGTCAAGCGCACTCAGATCGCTAAAATGCAGACAATCCGCACCAAGCCCGCGCGCAAACGTGCCGCCGCGAGCTAGGCTGAGGGCGTCGCGGCTTGGAGGTCACGGCGTGACCGCAAACAGATTGCGGGTGTCCCAGTCATCGCCCCCTGCGTCGATCTGACCCCATCGATCCCGGGTGTCCCGATCATTAGGTGCTCAGTTTATCCATTTCACCGCAGCCTCGTCAGCTGCACAATCAGAAGATAGACCCCGAAGACGCGTTGCTTACTCCGACACGCGTGGAATCCCCAATGCATCGCTAATCGCCTCGTCGATCGTGCGGTAGCTATCAAGGGCATAAGTGCCACAAGGCACTTTTTTTCCAGGTAGCTCATGATTGTATTCGTCCCAGTACCGCTCATATCGCTTGAAGGACAGATCATGGAAGCAATGAACGGGCAACCGCTCGCCCGGTTCGAGCGCCCGGTGTGCAACCGTTTCGAAGTAGCCTCGCGACCACGGCAGACGATTCGTCATCAATGGTGAAACTAGTAACTGCATCACGGACAGGCGCTCTGGAGGCGTCTTCGTTTCGGACTCGATCCTGAATACGTAGAGCAAGGTGCAGTCCTGCATTGTCCTGATGCGCGCATCGGTTGCCACAACTCGACCGAAGAAGTAGCCACGCCCAATTGGGCGGCATACAAAGATGTCGCCTGCCTTGGGCGCCTTTCGCGAGGGCGCAAGAATCTGCAAGTTTGTGAGAGAGGAATCATTCGACTTCATTCTTCAAAATCCATTGCTCTTCAGCCAACTCTCTCCCCACCGGACGACATCGTTGTAGTACTCGTGAGTCGGACTTATGCTATTGCGAATGTTTTTGAACTGCGGGTTGCGATTAATCATTGCCTGCTCAATCGCGCGAGCTTGGCCACGGAAAGGCATCATGGGGCTCATTGGATCGAGTTTATACTTCGCCCCATGTTGAATTTGCCTAGCCGTTATATTACAACTTATCCCGCAGTACACCTCAACCCCATCACGATATCCGAGATAGACCTGCGTCTCCCGCCCCGAGGACAGGAACCGCTGCGCCGACAGCGGCATGCTCGAGATAGTCTCATATGATTCTTCGACGCGCTTGATGTCGCGCAGTAACGTGAGGCCCACTCCCACACCCTTTGCACCTGCCCCCCAGGGCCCGGGCAACATTGCGGACTCGATTGAGTCATCGCCAGGAGGATTCACATGCCATGGATTGGTATTCGTGACAAAGCCCCAAAGGCCCTTCGCGGGAAGCGTAACGAGCTTTATTGCATCTTGACGTACTAGTTCATCCGCCATTTGCTCCGGCGATGGCCTAACAACAGTTGTCTCCAACTCGGTCGGAGCATCGTCGGCGTTTGCGCCCATCGAAGCACCAGCGGGGTTTTTTCCAATGCCCGTCGGATTGCTTGAGGCTCCGATGCTAGAAGCACCCTGACCAGGCGCCGGAGCAGACTTCGGACCCTTGACACCCCCTCCGGCATCAGCTCCGCTATTCGACGAACCCAAAGACGAACCCGATATGACCGTAACGCTGTCACAACCGTCCGCTTGACCCCCTAATGCACCGCAAGTGCTTCCACTGGTATGAGCATCGCTTTCTGTCTGATACCCCGTCGGATCCCTACCCGACAACGGATTATTCAAGATATACGAGTAAGGATTGAGACTCTGCGTATTCGTCGGAAACTGAATCACCGGATCAACACTGAGAAACCGCCCCAACTCATAATCATAAACCCGCCCATTCATATGAATCAGGCGCACATCATCAACATGTTGATGGCCGGTAAACCCACGCAACGTATCCGGCAACAGATTCAAGGCTCCACCCGGACGATCGGAATAATTCCCGTTGCGCACCTTGCCGAAGGCGTCATAAGCCGTCGTGGTTGGTACCGGACTTTCCGGCTGGTTGTTGCCACGATCAAAGCACGCGGAAGCAGTGCCGGTGTAGAACGAACAGTCACTATTGTCGTTGCACGCGCGTACGTCGTAGTAAAAGGTGGTGTCTTCGCCGTATTGAGGCCAGGTCTGAGTGATCTGCGTGTCCGTCCCCGTGACATGGTAAATTTTCTCGCTGGGCGTTGCCAAATCGTTGATCTCGCGCAGCTCATAGCGCGTAGCATTCTGGCTTGCATCCCAGCGGATCGTGTAGGTGTCGCTCGTCCCCATGGAACAATGGATCTGGGTACTGGTGATCGAGGCTGGGGCCGTCGGCAGGCCACTGCCCGCAACAGTCACGTTGACCGTGTTGGAGTAGCCGCCACAGAAAGGCTCGCCGGGGTGGCCAGGGTTGTTGCGGCAGGCGCGTATGTTGTACGCGTAGTCGCCATCTCCCCGCGTCAGTACCGTATTGGTGCCGTTCTGAGCGTAGTTAGTCCAGCCACCGTTATTGAAGCTTTCGCGCAATACGTAGTAGTCCGGTGGCGGTGAAGGCGCCTGTGCGGGGATCCAGCTCAAGCTGATCTGACCTCCGCTTGAGCCGGGACCTGGCGGGTTCATATGGGGTGCAGCGGGCGTTTGGGGATTGCCGTTTCCGGTGACGGTT
>JBBSOT010000160.1:0-10512 GCA_038259455.1 Hyphomicrobiales bacterium | reverse complement strand
CTTCCAGGCGCCCATCCCCGAGGCCGAGCGCGGCAACATGATGGCCGCCTACCGCAAGCGCCTGGTCGGCGACGACCGCAAGGCGCAGATCGAGGCGGCGCGCGCCTGGAGCCTGTGGGAGGGCGAGACCATAACGCTGCTGCCCGAGCCCGAGACCAGCGGCAAGTTCGGCGAGGATGATTTCGCCGTCGCCTTCGCGCGCATCGAGAACCACTATTTCGTGCATGCCGGCTGGCTCGAGGAAAACCAGCTGGTCCGCGACGCGCATCGCCTCAGGCACATTCCCGGCGTCATCGTGCACGGCCGCTACGACATGCCATGTCCGGCGCGCTATGCCTGGGCGCTGCACAAGGCGTATCCGGAAGCAGACTTTCATCTGATCGAAGGGGCAGGGCACGCTTTCTCGGAGCCGGGCATCCTCGACCAGCTTATCCGGGCGACCGACCGGTTCGCCGGGAAAAGGTAAGAGCGCACCAATGGGCGACAAGCTGACAGGTGGATGCCAGTGCGGCGCAATCCGTTACGCTGCGCGTGACGTCACCGGCCCTGCAATATGCCATTGCCGGATGTGCCAGAAGGCAGTTGGCTCGGTGTTTTGGCCCTTCGTCACTGTTCGTGTTTCCGATCTCGAATGGACGCGGGGGCGACCGGCCCTCCACCGTAGCTCGCATGCCGCAGACCGCGGGTTTTGCGCGCTCTGCGGTACGCCACTCACCTTTCAGCACGTCGATGGCGATACGCTGGATCTGTCGATCGGCAGCCTTGACGAACCGTGCCGCACGCGGCCGATCCGGCAACACTGGGCTGAAGCACGCGTGCCCTGGTTCAGTGGGATGGCCGAACTTCCGGAAGTGAAAAGTTCGGCCTCTTCCGAAGAGATTGCGCGACGCCGGCCCTTTCAGCACCCTGATCACGACACGAGTGAATGGCCAAGCCCGGAAAAGCCCTGATGAAATCCCGCCTTTATCTCTTCGACACGACGCTGCGCGACGGTGCGCAGACGCCGGGCGTCGACTTTTCCGTCGAGGACAAGATTGCCATCGCCACCATGTTGGATGATTTCGGCCTCGATTATATCGAAGGCGGCTACCCCGGCGCCAACCCGACCGACACAGCCTTCTTCGACAGCAAGCGCACCGTTCGGTCCAAGTTTGTCGCCTTTGGCATGACCAAACGGGCCGGCGTCTCGGCGTCCAACGATCCGGGCCTGGCGATCCTGTTGCAGTCCAGGTCCGACGCGATCTGCTTCGTGGCGAAGGCCTGGGACTATCATGTCCGCGTCGCGCTCGGCTGCACCAACGAAGAGAACCTCGAGTCCATCCGCGCTTCCGTCGAGGCGGCGGTCGCTGCCGGCAAGGAAGCGCTGGTCGACTGCGAGCATTTCTTCGATGGCTACAAGGCCAATCCCGACTATGCGCTGGCCTGCGCCCGGGCCGCCTTCGAGGCCGGTGCGCGCTGGGTCGTGCTGTGCGACACGAATGGCGGCTCGCAGCCCTCGGAAGTCAGGCGGATCATCGAAGCCGTCATTGCCGCAGGCATCCCGGGCGATAATCTCGGCATTCATGCCCATGACGACACTGGCCAGGCGGTCGCCAATTCGCTGGTCGCGGTCGAGGCCGGGGTGCGACAGATCCAGGGCACGCTGAACGGCATCGGCGAGCGCTGCGGCAATGCCAATCTCGTCTCGATCATCCCGACGCTTGCGCTGAAGCCGGCATTCGCCGAGAATTTCGAGACCGGCATCACGCCCGAAAAGCTCGCCGGCATCTCTCGCCTGTCGCGCGCTTTCGACGAACTGCTCAACCGCGCGCCCGAGACTCAGGCACCCTATGTCGGCCAGTCGGCCTTCAGCACCAAGGCGGGCATTCACGCCTCGGCCATCGCCAAGGAGCCGGAAACCTATGAACACGTGCCGCCGGAATCCGTCGGCAACCGGCGCAAGGTCATGGTGTCGGATCAGGGCGGCCGGTCCAATTTCCTCGCCGAGTTGAAGCGTCGCGGCATTCATGTTCCAGCCAGCGATGACCGTCTGGAGACGCTGATCTCAATCGTCAAGGACCGCGAAGCACAGGGCTATGCCTATGAGGGCGCTGATGCGAGTTTCGAGCTTCTGGCGCGCGGGATCCTGGCCACGGTTCCGGAGTTTTTCCGGGTCACCAGCTTCCGCTGCATGGTCGAGCGGCGCTTCGACGCACTCGGCAACCTGAAGACCGTCTCGGAAGCTGTCGTCAAGCTAGAGGTAGACGGCGAGGAGCACATGTCGGTCGCCGAGGGACACGGCCCGGTAAACGCGCTCGATCTCGCGCTGCGCAAGGATCTGGGAAAATTTCAGGAGGAAATCGGTGACCTTGTACTTGTCGACTACAAGGTGCGCATCCTCAACGGCGGCACCGATGCAATAACACGCGTTCTGATCGAATCACGTGATGGAACAGGCGGGCGGTGGTGGACGGTCGGTGTATCGGAAAACATCATCGAGGCCTCGTTCCAGGCCCTGATGGATTCGGTCGTCTACAAGCTGATGAAGAACCGTGAACTGGCGGGACTGACAGCAGCTGAATAGAACTGGGGCTTTCGACGCGGGCTTGTTCCATCAGGCGAAACCGCATGGTCCATCGACGATTTGAAGTGGTGTTTTCGAGTGCGGCGGCCCATAGGGGCTTCATGCCAGCCAACCCAGCACAGCCAGTTGACGCTTACGCCAGGCGTGGCTTCCTTTTCGCGCTCAGTGCTTATCTCTTGTGGGGGTTCCTTCCCTTCTACATGAAGGCTGTCGCGCATATTCCCGCGACGGAAGTGGTCGCGCACCGGGTCATCTGGTCGGTGCCGATAGCAGGCGCGGTTCTTCTGAGCCTGGGAAGGACAGCTGACATCAAGGCGGCGTTCCGGTCGCCGCGCACGCTTTTGATGGCCGCGCTGACCGCCTCGCTGATCACCGTCAACTGGGGCATCTACGTTTGGGCAATTGCCGCCGATCGTGCCGTCGAGACGGCGCTCGGTTACTACATCAATCCGCTGGTGATCGTTGCCATGGGCTCGATCCTCCTTGGCGAAAGACTGAGCCGTCTGCAGGTCGTTGCGGTGGGACTGGCTGCCGTTGCGGTCATCGTGCTGACGTTTGACGGTGGCGGTCTGCCTTGGGTCTCGCTCGCCCTGGCCATCTCTTTCGCAATCTATGCATTCTTGCGCAAGACACTACCGGTCGGGCCGAGCCAGGGATTTTTTCTCGAGGTGCTGATCCTGAGTGTCCCATCCCTGATCTACATCTTTTGGCTGCAAACAAGTGGCGAAGGCCACTTCTCGATCGATGCTCCAATGGACATTGCGCTGCTTGTCGGTTGCGGACCTGTAACGGCCGCCCCACTGATGCTTTACGCCTTCGGCGCCAAGCTGCTGCGCTTCTCCACCATCGGGATCATGCAGTATATTGCACCGACGATTATCTTCGTCATTGCGATCTTTGCCTTCGATGAGCCGTTCAGTACGGTGCGTGCGATCGCCTTCGGACTGATCTGGACCGCCCTTGCACTCTACTCATGGTCGATGTTCACGAATCGCGGCGCGGCATCACAAAGCTGAGATCAAACCTAAGCGTGGGTGAAATTTCTCAGCCGATGCGATACGGTTGCCGGGTGACCGAGCGAGGAGATTACCGATGACGCGCGCATTCCAGAAATTCATGGCTCTCGCATTCCTGGCGGCGCCACTTCTTGCGGCCCCTGCAATGGCAGCTGGAGACGGCGGCTCCAGTGATACGCCCAAGTGCACCAACGGCAAGGTATGGGACAAGACCACGAAGAAATGCGTCGATCCGCAGCGCGGCATGATTGATGACGACAGCATCTACGAGACCGGCCGTGACCTTGCGATGGCCGGCCGATATGGCGAGGCGATCACGGTCCTGAGCCTTGCCGCCAACAAGTCCGACCCGCGCATACTCAACTATCTCGGCTATTCCCACCGCAAGTCCGGCCGAGTGCTTGTCGGGTTAGGCTATTACCGTGAGGCGTTGATACAGGACCCTGACTACACGCTCGTTCGCGAATATATGGGCGAAGCCTATCTGCAGAATGGCGATGTCAAGTCGGCGCGCGAGCAACTGGGCGAGATAGAGAAGCGCTGCGGCAAAGGCTGTCAGGAATATTCGGAACTTGAGCAGCAGATCGACGCCTACCTGAAGAGCTGACGATTGCTTGTCCGTGCGCTCCCACCTTTGATTGGGTGGGGGCTGCGGATTGGATGTCAGTTGCTGCGGCTCAGTCTGACAATCCGGCCATCCTGCTCGTCTGTCAGTAGCCAGACTGAGCCGTCGGAAGCCACGTCAACGTCTCTGATTCTGCCGAACTTTCGCTCGAAAAGCCGTTCTTCGCTTTCAATTTTCCCCTTGCTCGTTCGCTCAAGCCGGGAAACCAGCTGGAATTTCAGCGACCCGATCAGCAGGTCGCCTTGCCACTCCGGGAACATATCGCCCGAGTAGACGGCCATTCCCGATGGGGCGATCGACGGATCCCAATAGAACAATGGTTGCTCGAAGCCAGGCTTCTCGGTGCCTGCTCCGATCTTGGTTCCTGAATAGTTGACGCCGTAGCTGATGACGGGCCAGCCATAGTTCTCTCCGGCTTCGGGCCGATTGATTTCGTCGCCACCCCTTGCGCCATGCTCGACGGTCAGCAAGGTCTCTGTGACGGGGTCGAATGTGGCTCCCTGGATGTTCCGGTGCCCCTTCGACCAGATCTCCGGCTGACCGTCCGAACCGTCCCGATAGGGGTTGTCTTCGGGGATCGATCCGTCCGGATTGATGCGCAACACTGCCCCGGCGTGATCGGCAAGATCCTGCGCTCTTTGGCCTTCGCCTCGGTCACCCGTGGTGACAAACAGGGTGCCATCAGGATTGAACACCAACCGCGAGCCAAAATGCTGATTCCTGCCGGTTTTGCGCGCCATCGAGAAGATCACTTCGACGTCTTGCAAACTGGCGTCGGCGGCATCCCTCACGAGCCGTGCTCGGGCGACCGCCGTGCCTGCTCCTCCGTCGCCTGGCTCGGAAAAGCTGAAATAGACCATGTTCGACGTTGCGAAGTCAGGGGATATCGCGATGTCGAGAAGCCCGCCCTGGCCGATTGCCGAAACGTCGGGCACGCCTGTAACCGGCTCCGATAGCTCGCCCCCGGAAAGAATGCGGATTCTTCCAGGCCGCTCCGTCACAAGGGCATCGCCATTCGGCAGGAAAGCCAGCCCCCAGGGGTGTTCGAGCTCGCCCCCCAGGAATTCAGACTGCACAGCGACGTCGCCTGCCTGCTCCATCATCGTTTTCGCGTGCAACGATATCGTAGTTGCTGCCAGCGCGAAGCTGGTGGCGATTTTTGCAGCGATCGTCAGTCTCATGTCCATCATGACGACGTAGGTGCTTTTGTTCTGAAGGCAATGGTTGCCGCGGTGATTGTCTGCCGCGCCTGTGCAAGGAATGCCGCCGAGCCGTCAGGACTTTTGCCGACCGAATGCGCCGCTGAATGAGCTCCATTCGGGCGTGATTGGGAGAATTTTGCCGTCTTGTCTTTTTGACGTGAAAATCGCTGCACACTTGTTATAGTCGATCAAATCGAGGTGAACGGTTCCGTTAGCCCAATGCTGCCGGGCCGTTTTTGTTTTGCCCCGCTTGCCGCGAAATGGGATTCCGCAGACGGCTGGCGGTTGGAAAGGTGGACTGAAATGAACAAGGTTCCGATGACAGCCGGCGGCTTCGAATCGTTGAAGGAAGAACTGCGCTGGCGTCAGCAGGTCGAGCGTCCGCGGATCATCGAAGCGATCTCCGAGGCCCGCTCCCATGGCGACCTGTCGGAAAACGCCGAATACCACGCCGCCAAGGAAGCGCAGAGTCTGAATGAGGGACGCGTCAACGAGCTCGAGGACTTCATTGCCCGTGCTGAAGTGATCGACGTGTCCAAGCTATCCGGTGCCAAGGTAAAATTCGGTGCCACAGTCGTTCTTGTCGATGACGATACGGAAGAAAAGAAGACCTACCAGATTGTCGGCGACCAGGAGGCCGACGTGAAGGCGGGCCGGATTTCCATATCTTCGCCCATTGCGCGTGCGCTGATCGGCAAGGAGGTCGGAGATGCGATTGAGGTGAACGCCCCCGGTGGCGCACGCGGTTACGAGGTTGTTGAGGTCCAATACATCTAGGGTCACGGCTTTTTCGCCCATTTTTTGCATTTCGGTCCTGTTAGTGTGTCGTGACCTTGGAGTCTCATGGTGACTCCTGCATCCCTGAAGGAGGTACTTTTGGTGGCGGCGTCGTCGGATGGTGCATGCCCGAAACCATCGAATGCCCGTGTCCTCGACATGTCGCTGATCGAGGTTGTGGCGCCAAACCTCAAATCGCGCCTCTCAGGCGTCACCAGCACGATCGTGCAACTCGTTCCTGTGCAGCAGAAATCGATCGGCATCGCCACGATCGGACCCGGACTGCCTGATTCGCTGCCCAAAATGCGTTGGTGGCAGGTGCCGTGGCTGCTCTCGTTGCCGGCGTCCGGTCGCTGGCGCATCTGGCACGCCCGCCGAAACGTCGAAATGGTGGCGGGGCTGGTTCTCCGGCGGATTTTCCGCGCGCCGCTCCATCTGCTCTTTACCTCCGCGGCCCAACGCAATCACCGCCCACTGACCAAATGGCTGATAGGCAATATGGATGCTGTGATCGCCACAAGTGCGCGATCCGGCGCCTTTCTCGACGTTCCGCATCAGGTTGTCATGCATGGCGTCGATCTCGAGCAGTTTCATCCGCACGAGGCTGGCGCAGAGCGCTCTTTGGACGGAGCGCTCCCCGGGCGGAACGCCATCGGATGTTTCGGCAGAGTGCGACACCAGAAGGGCACCGACCTGTTCGTGGACGCCATGATCGAACTCCTGCCGGAGTTCGAAGACTGGACCGCCATCGTCACCGGCCGGGTAACGGCTGAAAATCGCGACTTCGCCAGTGCGCTTGAAGCGCGGGTTCGAGACGCCGGGCTGTCTGAGCGCATCCTGTTTCTTGGCGAGGTGGCCGATATCAGGCCGTGGTATCGCCGGCTCTCTGTCTATGTGGCGCCTTCGCGCAACGAAGGTTTCGGCCTGACGCCGCTTGAGGCAATGGCGTCCGGCGCGGCTGTGGTCGCCAGCGATGCCGGTGCATTTGCCGAAATGATCGTGCCCGGCGAAACTGGCGCCGTTGTCCCGGCGGGAGACGGGGCGGCTCTGGTCGATGCAATCCGACCGTATCTCGTCGACCACTCCCGGGCCGAGGCGCACGGGCGAGCCGCCCTCGTTCATGTGAGACGCAATTTCCCCCTGTCACGCGAGGCCGAGGGGATCGCCGCCGTTTACGAGCGGCTTTGGGCCAGTCGATGATCGACACGATTATCGTTGCCAAGAACAATCATTACGGGCTGACGCGCGATGCGCGCCTGCTCGCGTCGGCGCTTGGCGAGGTGGGCGTGAAGGCGCAAGTGGCGGGCATCCACGACCGCCCGCTTCGAGACCGGCTGTCGGGGCTCAAACGCGCCCGCCGCATCATCCATCTCGAACGGGTCTTCCCGCAATGGATCGATGCCGGGGAAGAAAACCTGCTCGTCCCCAACCAGGAGCGATTTCCGCGGCGCCATATTCGGCGGCTGCGCAAGATCGATCTTGTCCTTGCCAAGACACAGGAAGCCCGCGCCGTCTTCGCGGGACAAGATGTGGCGACCGAATATCTTGGCTTCACATCGGAGGATCGTTTCGAGTCCTCCGTGGTCAAGGACTGGAATCGCGTTCTCCACCTCGCCGGCGGCAGCACGCTCAAGGGCACCGAGGACGTGGTCGCCCTATGGCAGCGGCATCCCGAATGGCCGGAACTGGTGCTTGTCCATAAGCGGCCGGATCGAAGCTGGAAGTTGCCGCCAAACGTCAGCCTGATTACCGGCTACGCCGATGACGGCCCGCTGCGCACCCTGCAGAACCAGTGCGGCATTCATCTGTGTCCGTCACGGTCGGAAGGGTGGGGCCACAATTTGGTCGAGGGGCTGTCCTGCGGCGCTCTGGTGATCGCCACCGATGCTGCCCCGATGAACGAACATGTTCACGCCGACTATGGCATTCTGGTCGACTCCACGCGCAACAAGCCTCGCCACCTGGGCACGTGCCATTTCGTGACCGTCGATGGGCTGGAGGCCGCCGTGAATGCTGCATTCGCGCTGCCCGTGGCGCGAAAAATCGAGATGGGCCGACTGGCCAGGGCACGATTCCTGGAAATCGATCACGCGTTCCGCGCCAGGGTGAAAGCCCTGCTCGCCCGTGAGAGGCCGATGGCCGGGACGGCGCCGGGCCTGCAAGGTCTCACGCGATCCGTCGCACCCGGCGCATCCGCACATGCCACAGGCGCGATCGGCCAATCTGTGAAAGCCTCGATCGTTCCGGGGCTCAACCGGCCGGTTCTGCGTTACGCCGCACGATTCTACTGCCTCCTGCGATATGGCACGGCCAGGGCCCATGCCGAGGATTGGTGGCCCGATCTGGTCCTGTCGCTGCCGGACGGCGCCCCTGGCAAGATCGTCTACCGCGACAGGGTCATCGCACCGCTGCTGCCTTATCCTGCTGCACTCGACGGCAGCGGTGACCTGATCGTGGTCGGTTCAGGGCCGTCGCTTGGCGCGCAGGCCGTCAACCGTATCCCGATCGGCCAGGCCTACCTGCTCAATGGCGCGATCCACCTGCTGGCCGAAAGTGCGGCAAGGCCATTCGGCGTGGTCATCGAGGATGAGCGCTTCGTCTGGCGGTACTGGCCAACGATAGCCGGGCTCGTGCAGCCGCAAACGCACTGCTATCTGTCGACCAGCGTCATCAGGGCGCTCTGCCAGACCATTCCCGAATGGCTGGCCGTGCAGCATGTCCATCACCTTGATTTCGTCCATCGGCCCTATGGCGCCCGCAGGCCGCAACTGGCGGCCATGCGCAAGCTGCCGTTCCTGCGCTGGGCCGAGAGGGGCAGCGCGGCCATCTCGCTGGCGCCGCAATCGGGCCTGATGCCAGCCGGATCTGTGGCTGTCACCGGCGCACAGCTTGCGCTTTCATTGGCGCCGGCGCGCCTTGGGCTTGCAGGCATCGACCTGACCGGTACCGCCAAGCCGCGTTTCTACGAGACGGTGAACAACCGGGCAATGTCGCGGCTCGAGGCGGCAACCGACGGCATACTTGCCGCCTTCCGCATTATCGGCGATGAAGGCAAACGGCGCGGCATCGCGGTCGAAAACTATTCGCCGGTCTCACGGCTTGCCGAAGCCGGCATCCGCTATGTGCCAAGGCTGGAGTCCTGAGCGATGATCGTTGGCAGGACGGCGAGGCGGGATTATTTCCTTCGATGCTTTCGGATCATTGCAGAAGGGAAGGCAAGAAAACTCGTTCTGTCTAAGGACCTGGACGAAAGTGATCTTGCCCATGATGAGCATAGGCTCCAACCTGAACCGTTTGCTTCGAACTCGGACGATAGAACGTTCGGTCGAGACGATGTCGTCTTTGCCTTCGATTTCCTGCCGCGCTTCGGCAAAGACCGCCTGGCAATGATCGTGGAGGCGTTGGCGGCCAGCGGCTGCACGGTCTTCTTCGTAATCCCGCTGGCCTATGCCGACCGCGTGCTTGCCGACGGAAGCAATGTCAACAAGACCGTGGAAACGCGTGAGTGGTGGGCGGAGTTGCTGGACCAGGCGTTCGGCGGGATCGAGGCGGTAAAGGCCCACAGCGAGTACGACGCGGCGTTTGTGTCGCGCCCGCTGTTAAAGATCGAAAAACGGGCGATCGAAAGATTGTCGCCGAGAATAGTCCTCGCCAATGAACTTGATCGGATCGGCAGCCGGGCGGTCGTTTTTGCCCGGCAGCTTGCGCGAAGCATTGAAAGAAAGACGGCGCTGCTGGAGGCCGTTGAAGGCAGGAGCGTCTAGGTAGTCGGCAATGCGAGGTCGCTCGGCCAGAAGCGCTTGGGAAGCGCGATCGACGCCAACGACATCGTCCTTCGCTTCAACCGGGCTCCGATCATCTCGCGCGAAGCGAACGGTAGTCGCACGGACTGGCTGGCCACAAGCGTTCCGCTCGAGCGGGACACGATCGATGCGATCGGTCCCCGACGGATACTTTGGATGTCGCGCCGCCGCAGCAAGATGAACATGATCATTGCGACCGCCGGGCACCTTTACGTGCACCCGAAAGAGGATGTATTGCGTCTGGCCGCGTCAGCCTCTGTCGAGCGGCCCTCCACGGGGCTGATGGTGATCGACCTGTTGGCGCGGTCGCGTTGCCGCTCGGTGGAACTGTATGGCTTCGACTTCTATAAGTCGCAGTCGTTGTCGGGACATCAATCAATCGATACCGCGCCCCATGCCTACGACCGGGAGGAGGCGTTTGTTACCGGGTTGGTCGCAAGGGATTCCAGGTTCACGATATGCAGTTAAAAGCGGCGTTAATGAATGACACCGGGAGCCAGTGGCACTTCGGTTGCGACCGGGTCAT
>JBBSOT010000159.1:0-10544 GCA_038259455.1 Hyphomicrobiales bacterium | reverse complement strand
TGGGTGGAGAGCCTGCAGGTGTTCCGGTCGCGGTTCGTGGTGATCGCACGCGAGGGCCATTCCGGAATCCGACAAGCGGGCCTGAGACCGGGCGATACGCTGCCGATCAATGTGTTCTGCAGCCTGGGCCATGCGGTCTTCTCGCCCGAAGGCAAGCCCAGGGCAATGGGCGATGCGGCGCTGTCGCGGATGGGGCATGAACGCCGGGTAGTGATCACCATGCCGACGTTCGGCGGGATCTGCCACGCGGTATCCGAAAGCGATCTGGTCGCGCTGCTACCGGAGCAGCTCGCAGTCAGGATGGCACCACGCCTCGGCCTGGCCATTTTCCAAGCGCCAATGCCCATTGATCCAGCGCACATCTGCATGGCATGGCACAAGCGAAACACGGGGAGTCCGGCGCATCGATGGCTTCGGGAACGAGTCGCCGAGGTTCTTGCACCACTGGACACCGAATAGCGGGAAAAGGTGCAAGTCACACCCGGGTAACGGCCATTTACCACAAATGGCAAAAGTAGCAAACGGATCAAAGTGAATTATTGTTTGAATTGGAAATTCTCTCTAGTTCCGTTTGCAAAAAGCTGTGATACGAGGGGATAGATGTCATCAGGTGGTGGCCATCGGCCACACCCCATTCTTGGAAATGCTGTGCAGGCTCGTGGGAGGGCGACGTGTACGGTATTAAGAATGTGCATGGCCGCCGGGACGACGTCCTGTCCCGCCTGGACTGGGAACAATTGGAAAGCCCTGCTGGCCGACCACTACCGCGGGCAGGGCTGGCAGGTCGAGCATGTCGGCACCGGTGGTTCGGGTGCCCGGTTCGAGGGTGGCATCGACCTCAAATTGCGGCGGTCCAACGAATACGTCTTGGACCAGTGCAAGCACTGGAACGCCAGGCAGATGCCGCACAACGCGGTGCACGAACTGAAAGCGGGTTAAAACAGGAACAGCGGTCAGAATCGTTACCGCGTTGGACGACATGTTGCGGCACATCGGGCAGGTCGAGTCTTGGCAGGCGGGGTTGCCGTACGGATATGCGCCCAGCGTGCCGGTCGGTGACCAAGGTGTCTATCAGGGATTCCCGCAGGACAGGGTAAGAAAGTCGACTCCGGCGCTGTCTTGTGCATGTTTTGTGGTGCCGACATTCGATCCAAGCCCGTTTTCGCTGAACTTTCATATAGGTAACCCTACGATGGATACCCCCTGGCCATGTAGACCATGGGCAGACGATCGATCCGGGGGGCCGACCAGCGAGGTGCGGGCCTGCCCAGATCATCATTCGTCCAACGTGCGCAAGGATCCGTGATTACTTGAGGAGTCAGAAAAATGTCGAGCCCAGAACATAAGGCAAAAGTCTGGAACATGATCAAGCCCATCAAAGTCGGAATGTTGACTACCGAGGTCTCGGGCAGTCTTCATGCGCGTCCCATGCATATCGTCCAGGATGAGTACGATGGCACGCTCTGGTTTTTCACGAGCAAGGATTCGGAGAAGGTTTTCGAGATCAAGAAGGAACGTGATGTTTGTTTGAGCTTTGCCAGCGAAGAAGCCCAGACATATGTTTCCCTGACCGGACGGGCAACGATCACCCAGGACAGGATATTGATCGAACGGTATTGGAACCCCTTCGTTGCGGCCTGGTTTCCCGAGGGCAAGAAAGGTTCAGAGGTGGCGCTCATAGAAGTGCATGTCAGTGCAGGAGAGCACTGGGACGCCACTTCAAGCAAGGCTCTCCAACTCTTTGAGGTGGCGACAGCCAACATGACCGACACAAAGCCTGATCTTGGAGAGCACGAGACCTTCGGTCGATTGTAAGAGTTGCAACAACCGGGCTCGAAAATATCAGGTTTTGGATAAGGGATGTGCCTGATGTCATAAATAAAGCGGGAAAACGGTGTCAGGGATAATTTCTGCGATAGCGGTGTCAGATTCACTTGTATTCAAAGTGCGCTTTCACCTCTGTTAGTCGCATATGGAGCCCGTCAAGCTTGGCCATTCCAACCTGCCTGGATTGAGTCAAAGTGATGTCTGCGGAGGGTTCCGACACACAATTCCTATCAGGTAAAGTAGCGGGCGAAACATTCTTTCCCTGACTCTGCGACGGAGGACGACGAATGTCGACAGGCGGATCCGGCAACCGGAGCTGGCTATCCACGCTGATCGCTGGCAGTGTGATGATCATCACCGCGATGCTCGACGGGCATGTGCTCTCGCTGATGCACTGGCTGCATCTCAGTCTGCTCGGACTCGGAGGCCTGCTGGTCGTTTTTGCGGCGTGCGAACTGCTTATTCTTGCCGTCGACAGTATCGGCGTACGTCTGCGCATGAACCGCTATGTTGCCGGTACGATGGCCGGGCTGGCCAGCAACATTCCCGAAGTGGTCATGCTCGGCTTCGTGCTCGCAGCGACACCGCGGGTCGGTTTCCTCGTTACCGTCGTCACCCTGCATGTCAGCGCGGCCGCATTCGGCATCTATAGCGCATTGCTGCCGCGAGATGCCGGCGGCAACGCGGCGTTGCCCAAACCGCTTGTTTTGCTTAGTACCGATTTGTACGCCTGCGCGGCGGGGGTGTTCTTCGCCACCGGCACGATCATGCTGCTGATGTACGTGTTCGACGCTGGCGCGCACCAGGGCAATGCCTTGAACGCCACTGACCTTTACGTGCTTGGCGGGGCGTTGTTGCTGGTCGAGGTCGTTGCGGTGACGCGCCTGATCAAGCGTTTCAGCCACGACGATGCCGAGTCCGAAACGGTAGCCGCGTCGGATCCGGCAACTCCCCAAGCCGGGCCGGGCATGGCCCAGATTGCCGGGTTCGGCCTGCTTGGCATCGCCGCCAGCGTTTTTGGAGGCCACGCGGTCGGCGACTTCGCCGACGTGCTGGTCACCTTGCTCGATCATGCCGGCTATCCAAAAATGGTGGGTGCGCTCGTGCTCAGTGTGTTCGCATCCGCCGGCGCTCTGGTCATGATGGGCTCGGCCCATGTCAAAGGCATGTACGACGTGGCCTTGGCAAATGCATCGGGCCAGGTGACCCAGGTGCCCTTCGTGGTCATGCCGTTTGCGCTGATCCTGCTTGCGGTGTTCAGCCAGACCGGGGTCATTGCGCCGACGCCAAGCGGCGGTGTCCTGCCGATCGATCTGGATACCGTCAGCGTACTCCTGCTCGGCTTCCCCTCGATGCTGATCCTGTGGAAGGCGATCCAGGATGACGGCACGGTGAATTGGATGGAAACCGTCACCATGATCATCATTTTCGGGCTGGCGATCTATTTTCTTGCCGTGCATGGTTAAGCCCAAAAAACGGCAAACAAAAAAGAAAATGGAAAAAAATAAGCAAAGAATGGTGTCATGGAAAATTTCCGACACCAGGATGGCTGATCGGCTGACGACGAGGCAGGGAGTGCGCTGATCGCTCCAACCGCTTGCTGCTTGGAAGCGGGAGCGCATGGCTCGACTTCCACGCCCCGATCTCGCCGGCATTCACCGGCACGTGGTGCAGCGGGGCGATAACCGGTTGCCGTGCTTCCTTGACAACGGCGATCGCCAACGCTATTTGCAGTGCCTGCGCCAGGCGCTGGTGCGCGTCGGATGCCACTTACATGCATAGGTGCGAATGAACAACCACGGACACCTGTTGTTGAGGCCGGACGAGGCGGGCGCGGTGTCGCGGTAGATGCATGCCTTTCCTTGTAGAGCAGGCCAGCGTGCCTTTTCCCCATTTCGCCTCTATGGACTGCAGGTCTAGTTCCGCAGGGGGAGCGGGGAGTACGCGGGGAAAAGGGTGGCCCAGGTACATTTTCCCCAAGCTTTCTTGTGTTGAAAGAGGGTTTGGTACATTTTTTCCTTAATTCCAGGGGGAAAGGGGTCAGGCTGGGCTCCCCCTTTTCCCATGACCCCATTTTCCCCGCTCCACGAAGAACACGGCCCCCGCTGAGTCCGGCGCGGATCCGTCGTCCAAGTCACTGCGGGCTTGGAATCGGTTAAGGTTCCCTAACTGGCTCCCGCCGCAAGGACGGCCGACCGATGAAGCGCCGCCAACTTCGCGGATTCTGGCGAGACCTGCAGCGCCGGCGCATGTTCAGCGCCGGCACCATCTACGTCATCGTGGCCTGGGCCGCGGTGCAGGCGGCCGACATCGCCTTTCCTGCCTTCGGCATCCCCGACTGGGCGATGCGTGCACTGCTGGTGGCGTCGTTCGCGGGATTTCCGGTGGCGCTGGTGCTGGCCTGGGTGTTCGATTTCACCAGCCATGGCATCCGCATCACGACTCCGGTCGAAGACGCCTACCCGCAGGGACGTCGCCCCAAGCGGTGGTGGATCCGTCCATTGGTCGCGGCACCGTTGCTGGCACTGATCGTTGGCGCGACGGCATGGTTGTGGACGGCCCGGCTGTCGCATACCGGCGACACGGAGTTCACCAGCCAGACCCGGCCGGACGAACTTCCCGTCGTGGCCGTCCTGCCGCTGGAAAACCTGACCGGCCGCAAGGAGCTGGCCTGGACCGGTGCGGGCATCGCGACCCTGGTACGCGACGACCTCGCGCAATCGCGCTACATGGCAGTGGTCTCCGCGACACGCACGGCACGACTCGTCTCCGAGTACCCGGACATGCAGGCCTTGTACACCCACGCTGCAGATGCCGGCATCAGCCACATCGTCAGTGGCGAGGTCCTGCGCACGCCGCGCGGGCTGACGATCACTTCGCGGATCACGGACTTGCGCCGCAACGTCGAGATCGGCGCCAACCGACGCGAGGGCTTGCAGCCGGACGAAGCACTGTCGGTGTCGACTGCCGTCGCATCGGTCATCAAACAGGGATTGGGCCTTCCCGGGACCGAAAAGGTGGATGTCTTCGCCGCCGATTTCGCATCCCGCAACATCACCGCCTACGAGGCTTTCATCGCCGGCATGGAGAATTTCCTCCGGTTCGATTACGAAGCGGCACGCACCGGCTTCGAGGCTGCGGTGGCCAGGGCGCCGGATTTCGCCATGGCCCGTTACCGCCTGGCGCATACCCTCGCATCGCTGGGCGATACCGATGGTGCGGTCAGGCAGATCGACGTCGCGCAGCAAAACTCTGCGCGCCTTCCAGACCGCGAGAAGGGCTACATCAACGCTGCCGGCTATTATTTCCGGCGCCAGTATCCACAGGCTGAAAAAGCCTATCGCGACCTGCTGAAGCAGTATCCCTACGAAACCGAGGCTCGCCTGATCTTGCTCTACGTCCTCATGGACCAGGGCCGCAATGAGGAAGCGCTGGTCGAAGCGGAGTCGCTCGCCGCACAGGATCCAGAGGACGAAGTCGCGTGGAGTACCGTTGGCGACCTCAACCTCAAGCTTGGCCACTACGACGTGGCCGACGAGGCCCTGGCCAAGCTGGTGGAAATCGCTCCGGACAACCCGAACGCCCATTACCTGCTCGGCGATTCGCACTTGTTCCAGGCGCAGTACGACGAAGCCGCGAAGCAATACCAGCGAGCTCTTGAACTCGATGCCGCGTTCGGCGATGCGACGCTGCGGCTTGCACAGATAGACGTGTTGCGCGACAGGCCGCAACAAGCCATCACGCGTCTGCAATCGATGGTCGCAGCGCCGACGGTTTCGCCCTCACTGCGCATCAGCGCGGCGTTCGATCTCGCCTCGCTGCTGCGAGCCGAGGGACGTTGCAACGAGGCCGGTGCGACACTGGACCGGGTACACGCCGACATCGCGGCGGAAAAAGTCCGCGAAGCACTCGAATTGACCCGACGCTCGCGCTGCGAGCTTGACCAGGGCGACGTGGATGGAGCGCTGCGGTTGGCAGGGGATGCGGTCGCCAAGTCGCCCGGGAAGGCGACGGGCTACCTTTTCGCCCGCGGCCTCGCCGAAGTCGCGGCTGGCGACCCACAGGCGCTGCGCCGGACCACGACGGCGCTGCAAGGCTTGGCAGCTCCCGGGGCAACGTCCGATCGGCGCGAACAGAAGGCTGCCGACTACCTCACGGGCCTGATGCAACTCAAGCTGGGGGACGCGGACCAGGCGGCCGCGTCACTGCGCAAGGCCGTCGACGCGCCCGGATACGAATACGATGTCTATGCCCTGGCGCTGGCGAAGGCGCTCGACGCTTCCGGCCGCGCGCGCGATGCGCGCGTGGCCGCCAAGCAGGCGAGCGAACGCGGCCTTCCCGCGGATTTCCGTCCGGACCTGGAGCTGGCCCGGCGTGAAGCCGCGAAGCTGTCTCGGCAACTGGGCGGTTGACGGATCGAGGCGACTATTCCGGCGGCCTGGTGATCTGCCCCGGACCGGCCGGGCAGACCAGCGGCCCCGTGGCCCGGCCATTGCCGTCAAAGTCGGCGTAGAAGACATTCAGCAACCCGACACCGGCGCAGATATCGCCGGCATACTGTCGCACCCGTACAATCTGTTCCCTCGAAATCACGTTGTAACCCGCCAGTACGGCATCCTCCGCGGTCACGCGCCCATCATGGTTGTAGTCCGCGAGTTCGGACGGCGCCACCCCGCTGACCATGAAAGCGCGCAATTCGTAGAACGGCACGGCATTGAGGACCTGCGGGTACAGAAACTGCGCGCGAGTACCCTGCGGCGCTGTCAGCATCGGGCCACCGTCAACCTGGTAGCGGGATGGGCCGTCGCAGTCCGGCAAGCCGGGGCCTACGCAGTCGTCGATTTTCATGATCGGAGCGAACAGTCCCGGAGGCACGACCATGCCCGCGGTGACCGAAGTCGAGTCCCTGGGGTCGCGCAACTCATATGCCACCGAATTCAGGAATCCCGCCAGGTTGCGTTGCCGCCTTATCGTGGGACGATTGAAATCGGCATCCAGCACGAGCCCGACACCAACCGGCGAGAGCAGCACCAGGCCGGGCAGGTCGTCGTCGGCACCCAGGCCGATGCCGTCGTTCACGAATTCGCCGGTGTCCGGGCCGACTGCGACATCGACCGGTTCAAGCGTGCCGTCGCTATCGGGATCCCCGACGCCATGGAACACCGGCTCGCCGCTGACCAGCGGATCGGCGAGTGCGGCCATCCGGTCCGGATTGCCGGCATTGTCCTCGACACCAACGGTGTCGAGGTCGGGGGTGAACTCGAGATAGGTCTCGTCGGACACAGCTTCTGAACATGGCGGAACACTGCGTGCGAACGGCGGCGGCAACTCCAGGCAGTTGTCCGGATCGTCGAACACAAGGTAGCCAGTCTGGCCGAACGCCGGAAACAGCACGGGCAACGCGTTGGTGGCGATGCCGAGGGCCGCGCGCGAACCTGATGCGTGGATCACCAGGGGCCAACCGCTACCGTACACCAGGCCGTATTTGCGGTTCCGCTTGTAGGCGGGGAACTCGATGTCCAAATCGACCCAGGGCCTATGCTCGTGCTGATGCCCCCTTCCCGCCGCGCTTGCGTGCCCTGCGCCGCGTGAATTGCGCTGCGCCATCGCCGCTTCGGCATTGCCATGCGCCGCCGCCGGCAGGGCCGTCCAAGGTCGCGACTTCTGGACGGAATAGGCGGCAAGGCCGGCCCCGGCGATCAGTGCACTGGCGAGTACCAAGCGAGCTGGAAGGTTCATGGGGTTCCCCGATGGTCGGTGTTTACACCCCAACGCGCTGCGCCGGCAGGATAGGACAAACCCGCCAGCCCCGACCGCCCGCCAGCCGCAAAAATGGCAAAAATAGTCTCCGGGACAATTTCTGACCCTCCATCGGCGAGTCTCCTAAGGACACGGGGGAGGTCGAGCTGAATCAAACCGGCGGAGGTAATTAGGTGCCATTCCCCTACACGCTGGGAGCGCCTTCCGTGTGTGCGTGATCGCATCCCTGGTAGGGAGGCTGGGTGTGCCTTCCTCCGGCCGATCACCATCCCGCGCCAGCTCCGTGTCGTCGAACTTGCCTGCATGCCGAGGCACGTCATACAGCGCAGCGTGAACCGTTCCGCCCCAATTATCCCTGATGCCATTGAGCTGCTGACCTGGTTTGCTTCAGCCCTGCGTTGGGGTGGAGATGGCAAACCGCAAGCGTTGGACGAAACGACTGTTGCGTGGCATCGGTGCATTGGCTGGCGTGCTGCTGCTGGCTTGGGGCGCGCTGTACCTGTATACCGAGCGGGCGCTGCAGGGGACGAATTTGCCTGTGAACGCTGTGTTGCCCAAAGGTGATTCGGTGTCCGGCGAGCGATTGGCCCGCATCCAGGGTTGCAGCGGGTGCCATGGTGGGCAGTTGCAGGGTCAGGTGTTTGTCGATATTCCGCATGTCGTACGTTTGATCGCACCCAACCTGACCAAAGCGCGCGCCCGGTACGACCAGCAGGCATTCGTACAACTGATGCGCGCCGGGACCAAGGTAGACGGGCGCTTGGCTCTGGTCATGCCCAACCGGGCCCATCAACGCCTGACCGACCAGCAACTTGCCGACCTGCAAGCCTACCTGCGCAGCGTGCCTGCCGTGGACAACGAGCTTCCCTCGCGCAGGATCCAGACCCTGGCCCGGATCGGCATGGTGACCGGCAAGTATGACCTGGATGAGATGCGAGCCGACCCGCCGGAGTCGGCCGCGGTGATCGCCGACCGTAACCAGCCTGATCGCGCGAGGCACTTGGTGCAGACCGCGTGCAGCGAGTGCCACGGTGTGGACCTTCAGGGCTATCCGAAAGAGGGCGTGCCACCGCTGATCGTGGCCCGCGCCTATAACGATCAGCAGTTCCTGCGCCTGTTGCACGAAGGCAAGACCCTGGCCGGTATCGACAGCGCCACCGGCATGATGAGCGGGGTTGCGCGCGCCCGCTTCAGTGACCTCACCGCAGTGGAGGTCGCTGCTATCAAGGATGTTCTGGACCGGGAACCCCAATGAAATCAAAGAAAAATGGTGTCAGGGACAATTTCTGACCCTGCATCGGCTGGTCTCCTGAGGGCATCGGTCGGGTCGCACTGATGGCTCGCGCCGTGGGATGCGAGCAAGCCTGGGCGCATGGCTCGACTTCCTCGTCCAGAGCTCGGATCCACTCGTTCAGCAGATCCGCGACTACCTGCAGCAGGAAAAAGGCGCTGGGCACCGGCCGCTTCCGGGCGTGGGCCGAAGCGCGGATAGGTCGGTTTGCCACGGTGCCGCCGGCGGGCCGCCCGCCACGGCGTTCAAACTTTTCCTGACACCATTTTCGCCATCTTTAATCCGCGCCGACATGCTGGTGAGCGTGGAAGGCAAGGCCGTCTTGCTGGAGTCCAAGGGCCTGGACCAGGACCAGCCGATTCCCGGCAACGACACCGAAGCCAAGCGGCCCGAGAACCGGCAGGTGGAGCTTGCGAAGCTGTAATCCGCGCCATGTTGCCAGTAATCAACGCCGGCAGAAGCCAACCTTGAAGCACGATGAACCAACTGCTTGTTGCCCGTGTCAATGCCGGGGAGTATTGTCCTGCTTACCATCCAGAAGCGATGGGAACTGCGTCGACCCAATGACGCTATCCTGATCGTGATCGCACGCGATCCGCCCCACATTCAATATCAGGGAGCAAATGAAATGAGAATGAAATTCTGGTTCATCGCCGCCGCACTGCTGCCCCTCTCGCTGGCTTTGGCGCAATCCGCGCCCGCTGACAAGGCAGCACAAGCTCCGGCTACCGCCAAAGCCCCGTCAGCAAAGACAGCCCCCAAGGCCGACTTCCTGTTCGTGCAAAGTGCGAGGAAGATGAGTTACGACAAGGCGAGCAACAAGCTGACCCTGCACGATGTCAGCCCGATCACGGTGTTCTTCTCGGACCGTCCCGAACGCATCGCCGGCAACATGGAAACCACTGCATTCGTACCGTTCTGGAGCAAGGGCAAGGACAGCTTCCTGTCCGATCCGCCCAACGCCGACATCTCCATTATCAAGGACCGCAAGCTCGAACAGGTGGTGGTCGTGCTGGAGTCGCCGACGCTCAAGGGCAATGACCTGACCTACACGGTCAAGGTCCTGAAGGGCAGCTTGCCTGACAAGGGAGGCGATGTGTCGGTGTTCATTGACATCATCGGCATGCCCTTGACGCCGGTCTCGTTCGCGGGCGTGGCGCGTCGCGGCTACAGGCGCGCGGTGCTCTTCCGGTAAATGCAGTCCGGAACCAACCAATGGTTCCTAACCGATGATTCCAGACTGATGATTTTCAAGACTTGATTGCCTGGTCCCAGCCAAAGCTGGGACCAGGCCTTGGCCTTGACCCCGGAATGGATGCCTCGATGTCCACACGTCGCGCGTAGTGAGCTACCCCCGATTCCTCGGACAGGTTAATTAGACAACACTGCCATCATCTCGAAGACTGCTGGTGAGCGGTACTCGAGCCCGCTGTGCAGCCGCTGCCGTTTATAGAACACCTCGATGTAATCGGAGATCATCGCTTGAGCCTGATCACGGTCGTCGAAGCGCTCATGGTGCGTGAGTTCCAGCTTGAGTGTGCGAAGAATCTTTCCATGACTGCATTGTCGTAGGGCATGTCCTTACGACTCATGCTGGTGACCATCTCCAGCGCGGTGCTTGCCAAGGCCTGATCGGCCCGGTCGCCCATAGACCAGCCCAACATGG
>JBBSOT010000158.1:0-10545 GCA_038259455.1 Hyphomicrobiales bacterium | reverse complement strand
GTCGTGGCCCCGCCGCCGTGGCGGGCGCCGCCCCGGCGCGCCCGCGCGGCTTCGCGGCCGCCGTCATCAACTATCATGCCGGCTTTCGCGATCGGGTGACCACGACCATCCTGACGTGTGCCCGCTTCGACCGGGCGGCATTTGAAGCCACGCCGAAGTTTCAGTGGGTCGAGCCGGCCGTGCCGACTGCGACCTATTGGTCTGTGGTGATCGCAACGCTTGTGGCGGCGCTGGCGCTGCTCGGTTTTGCGCTGCGGCCCGAGTAGCTTAGACCGCCTGCGCCTCGAGGAAGAACTGCCGCTCGATCTCTTCAGCCGACAGCTTTGCCGGGTCGAGGTCGAGCGCGATGCGACCTTTGGCCATGACGAGAATGCGGTCGGCGACTTCGCGCGCCCGCCATATGTCGTGGGTTGCCATCAACACGCCAACGCCGGTCGCTGCCGTCGCTGCCAGAGCGGTGTTGAATTCAGCCGCCGATTGCGGGTCGAGGCCGCTGGTTGGCTCGTCGAGGAGCAACAGTCGAGACTCCCGCGCCAGTGCAAGTGCCAACCCGACTTTCTGGCGCATTCCCTTGGAATAGGTGGCAGCCCGCCGGTCATGGGCTTCCTCGGGTAAGCCGACATTGTTAAGCGCGGCGCCGAGTTTGAGACGGGGCAGCGTCGTTCCCGTAGCCAATCCCAACAGGTGATGCAGGTTCTCGACCCCGGTCAACTCCTCGTAGAGCACCACATTCTCGGGCAGATATGTCAGTCTCTTCAATGCATCGGTACGTGTGGCGGCAAGGTCGATACCGGCGATTGCGATGCGTCCGGCATCGTTTGCAAGGAAACCGGCACACATCTTCATCGTCGTGCTCTTGCCCGCGCCATTAGGGCCAAGCAGTGCGGTGACACTGCCCGCTGCAACACGAAAGTCGATACCATCGACAACTGTACGGTCGGCATAGCGTTTGATCACGCCCGCCAGCTCCAAGGCAGGAACATCGGTCATAGGGCCGCTCCGAACCGCTTGGTCAGGGTCACGACAAACTGCCGCGGGGCCTGCGGGAACAGCGAAAACAAGTTCGTGACATAACTGCGGCTGTTAGTGACGTTCGTGACATTGAGTCCAGCACGCCAGCCAGCACGCGTGTAGGCAAGGCCAAGGTCGAGCCGGGCATCAGCAGGTATGAAGATCGTACTGGGCAAGGTCGCTTGAATGCGGCTTGCATAGGTCAGACCTATGTTGCCGCCAAGGCCTTCCAGCGGTCCGGACTGCAGGGTGTATCGCATAAAGGCAGACGCGCTGTGACGCGGTGCCGCCGGCAGCTGCTGACCAAAGTTCGGATCGTCGGCTTCGGCTACCTTGGTGGCATTGAAGGCATAGGTAGTGATGATATCGAGGCCGGGGATAATCCGCCCGGTCAGGTCGAATTCAACACCCTTGCTGGTCTGCACGCCGCCGGCGATCGACTGGGCAAACTGGGTGATGTCGGGAATGACAACGTTCGACCTGCGGATGTCGAAAGCGGCGATGGTCAGGAGTGCCCGGTCGCCGAACAGCTTCTGGCGCAAGCCGAATTCGAACTGCCGAACCTGGTCAGGTGGAAAGACATCGCCATCCCGGTCAAGCGCGAAGTTCGGCGAAAAACTGCGCGACCAGTTGCCGAACGCGATCGTGGTATCCGTCAACGACCAAGTGGCACCGACACGCGGTGAAAACTGACTATTGCGGATCGGTGCGCCTTCACCGTTGAAACGGCTATCGTTGGTCTGCCAGTCTTGCCTGACGCCTACCAGGACCGCGAACCGGTCGGTAACTTGACTGAATACCTGCCCATAAACCCCATCGCCCTTGTAGGCGACAAACCCGGCGAACTGCGGTTCGAGCGGGCCCGAGCCGCCGGGCGGATTGGTGCCGGAAAGGATATCGTACGCGGGAAGCGCACGCCCGGAAGCGTCATAGTCATAGCGGTTCTGGTACCGCTCATAGCCCAGCAGGAACACGGTCTCGACGCCGATCGCACCGGTTTTCCAGATCAAATCGCCCTGAATCGTATGGCGGGCAATCTTCTGTGGGCCCTGAAAGGTGAAGCGATCAAACGTTCGCCCGTCAGGCTGCACTGACAGGCCAAGCCGCGATGAACCGATGCCAATATCGTAATTCGAGTAATTGCCGGCGACGCGGAAGGTCAGGGCATCGGTGAGCTTGAAATTGCCTTCACCGCCGGCGAACCAATATTCTTCACGCGTCGGCGTGCGATCGGGCGCGAACAGTGTTTGTGACAGCCGCAAGTCGAATGTGGTGATGCCCGCCGGCAAGCTGCCGTCCAGCACCGGCAGGCCGTCGTCGAAGATATAGTTGCGTTTCATGTAGCTCGCATCGACCCGGATCGAGACGCGGTCGTTCGGATCCCAGGCCAGCGACGGCGAGACGATGATCTTGTCGGAATCGATCCCGTCGCGAAAGCTGCCAGCGCTTTCGCCGGCACCGGTCAGCCGATATTTCAACGTGCCGGCGGCATCAAGCGGACCGCTGATATCGCCTTCGAACCGGTAGAAGTCGTTGGAACCGCCAAACGCCGTGAACTCGGCGCCGAACTTGTCGCGGGGTCGCTTGGTGACGATATTGACGTTCCCGGCAAAGGCACCGGTGCCGCCGTACAAGCTGCCGATGGGGCCCTTCAGGATTTCGATGCGCTCGACATTGCTCAGGTCACCGGGATTGTCGGAGATGCGGACGCCGTTTTGCAGAGTTTCGTAATTGGCGAAGAACCCCCGGATGACAAAGCCGACGTTGGTGCCGAACCCCGGCAGCACCTGCACACCGGAGACAAATTTCGTGACATCCTGCGGGAGAGTTGCGGCGGTATCGGTGATGAGTTCCTGGGGCAAAACTCGCACTGTGTTCGGAAGGCGTTCGACATCGACGGGGAAGCGGCTGCCGATTGAAGATTGTCTGGCAAGAAAGCCGTCGGTCTCGGAAAAAGCGTCCCCGGTTACGATAATCTCCGCTGCATCCGGGACCGGCGCCGGAGTGACCTGCTCAGCGCCCGCCTGGCTGGCGAAGGCAAGCAAGAATGAAGTTGGAACGGAATATCTGCGCATGTGGCCCCCAGGTCGATCGAGATGGTTCAATCGGGTATGATATACTGTTACGTTTTCTGCAACCCAGGCAGGTGGCGCATTGGAAGAATGGCACAAAGCGCGCAGCCTGCGTCTGGCTGCGGCCCATTGCCTCGTTAATCGCTAGATGGCAGTCGTCATATTGTGTATTGTTATATCATAGCGCACTGCGGAGACGGGTGGGACGAAAAATGGCCGAACCGGCGAGAACGATCAGCGTGGAATGGGGCTCGCTGGAACGCCGGGTGCGGTCTGCTCTCATTGGGCACGGCAGCGAATTGACCCCGTTACGGCTTCGCGTCTTGCGAGCCCTGTTTGACGCCCATCAGCCGGTCGGCGCCTATGACCTGTCTGAACGGGTCGGCGGCGAAGTTGGTGGTCGCAGGATCGCTGCTAACAGCATCTACCGCATCTTGTTGTTGTTTACCGAACTGGGTGTGGTCCGCCGCGTCGAAAGCCGAAACGCCTATGTCGTTGCGCGCGATGGGGATGCGGGATCGGACGTGTTTTTTCTTTGCGATGGCTGTGGCGCGGTCACGGCGATCGATCAACCTCAACTAGCTGCATTGCTGACCATTCAGGCCAGCGCGCTTGGCTTTCACCCCCATCACCAGGTCGTCGAGGTGGCAGGACAATGTCGTTCCTGCGCCAAGACCCTCACCAAGGATCAATCATGACTGACCTCGATACACGCATCCCTGTTACGGTCCTCACCGGCTATCTCGGCGCCGGCAAGACAACCCTTCTGAACCGGATCCTGACTGAGCCCCATGGCCGTCGCTACGCGGTCATCGTTAACGAATTCGGTGAGATTGGCATAGACAGCGACCTCATCGTCGATGCCGATGAAGAAGTTTTTGAAATGAACAATGGCTGCATCTGCTGCACGGTACGGGGTGATCTTATCCGTATTATCGAAGGGCTGATGAAACGCCGCGACAAGTTCGATGCCATCATTATCGAGACAACCGGGCTTGCGGACCCGGCGCCGGTTGCGCAGACCTTCTTTGTCGATGACGATGTGAGCGCGCGTTCGGTGCTCGATGCGATCGTCACCGTGGTCGACGCGAGGCATCTAGGTTTGCGGCTGGCTGACAGCCATGAAGCCGAAGAACAGATCGCCTTCGCCGATGTGATCCTGCTCAACAAGACGGATCTCGTGTCGCCGCAGGAGCTTGAGGAGGTCCGCCAGCGCATTCGCAAAATCAATGGCCAGGCGCGCGTCCATGAAACGGTGCGTTGCGAGGTGCCATTGGCTGAAGTGCTCGAGCGCCGGGCGTTCGATCTTGACCGGATTCTTGAGATCGAACCCGACTTTCTTGGCGAAGACGATCACGAGCATGACGATACCATCACCAGCGTTTCGGTGCGTTCGGAGGCGCCGCTTGATCCCGAGCGCTTCAACACATGGCTGCGAAAGCTGGTTGCCGTGCAGGGTGTGGACATCCTGCGGTTGAAAGGGATCATTGCCTTTAACAACGACCCGGATCGCTTCGTCGTTCAGGGGGTCCATATGCTTCTCGATGGCGATTCGCAGCAACCGTGGAAGGCTGACGAAGCGCGTCTCAGCCGTCTGGTGTTCATCGGCCGCAATCTCGATCAAGCGGCACTCGCCGAAGGGTTCATGGCCTGCGCCGCCTGATGTCGGACGTGATCGAACAGGTTCCGCTGGTCTTTACCCATGGCAAGCGACTGGCACCGGGTGCGCCGGTTTCGGCCGTGGTCTGGCTCCAAGACGAAGCAGCCTTCGCGCTCGGCGATGGCTCGGTGCGGTTTGCCACTTTGCAGGGCGAACGCGCCCGGGTCGATGCCCATGGCGGCGCGATCCTGTCGGCGGCGCGGCACCCCGATGGCGCCGCCGTACTTACAGGTGGCGACGATGGCCGAGTGCTGCGCGTTGGTGTCGACGCGACAATCACCGAGTTGGGCGCTTTCGGGCGCGACTGGGTCGGCAGCATCGTTGCCAGTGCGCGATCGAAACTGTTCGTCGCGGCAGCCGGGACAACAGCCACGGTATGGTTAACCGGCGCAGTTCGACCATCGCACGCCTACACCTTTCCCTCCACGGTCGGCGGCATCGCGCTCGATGCAAAAGGTCTCCGGCTCGCGGTGTCGCATTATGGTGGTGCCGCACTGCTTTACCCCAGGGCGGCAGCGAGCAGCAGGGTTGCGCTGAAATGGGCAGGTTCTCACCTCGCTTGCACGCTCAGCCCGGATTGTGGCTATCTCGTCACCGCGACCCAGGAACTTGGCCTGCACGGATGGCGCCTGCCAATCGGTGCCGACATGGCGATGAGCGGCTATCGCGCCAAAACGCGCAGCTTTTCATGGGACAGGCGTGCCAAATGGCTAGCGACCAGCGGCGATGCGCGGGTGATCCTATGGCCATTCGATGGCAAGACCGGGCCGATGGGACGCAAGCCCCATTTGACCGGCGCACGTGGAGCGCTGGTGACAATGGTCGCGTTTCATCCGGTCGAGGATGTACTCGCGGTCGGCTATGCTGATGGCGCCGTTGTTCTTGCGAGGATCGACGACGACCACTTCGTGTTTGTCGACGAGCCAGGAAGTGCCGGCATTAGCGCGCTCGCATGGAACGATGCGGGCACGATGCTTGCGTGGGGCGACGAGGATGGCGGCGCCGGGCTGCTCGACATGCGGGTACGGGCATGAAGTCCCCCTGCATCGACGTCTGTGTGTTCGATGCAGCAACCGGTTGGTGCGTCGGGTGTGGCCGGACGTTGGCCGAATGCCGGGCGTGGAAGAAGGCTCAGCCCTTTGCTCTGAAACGCATCTCTACCGATCTGCCGCGCCGACTTTCGCGATTGGCACAGCGCGAGCAAACCAAATGACAATGATAGCTACCAATGACTTCATGGCGCTTTTCCTGATCTTTCTGCTCGGTTTGCGGCACGGGCTCGATCCTGACCATATTGTGGTCATCGACAATCTGACCTTCCGTGCCGTCGATGAAAGGCCTGCCTGGGCGCGATGGACCGGGGCTCTGTTCGCTGTTGGCCACAGCCTGTCGGTTGCGGTGGTCGCAATCGGCGTCGCATTGGTTGCGGGGACAATGACTATTCCCGAATGGGTTCTCAGCGCTGTCGATTGGGCAGTTATCGGCCTTTTGTTGGCTGTCGGCATTCTCAACCTGAATGCCCTTCGAAGTCAGGAGTACCGGCCGGTTGGCTGGCGCGTCGCACTGGTGCCGCGTTTCCTCAGATCAAGCTCGCACCCGCTTGCAGTGGTGTTCGTCGGAATGATCTTCGGCATGGTTTTCGATACAGCGACACAGGCAGCAGCCTGGGGCGCGGCGGCGGCCGCGGAAAATGGCATCACGGGCGCAATCTGGGTTGCCGCTGCCTTCGCCGGAGGCATGATTCTGACGGACACGGCCGATAGCTTGATAGTAACGCGTCTCATCGCTCATCATGAAGACATGGGCCGTGCACGGAAGTACCGCCGTGGCGTTGGCTGGGTGGTTGTCGCTCTATCATTTGGTATGGCCGGCTATGCTTTAGTGACAAAAGCCGCGCCGCGTTACGAGCTGGAAGCTGCAACCTTTTCCCTCCTTGGCATCGGATGCATGTTGCTGGTGGTGGTCATTGCGTTTGTCACACGTTGGCGTGCGTCTCAATCAGCGGCAGCAAGGTCGAATAGTTAAACGATGATTGGAGGCCTTGTGTGCACCCTTTGCTTCTGCAGCCCAAATATCGACTACCCTGCCTTCTAGCCGGCTATGCGCATCAGGGGGCAGACGCGGTCCGCTGATCGTGAACGATAGGGGATCGGCTTGCGTTCGCCGCCTTGCTGCTTCAAATTTGAGACCGACAACGCTCCTGAGACGCGAGTCTCATATCAGTGGTACGATGATGTTTGCATTGAAGGGCGGCTAAACGTACGGATTAGACTATGACTGGGATCGCCATCGGCTATGCACGCTGCTCTACGGATAAGCAGGACCTAACGGTCCAGCGCGAGGCGCTGCTGAAGCTCGGCGTGACTGAGGATCGCATTTACACCGATCACGGTTTGACTGGCACCAATCGGCTGCGGCCTGGCCTCGATCAAGCGCTCGCCGCGGTCCGCGCTGGCGACACGCTGGTGGTCCCGAAGCTTGATCGGCTCGCCCGTTCAGTCCCTGACGCACGCGGCATTGCCGATGAGCTGATGAAGCGGGACGTAAAGCTGCAGCTGGGTTCGACCGTCCACGATCCCACCGACCCGATGGGTAAGATGTTCTTCAACATCCTCGCGACCTTCGCCGAGTTCGAAAGCGATCTGATCCGCATGCGCACGCGCGAAGGCATGGCGGTGGCCAAGGCGAAGGGAAAGCTGAAGGGCAAGCAGCCGAAGCTGTCTCGGATGCAGAGCAAGGAGCTGCGCCGGATGTTCGACACCGGTGACTATTCGATCAGCGACCTGTCGGAGGTGTTCAAGGTGTCACGGCCGACCATCTATCGCACTTTGGCGCGGCAGCCGGCTACCACGTGACGCTGATCCGGTCTTGCACGGTGCAAGACTGGCCAGCACCCGTTGGCCTCATTCATGCGTATTCAACAGGCTGCTTCGGTCGCCGTTCCGGTGCTGGTCTTCACAAACTCAGTGCGGAGCAAGCCCCATTTCGACACCCGTTTTGTCGTGGAGGGCGAAGCGGTCGATGATGTCGGCGCTGGCGCGGTTGTAGCCGATCACCTCGACCTCGCGCCCATCCCGCCGCAGGCGCGCGACGATCTTGTCGAGCGCTCCGACTCCGGAGATGTCCCAGAAGTGTGCGCCGGTGACGTCGATGCGCACCCGCCGCGCGCTGTCTTCGGCCTGGAATGCCTTGGTGAAGCGCTCGACGGAGGCGAAGAAGATCTCGCCCGCAACGCGATAGGTCGCGCTTTCACCATCGCTTGTCACCTCGCGCTCGACCGAAAACATGCGCTGCACCTTACCGGCGAAGAAGATGCCCGAAAGCAGCACACCCGCGAGAACGCCAAGCGACAGGTCGCTAGTGGCGACGACGACAACGACGGTGGTGAGCATGACCACGGACGATGTTGGCGGATGACGGCGCAAATTCGGAACCGAGTTCCAGCTGAAGGTGCCGATCGAAACCATGATCATCACCGCCACCAGCGCCGGCATCGGCACGCGTCCGACATAGGGGCCGAGAACGGCCAGCAGGAACAGCAGGAAGGCGCCGGCGACGAAGGTCGACAGCCGCCCGCGCCCGCCGGAGGTCACGTTGATGACGGACTGTCCGATCATGGCGCAGCCGCCCATGCCACAGAACAGCGCCGACACGATGTTCGAGCCGCCCTGGCCAGCGCATTCCCGGCGCTTGTTGCTGTCCGTGTCGGTCATGTCGTCGACGATCTGCGCGGTCAGCAGCGACTCCAGCAGGCCGACTGCGGCCATGGTCAGCGAGTAGGGAAGGATGATGCGCAGCGTGTCGAGCGTTAGCGGCACCTGCGGCAGAACGAGGCTCGGAAGTCCTTCGGGCAGCTTGCCCATGTCGCCGACCGTGTTGACTGGCAAACCCAGACCGATGCTGATCGCGCTCAGGACCAGGATCGCGACCAGTGGCGATGGCAGGGTTTTGTTGAGGCGGGGGAAGCCGTAGATGATCGCGAGGCCGCCGGCGACCATGGCGTAGGTCTGCCAGCCAACGTTGGTGAGCTGCGGCAGCTGCGCCATGAAGATCAGGATTGCGAGCGCGTTGACAAAGCCAGTGATGACCGACCGGGACACGAACTGCATGACGAGATCGAGCCGCAGCGCGCCGGCAATGATCTGGATCAGACCCATCAGGATCGTGGCTGCGAACAGATATTCGACACCATGGTCGCGCACCAGCGGGATGACGAGCACCGCCACAGCGGCGGTGGCCGCCGATATCATGCCGGGCCTGCCGCCGATCAGCGCAATTGTCATCGCGATCGCCACCGAAGCATAGAGGCCGACCCTGGGATCGACACCTGCAATGATGGAAAAGCCGATTGCCTCGGGAATTAGGGCAAGCGCGACAACGATGCCGGCCAGGATGTCACGACGGGCGGCAGGGCCGTCAGTGAACCACTGGCGGCGATAGGCGAGAAGATCGAATGTCATTGAATATCCACAACAGGGCACATTGCACAGGATAGTGCGCTGGAAGTTGGTGCGTGTCGTTGTCCGGCGGATTGGCGGCCGGAATAGCCACCCGGATTTCCACCGGGTCCTTGCGAATGACGATCCTATACGCGACCGTCCCTCGAAAAAGCAATTCCGCGAACATTCTCGCGAGCATCAAGAGCTGCGTCCGCCTGAGAACGGATGGATGCTGACGCGGCGTTGAAGTGCGATGTCCGTAGGGGGACCCGTGTATCCAGGATGCTGAAGGGCTAGCGTCCGAAGGGACGGCTTGGGGGTGGAATGCGGACGCGGGGCGGGTTAGCCTTCCCACATGGCCCAGCACATCTCGATTTAAGCGCGTTTTCGTTGGTCGACTGTGCGAACATCCGAGGGACGGGCATGGCACCGAAAATCTCTGCGCGATCAATCGCAGGCGCTCTGTCGCTCACAGCGCTGGCTGCGCTCGGCGTTGTCGCCGCGCTGTCGGCAATGGGCCCGAACTGGGCAGCCTATGAGCCCGCCACCTGTACCGCGACGCGGTGCTTCTGCGAGTTGCCGCGCACCGGCGCGCTGGTTCTACAGCCCGCCAACAGCTGGTCATCTTTCGGATACGTGCTTATTGGTTTCGTGATGATTATCACCGCTGGCACGCCCAAAGAGCAGTCGGCGATGTCCCCGCTGACGATACGCGTGCTGGGTTTGACGGCAATCACAGTCGGGGTTGGCTCGGCGCTGCTGCACGCCACACTCACATTGTGGGGCCAGTTTCTCGATGTGCTCGGCATGTATCTTGTCGGCTCGTTCCTGCTCGTTCGCGCGCTGGCTCGCTGGCGCCGCATCCCCGATGAGCGCGCAATCGCCTTGTATGCCGCGCTGTGCATTATGCTGACCGTTGTGCTCGTCCTCCTACCCGAGGTGCGCCGCTGGCTTTTTGCCGTGTTGCTGATCCTTGCCATCCTGGTCGAACTCGCGTTTGCACGCCCGCTGCGACGCGGCGCGCGGCTCTCCTACTATTTGGGCGGCGTTCTCGCGACGACAGTCGCGTTCGGCTTCTGGATACTGGATCAAAATGGCGTCGTTTGTGCCCCCGAGAGTCTGCTTCAGGGCCACGCCGTGTGGCACGCACTCGGTGCAGCCTCTTTGTGGCTCTCGTTCAGCTATTATCACAGCGAGCAGTCTTGGAATTCACGGCCTGAAGCTCAGAGTCTGACTCATAATGATATCGTTTAATTGCAGGCCCTTGCGAGTTTCCGGTTGATGAGTTGTACGGACGCCATGAACAGCCAGGCGGTTGCGCTTTCGATGGAGTTTTCGAAGTCCTTGGCGAGGCGTCGGTTTC
>JBBSOT010000157.1:0-10583 GCA_038259455.1 Hyphomicrobiales bacterium | reverse complement strand
GCTCCAATGCCGACAGCGCTGGAAGGCACGGTACAGCTGCCTTGCGCCAGCAGGAACGTTCCGCTATAGCACCGCCACCCGCGTAGACACCCTTGGAGGCAACGCGGCGGAAGGCCGCCTATCCGGCGGCTTTCGACGTTTGCGCCAAGTTAAGGCTTTCCGCGAGCGGCTCCAGTTTGAAACGAAAAGGAAATGCCATGAGCAACGCTAGTTACGAGCTCAAGGCCGAAGCACGCGAACAGGTCGGTAAGGGGTCCGCCCGCACAGTTCGCCGCAACGGCAAAGTGCCTGCAGTCATCTATGGCGACAAACAGCCTCCCCTGGCTATTGCGCTCTCCTATAAGGAAATCTTCTACAAGATCCACGGCGGTGGCTTTCTGACCACGGTCGCAACCATCGACGTCGGCGGCAAGAAGATCCAGGTCCTTCCCAAGGACTATCAGCTTGACCCGGTCCGGGATTTTCCTCTGCATGTGGATTTTCTGCGCATCGGCAAGAACACCGAGGTCAACGTCAACGTCCCCGTGCATTTCATCAACGAAGAATTGTCACCGGGCCTGAAGCGCGGCGGCGTGCTCAATATCGTGCGCCACGAAGTCGAGTTCCATTGCCCCGCCAACGCGATCCCGGAATCGATCACCATCGATCTGACCGGTACCGACATCGGCGATTCGATCCATATTTCTTCGGTGACGCTGCCGGAAGGCATCACGCCGGTGATCTCCGATCGCGACTTCACCATCGCGACCGTAGCCGGATCGTCCGCCATGAAGTCGGAAGCTGACGAAGCCGCCCAGGAGGCAGCCGCGGACGCGGAGACAGAAGAGACCGAAGACGAAGCCGAGGCCGACTCCAAGGAGTAATCCACGGGTCGCGCCAGGAGGGCCGCCACGATGCTGCTGTTTGCAGGTCTCGGCAATCCGGGAACGAAATACGCCAATAACCGGCACAATGTCGGGTTCATGGCGGCGGACGCAATCGTCCGCCGCCATTCCTTTTCCCCCTGGTCGAAGAAGTTCCAGGGCCTGGTATCGGAGGGCGAGATCGAGGGCGAGAAGATCGTCGTCGTCAAGCCGCAGACCTTCATGAACAATTCGGGCCAATCCGTCGGACAGGCGCTGCGCTTCTACAAGTTGCAACCGGCGGACCTGACTGTCTTTTACGATGAGATCGACCTGGCAGAGGGCAGGCTGCGCATCAAGACCGGTGGCGGCGCCGGCGGCCACAACGGCATACGCTCCATCGACGGCCATATAGGCCGCGACTATCGCCGCGTGCGCATTGGGGTCGGGCATCCGGGCGTCCGGGAGATGGTGCAGCATCATGTGCTGGGCGACTTCGCCAAGGCCGACCTTGATTGGCTCGAACCGCTGCTCGAAAGTCTTGCTGACAATGCCGGTCTGATCGTCAAGGGCGATGAGCCCGGCTTGATGAACAAGATCGTGCTGGCGGTTAAGGGTGGCGGCGTTGATGAGACTGCAAAGCCGGCGCCCAGGAAGCAGAGCCACATTCGCCAGGCCCGCACGCAGCCGCCGGCAGCCAAGCTGCCTGAGGGAGGGCCAATGGCAGAACTGTTGAAGAAACTGTTTGGCAGCAAGAAATAAGCTAACGGCGGGCCGTGCTCGGTCCCGTCTCCTCGATCATTGGCTTGACGATGGCACGCCCCGTCGCCCATAGCCGGATCAAATTCTGATCTCGACACAGGACTTCACGAATCATGGGTTTCAAATGCGGCATCGTCGGCCTGCCCAATGTCGGCAAATCGACGCTTTTCAACGCGCTCACCAGAACGGCAGCGGCTCAGGCCGCCAATTATCCGTTCTGCACCATCGAGCCGAATACCGGCGAAGTCGCCGTACCCGATCCGCGGCTGAAGAAGCTGGCGGCTGCCGGCAAGTCGAAGGAAATCATCCCGACGCGCATTTCGTTCGTCGACATTGCCGGTCTGGTGCGTGGCGCATCCAAGGGCGAAGGGCTGGGCAACCAGTTTCTCGCCAATATCCGCGAGGTCGATGCAATCGTCCACGTGCTGCGCTGCTTCGAGGATGACGACATTACCCATGTCGAGGGCCGGATCGATCCTGTCGCTGACGCCGAGACGGTGGAAACCGAGCTCATGCTGGCCGATCTCGACAGTCTGGAGCGTCGCGTCGCCCAGTTTCGCAAGCGCGCCGCCAGCAAGGACAAGGAAGCGCTCACGGTCCTGCCCATGATGGAGCAGGCGCTGGACCTGCTGCAGGGCGGCAAGCCAGCCCGCATCCTGCTGGACGGTATTGCGGCAGAGGATCTGGAAATCCTGCAGGGTCTCAACCTTTTGACCTCTCACCCCGTGCTGTATGTGTGCAACGTTTCGGAAGCCGACGCGGCCACCGGCAACGACCACACCCGCGCCGTCGAGCAGATGGCAGCCGGCCAGGGTGCGCAAACCGTCGTCATCTCGGCCGCCATCGAGGCGGAGGTAGCCCAGCTTCCCGACGAGGAAGCCCAGGAATTCCTTGCCGATCTCGGGCTTGAGGAACCCGGCCTCGACAAGCTGATACGCGCCGGCTACGAGTTGCTCCACCTGATCACCTATTTCACCGTCGGCCCCAAGGAGACGCGCGCCTGGACGGTAAGTCGCGGGACAAAGGCTCCGCAGGCCGCAGGCGTCATTCATACCGACTTCGAGCGCGGCTTCATCCGGGCCCAGACCATCGCCTACAATGACTTCGTGACGCTTGGCGGCGAGGTTCCTGCCAAGGAGGCCGGCAAAGCACGCGATGAAGGCAAGGAGTATGTGGTTCAGGACGGCGACGTGCTGCTGTTCCGCTTCAATACCTAGGGTCTCACTCGTCAGCGCGTGCCACGATGCCATCAGACTTCTGGCAGACTGCCTGAGGCGCCATGGCTTCACCGCATGTAGTTCTTGGAAACCTTTCTGACACGCCGACCCCGGAGTGTCCCGCCGAGCAAGGAGGCCTGCAATGATCAGAACGTTCGTGATCGAGAACGAACGGTTGCGCGTCGCCGACGATTTTGCGGCCTGCAGGGATCGCGCTGTATGGGTCGATCTTTTCTCGCCGACCAAGGAAGAGGATGCCGCCGTCGAGGACTGGATAGGTGTTTCCATCCCCTCGCTTGAAGAGATGGAAGAGATCGAGATCTCCTCGCGCCTTTATGTTGAGAACGGCGCATACATCATGACCGCCACGCTGCCGGCGCATGCCGATGGCGACCGGCCGAAGATGTCGCCGGTGACGTTCGTGCTCGCCGGAACCCGGCTGGTCACGGTGCGCTACCACGAGCCTCGCGCCTTCCAGACATTTCCGCTGCGCGCCGAAAAGGTCGACACAGGCTGCAACAGCGGCGAAACGATCCTGGTGGCTCTGCTCGAAGCCATCGTCGACCGTTTGGCCGACGTTCTTGAGAGAGCGAGCAGCGAGGTCGTCACCATCTCGCACGACATATTCCATCCCGCCGAAAAGAAGGCGTCCAAGCGCGACCGGGGGTTCCAGCTGGTCCTTCGCCAGATCGGTCGCAAGGAGGATCTCGTGTCCAAGATTCAGGACAGCCTGCTCACGCTGCAGCGCCTGTCAGGTTTCCTGGCCAACGCCACCGTTCAGCAAAAGAATTCCAAGGATATCCGCTCGCGCATCAAGACATTGTCGCGTGACATACTCTCGCTCAGCGATCACGCCTCTTTCCAGACGCAGAAGATCAACTTCCTGCTCGACGCCACGCTGGGCATGATCAACATCGAGCAGAATGCCATCATCAAGATCGTGTCCGTCGCCGCTGTGGTGTTTTTGCCGCCGACGCTCGTTGCCTCGATCTACGGCATGAACTTCGAACTCATGCCAGAACTCAAATGGCTGTTCGGCTATCCTTTCGCACTGGCGATGATGGTCGTATCCGCCGTGCTGCCGTTCTGGTTCTTCCGCCGCAAGGGGTGGCTCTGAATCCGGGTCGCTTGGCCTGTCGGTGGCGCGGCTATCATCAATATGGTGCAAGGCTGAACAGGAACGACCATGCCAGCAAGCAAATGGGCCTTCGAAGACTTCGTCGCAGGAGCCTCGATCGATCTCGGCACCAGGAAGGTGACCGCGGAAGAAATCATGGCGTTCGCCAGCGAGTTCGATCCGCAGCCCATGCACCTCGATGAAGCCGCCGGCAAGGCCAGCATTCTGGGTGGGCTCTCGGCATCGGGCTGGCACACTTGCGCCATGTTCATGCGGCTCCTTTGTGATGGCATGCTGCTCGACTCCACCTGCCAGGGCGCCCCGGGCATAGATTACGTCAAGTGGAAGCATCCGGTTCTGGCTGGCGACAAACTGACCGCGCGTTTGAAGATCATCGCAACCCGCATCTCAAGATCGAGGCCTGCGCTCGGGCTCGTCACACTTCATTCGGAGATGCTGAATCAGCATGGCGTCAGCGTTTTCGAGCAGGAGAACACGATCATGTTCCTGAAACGCGATTCCGGTGCCGCTGCATGACCCTGGACGAGTATTTCGCAATCGGCAGGACAATCGACCTTGGCTCGTACACATTCGATGCGGATGCGATCAAGGCATTCGCCCGCAGATATGATCCACAGCCCTTTCACCTTGACGAACACGCTGCCGCCGGCAGCGTATTCAAGAAGCTTTGCGCCTCGGGCTGGCACACGGCCGCCGTCTGGATGAAGCTCAACATCGCCACCGGACTGGCCGGCTCGATTGTTGAGTGGGATGGACCTGGCCCGCGGCCAGTGTTCGGACCGTCGCCCGGCTTGAGAAACCTGAAATGGCTGAAGCCGGTCTATGCTGGCGAAACCGTCTCCTATACGCGCAAAGCCCTCAATCACCGCGCTCTCTCGAAACGGCCGGGATGGCGCGTGCTCACCGTCAGCGGAGAGGCGTTCGACAGTACCGGCGATAAGGTCATGCAGTTCGACAGCGGGGTTCTGGTCGAGGCCGAATGAGCCGCCGCGCGGTCAGCGTCTGACCCGGCGGCGCGATCGCCGCTCTCGGCGCCAGCCTGCAACCCCTGCCGGTTGCATCGCTGGTCTTCAGTGACCGCTACAGCTGACCAGCGTGCGCACGCTCACGCCAAGCGCCTCGAGCTTGGCTCGGCCGCCAAGGTCAGGCAGGTCGATGACGAAACAGGTCGCCACGATATCGGCGCCCATTTGCCGAAGCAGTTTCACCGCTCCCTCCGCAGTGCCGCCGGTGGCGATCAGGTCGTCGACGAGGATCACCTTTTCGCCGGACTTCACAGCGTCCTTGTGCATCTCCATTTCGTCGATGCCATATTCCAGGCTGTACGCGACGCGAACGGTCTCGTGCGGCAGCTTGCCCTTCTTGCGGATCGGGATGAAACCCGCCGAAAGCTGGTGTGCCATTGCGCCCCCTAGAATGAACCCGCGCGCCTCGATCCCGGCGATCTTGTCGACTTTCAGGCCGGCATAGGGATGCACCAGTTCGTCAATGGCGCGGCGGAAAGCGCCGGCATTTCCAAGCATCGTCGTAATGTCTCGAAACATGATCCCGGGCTTGGGATAATCCGGGATATTGCGGATCGAAGACAACAAGGTCTCTTCAAGCGATGAGTTCATGAACCGTGCCCCGTTTCCGTCTAGTTCTGAAGCCACATGCCGCAAAAGAAAAGGGCGCACCAGGCGCCCTTTGCCATTTCTCGAATTTTCGACGTCTCAGTGAGCGGTGTCGCTCCAGACCTTGCGCTTGGTCAGGTAGACAAGGCCACCGAACAGCAGAAGGAACACCATCACGACGAAGCCGGTCTTCTTGCGGTCTTCGAGATGCGGTTCGGCCGTCCACATGAGGAAGGCGGATATGTCGCGCGAATACTGGTCCACCGTCTGCGGGGTCCCGTCATCATAGGTGATCACGTCGTCGGCAAGCGGCGGCGACATGGCCAGCGATTTGCCGGCGATGAAGTAGGGGTTGTAGTAGGTGCCCTCCGGAATTTGCATGCCTTCCGGTGGCTCCTCATCATAGCCGGTCAGCAGCGCATGGATATAGTCGGGTCCGTTTTCCGCATATTGCGTGAAGATATCGAAGATGAAAGTCGGGAACCCGCGCTCGACGCCACGCGCCTTCGCCATAAGAGACAAGTCAGGCGGTGCTGCGCCATTGTTTGCAGCTGCCGCGGCGATCGCATTGGGAAACGGCGACGGGAAATGGTCGGACGGAATGCCCGGACGCTCGAACATCTCGCCGTCATTGTTGGGCCCGTCCTGGATGGTGTACTCGGCGGCAAGCGCTTTCACCTGCGCTTCGGAATAGCCGAGATGCTCCAGCGTGCGGAACGACACCAGGTCCATCGAGTGGCAGGCCGAGCAGACTTCCTTGTAGATCTTCAGGCCGCGCTGCAACTGCCCCTTGTCGTACGTGCCAAAGGGTCCTGCAAAGCTCCAGTTCTCTTGGGTCGGCTTGTGGATCGGGAAATGCGTCGGCTCGGCAGCATTGTGCGCTTCCTCCGCTGCAATGGCGCCCCCGGTCGCGCCGGCCACGGCAAACCCTGCTGCAGCCAGAACGCTGAGAATCTTGTTCATGTGTAGAATTCCTCTCAAGATTCTCGTCCAATCAACCTTTGGTCTCAGGCGCAGCGACAGCACCTGCCGGATGGCTGGCACCACCCACCCGGTTCTTGGCAAGCACCGCTTCGGAGATCGAATTCGGTAGCTGGCGTGTCGGCTCGATCAGCCCGAGCAACGGCATGATGACAATGAAGAAGCCGAAATAATAAAGCGTCGCCAGCTGTGACATGATCACGTAGGAGCCTTCGGCAGGACGGGAGCCAAGCCAGCCAAGGAAGATCGCGTTGACCACGAAAAGCCAGAAGAACAGCTTGTACCAGGGCCTGTAGACGGCCGAGCGAACCTTCGACGTGTCGAGCCAAGGCACGAAGAACAGCACCGCGATGGCGCCGAACATGGCCAAGACGCCACCAAGCTTGGAATCGATGGGCCCGATGTTGAACGTGATGGCGCGCAGGATCGCGTAGAATGGCAGATAGTACCATTCAGGCACGATATGCGCCGGCGTCTTCAGCGGATCGGCAATGATGTAGTTGTCCGGATGACCGAGATAGTTCGGCAGGTAGAAGACGAAGTAGGCAAACACCAGCAGGAACACCACCATCGCGAACGCATCCTTTATGGTCGCGTAGGGCGTGAAGGCCACGGTGTCCGTCTTCGACTTCACCTCGATGCCGGTCGGGTTGGTCTGCCCCACCACATGCAGCGCCCACACATGCAGGATGACAACGCCGACGATCATGAAGGGCAGCAGATAGTGCAGCGAGAAGAAGCGGTTGAGCGTCGGGTTGTCGACAGCAAAACCACCGAGCAGCAGTTGCTGTATCCATTCGCCGACCAGCGGGATGGCCGTGAAGAAGCTGGTGATGACGGTAGCGCCCCAGAACGACATCTGGCCCCATGGAAGAACATAACCCATGAATCCCGTCGCCATCATCAACAGGTAGATGATGCAGCCGAGAATCCACAGAAGCTCGCGCGGCGCCTTGTAGGAACCGTAATAGAGGCCACGGAAGATATGAATGTAGACGGCTATGAAGAACATCGAGGCGCCATTGGAATGCAGGTAGCGCAGAAGCCAGCCGGAATTCACGTCGCGCATGATCTTCTCGACCGACTGGAACGCCAGCCCGGTGTCGGCCGCATAATGCATCGCCAGCACAACGCCGGTCAGGATCTGCGAGACCAGCATGATCGAAAGGATGCCGCCAAACGCATAGGCATAGTTCAAATTGCGCGGCACCGGATAGGCGACGAATGAATCGTACACCAGCCGAGGCAGCGGCATGCGCGCGTCGACCCAGCGGCCGAGTCCGGAAGAAGGCGTGTAGGTAGAGTGACCACCGCTCATTGGATAAATTCCCTCTGCCTCAACCGATGGTAATCTTGGTGTCGGACGTAAACGCGAAGGTCGGCACCGGAAGGTTTTCAGGCGCCGGGCCTTGGCGGATACGACCAGCCGTATCGTAGACCGAGCCATGGCATGGACAGAACCAGCCATTGTACTCGCCCGCCTGGCCGAGCGGCACGCAACCGAGATGCGTGCACACGCCAACCATCACCAGCCAGTTTTCCTTGCCCTCGCCCGCCGAACGATCGAGATCGGTGGCCGATGCGGAAGCGTCGATATTGGCATTGCGCGCCAGTGGGTCCTTGAGTTCCGACATCGGCACGCCCTTGGCGGCCTCAATCTCCTCAGGGGTACGGTTGCGGATGAAAACCGGCTTGCCGCGCCACTTGACCGTCAACGACATGCCTGGCTCAAGAGCCGACACATCGACTTCGATCGTCGCCAGCGCCAGCGTCGAGGCGTCCGGACGCATCTGGTCGATAAATGGCCAGGCGAAGGCTGCGGCGCCGACAGCGCCTGCCATGCCGGTTGCGATGTACAGAAAGTCGCGGCGATTGGGGTCGTGGGTTTCAGTTGCGCTCACGGCACTTCGGTCCTTTCACCTCATCAAACCGGTGGCGGGTTATCCCCGCTCGCTTGTTCCAACCGGTTGCAAACGGCAAACGGCCGGCCAATTTCCCGGCATTTTCGAGTTTGGTTTATGCGCGAAGCCCCATTTTGTCCAGTCGCCTGCGAGGGGAAGGGCAGATTGTCGCGGCGCCGGCAAGGATGCCCGGTTTGCGCGCCGCCGGCTTGCGCTTGAACGCCGGCCTTTCGCCAATTCACCGTGCGCCGAGCCTGACCAGAACCGCCCTTGGAATGGCGAGATCACGGATCACGGAATCATGCCGCCGCAGGCCGCAGAGCTCGCGCTGTATGAAATAGGCATGCACGGCCTCGGCTGCAGCCTTAAGCAACGCTTCGTCTTTCTGGTTGTCATGCAGCCTCTGCAGGCTGGCCTCTGCCTTGGCGCCAGCCCGGCCGAGCGCTGCCGCTTTTTCGGCAAGAATTTCGTGGCCGAGCAGATCAAGCCCTGAATCGGCCGGTAACCCCGGCCACATGGAGGACATGCGTGTAGACAAGAACGCCTCTTCAGGTTTTCTATTCGGCTGCCACCCTGTCGCCCAGAAAGCCGCCCGACTGGCGCTTCCACAATTGGGCATAGAGGCCGCCCCTGGCAAGCAGGCTCTCATGCGTGCCCTCTTCCACCACCCTGCCCTCATCGAGCACGATCAGGCGGTCGAGGGCCGCTATGGTCGACAGCCGGTGTGCGATGGCGATCACGGTTTTCCCTTCCATCAGCCGGTAGAGATTATCTTGGATTGCCGCCTCGACCTCCGAATCGAGTGCCGACGTGGCCTCGTCGAGGATGAGGATCGGTGCATCCTTCACCATCATCCGGGCGATGGCGATTCGCTGTCGCTGGCCGCCCGAGAGCTTCACGCCGCGCTCCCCGACATGCGCGTCGTAGCCCTTGCGTCCGCGTGGATCGACGACATCGGCGATGAATGCGTCCGCCGATGCGCGCCGCGCTGCATCGACAATCGCCGCCTGCGAGGCGCCCGCCTTGCCATATCCGATATTGTCACTGATGGACCTGTGCATCAGCATCGCATCCTGACTGACGACGCCGAACTGCTGGCGCAGCGACGCTTGAGTCACCGAGCGGATATCATGGCCGTCGACAAGGATGCGCCCCGCCTCGATATCGAACAGCCGCAGAAGCAGATTGACCACTGTCGTCTTGCCGGCCCCCGACGGACCGATCAGCGCCACCCGCTCGCCGGGCCTGATGGGCAGGTTGAGATTGTCGATGACTCCCCCGGCCTTGCCGTAGTGAAACGAAACATTCTCGAAGCGGATGTCACCCCTGGCGCGCGGCAGCGTGGCGGCGTCGGCAGCGTCGCGGATGGCAGGCTTCACAGAGATCGTCCGCGTGGCGTCCTGCACCGTGGCATAATTGCGCACCAGCCCGTTGATGTTGAACATCATCCAGCCCGACATCTGGTTCAGCCGGAACACCAGTCCGAGTGCTGCGGCGATTGCGCCGGTCGAGATGCCGCCCCCGGTCCACTTGACGATGCAGATCGCTGCGACCGAACTCATCATGATGCCGTTGATCGTGGCGACAGACGAACGCACCGTGGTCACCGCCCGGGTAAGCCGGACGACGGCTGCGAGGAAATTCTCCAGTCCATCGCGCACATAAGCATGCTCGCGGCGGCCGCTGTCGAACAGCTTGACCGACATGATGTTGGTGAAGGCATCGACCAGCCTGCCGTTGAAGATCGAACGCTCGTCGGCCGTGGCGCGTCCAGCGCGCCGCATCTCCGGCAGCAGGAACCAGACGATGCCGGCATAGCCGAGGAACCACAACGTCACCACAGCGCCCATCAGCGGATCGACGGCGGTCAGGATCGAGATCGCCAGGACCATGAACGTCAGGAACGACCACATCGTCTGCAGCACATTGACGATGAAGTCGCCGACCGCCTCGCCGCCCTGCATGATCTTGGTCGCGATGCGGCCGGCAAAGTCGTTCTGGTAGAAGTCATACGGCTGTTCGATGACCCGGCGGAACGACTGCCACCGCACCATCGAGTAGAAGCCAGGCACGATCACCTGCTGCTCGACCACGGCCGAACCGATCATCACCACCGTGCGCACCACCAG